>CAMHMK010000019.1 GCA_946186225.1 uncultured Clostridia bacterium
AAAACCTCTTTACCCTTTTTAATCTGTTGAATTTTGCCCTGGCGATCTGCCTGGCCCTGGTGGGCTCGTGGCGGAACATGCTCTTTCTGGGCGTCGTTTTTTCCAACACGCTGATCGGCACGGTCCAGTCCATCCGGGCCCGACAAACGCTGAACAAGCTCCGTCTGCTCCAGACACGGAACGTCCATCCCATCCGGGACGGGAAGGAGGGCGAATGCCCGCCGGACGAGCTGGTCCTGGGCGACCTGGTGGTCCTGCGGGCCGGGGAACAGCTGCCTGCCGACGCCATCGTGCGCCAGGGCCGCTGCGCCGCAGACGAATCCCTGCTGACCGGCGAGAGCGAGCCCGTGGTCCGACAGGAAGGCGACTGGCTGATGTCCGGCAGCTTCCTGACCGAGGGCAAGGTCACGGCCCAGCTCGCCGCCGTGGGCGACGATTCCTACGCCGCCCGGCTGATGCGGAGCGCGCGCGTGATCCGCACGCCCAAGTCCGAGCTGATGACGGAGCTCAACCGTCTGGTCTCTCTGGTGAGCAAGCTTTTGGTGCCCATCGGCATCCTGCTGTTCTGCCGGGAGTATTTCATTCAGCACGCCCCGCTCGAGCAGGCCGTGCCGGAGGCCGTGGCCGCGATGATCGGCATGATCCCCGAGGGCTTGATCCTGCTCACCTCTGTGGCCCTGCTGGCCGGCGTGGTCAAGCTGGGCAAGCGGCAGACCCTGGTGCAGGAGCTCTTCGGCATCGAGTGCCTGGCCCGGGTAGACGTCCTCTGCGTGGACAAGACCGGAACCCTGACCACGGGCGAGATGACGCTGGACGAAACGATCCCGATGGAGGCCGACGAGGCGGAGCTGAACGCAGCCGCCGCCCGCTTCCTCGGCGCGTTCGAGGCAGCGTCCGGAACGCTTCGCGCGCTGGCGGACGCGATCCCCGCCGCGGAGAACACCGTCCTTGCGACCCTCCCCTTCTCCTCGGCGCGGAAGAAATCCGCGGCCAGCTTCCCCGACGGAACGACCCTGATCCTCGGCGCGCCGTCCTTTGTGCTGGACGCCGTGCCCGCGCGCGTGACCGAGGCAAGCGAACAGGGCTATCGCGTCCTGGCCCTGGCGGAGGCGGAAGGCGAGCTCTCCGGGACCGAGCTTCCGCCCGTCCGGCGCTGCCTCGGTCTCTTCCTCCTGCGCGACACGCTGCGGCCCTCGGTCAAGTCCACCCTGGCCTGGTTCTCCCGGGAGGGCGTGTCGGTCCGGGTCCTCTCGGGCGACGACCCGAGGACCGTCTCGGCCGTTGCGCGGACCCTGGAGCTGCCCGGGGCCGATCAGATCGTGGACTGCTCCCGTCTCAGCGACGACGAGCTCCGCGCCGCGGCAGCGGACAAGGTGATCTTCGGCCGGCTGACCCCGGCGCGGAAGCAGATTCTGGTGGAAGCGCTCAAGGCCGCAGGCCACAGCGTGGCCATGACCGGCGACGGCGTGAACGACATTCCCTCCCTTAAGGCTGCGGACTGCTCCATCGCCATCGGCGGCGGCGCGGAGGCCACGGAGCATGCGGCGCAGATCGTCCTGTTGGACCGCGACTTCAACTCCCTGCCCGCCGTGGTGGCGGAGGGCCGCCGTGTGATCGGCAATATCACCAGAACCGCTTCCCTCTATTTGGTGAAAACGCTGTATTCCTTTGTGCTGGGGCTGATCATGGTCTTCCTGCCCCTGCGCTATCCCTTCCAGCCCATCCATCTGACCCTGATCAGCGCCTTGAGCATCGGAACACCGTCGTTTTTCCTGGCCCTGGAGCCGAGCGCAGAGCGGGCGTCCGGGCACTTCCTCAAGCGCATCATCCTGCGGGCGCTTCCGGGCTCGCTGGCGGTGGTCTCCTGCGCCAGCGCGTCGATGATTCTGGAGCATGCCGGCGTCAGCCACGGCGTTGCCGCCACGATGGCCGCCATCGCCGCAGGATGGATCGGCCTGGTCTACCTGGCTCTGACCTGCCGCCCGTTTACGAAGCTGCGCGTTGCCGTCTGCATCGCCATGGTGGTCGGCTACGTCGGTGCCCTGGTCCTCCTGCCGAAGCTGTTTTTGCTGGAGGTCTACGCGCTGACCGGGACGAACTGGCTGCAGCTGGCCGCCATCACCGCAGGCGGTCTGGTGATCCTGCTGATCGGAACGAAGCTCCTGACCCCGGTGGTCAAGCGGCTGGAACAGTAAGCAGAAAAACACGGGGGCGCCGATGCGCTCGGTTCTGCGCAGTGAATCAAATCGCCCGGAGGACGATGGGAGGTTACAAACAACCTTTCCATCGCCCTCCGGGCGATCGTTTTCGCCGCTTTTGGCGTCGGGAACCCGGCGCTTACTTATATGCTACGACCTCGACTTCCGCCAGGGCTCCCTTGGGGAGGTCCTTGACGGCGAAGCAGGAGCGAGCGGGCTTGTGGGTGAAGTACTCGGCATAGACCTCGTTGAAGGCGCCGAAGTTGGCGATGTCGGAGAGGAAGCAGGTGGTCTTGACCACGTCCGCCTCAGAGTAACCGGCGTCGGTCAGCAGAGCGTCGATGTTCTTGAGGATCTGAGCGGTCTGCGCCTTGATCTCGGAGGGGGCCAGGGTGCCGTCCGCCGGGTTGATGGGCATCATGCCGGAGAGGTAGAGGAAGCCGCCGGCCTTGACAGCCTGGGAATAGGGGCCGATGGCCGCGGGGGCGTTGGGGGTGGAAATGTGTTCAAGCATGGGGATACTCCTTTCGTGATTGCAGGACGCTCGGCGTCCGTTTTTTTGAATCGTTTCAGTATCAGTTTTTATGGACGATCCGGACGTGGCCGGACTCGGCGCTGTCCTCCAGCATCCGGAGCAGGCGGTCGGCGTAGTCGCCCAGGCGCTCGCGGAGCAGGGCTTCGTGCTTGATCGTGATGATCCGGTCCTTGCCGGGGGTAGTCAAAATGTCGTAGACCGCGTCCAGGTTCCGGCCGCAGTCGGCGGGAAGACTCAGCTTGACGCGGAGCAGGGCGTGAAGGCTGTCACGGTCCGTGACGCGCTTTCCGTTGATGGTCGCTCTCATCTTCAATCCTCCCCATAGAGCAGCTCGAAGCTCTCATAGTGGTCGCCGGTATAGTAGATCAGGCCGTCGTTCGAGAAGACGATCCGCTTGGCGCCGCGGCTGCGGGCGCCGGCGGTGTCGATGTCGCACTCGGTCCATTTCCGGCCCGGGGCGTCGGGCAGGAGGCCTTCGTAGTTGCCGAAGCGGCCGCCGCCGATGCTCTTTCCGGGGGCGTAGGGCTCCAGGGAGCCGCCGGGCCAGCCCAGGGCCTCGGCATCTTTTTTCGTGATGTAGTTGCCGGGCAGATGGCCGTAGGTGTGGATGTAGAGGGCGACCTCTTCCTTGGAATCATACCAGCCGTCCTCGTCGATCCGGGCCTCGGGCGCTTCGGTGGTCGGCTGGAGGGTCGGCTGGGCCTGTGTGGTGGGGACCTCCGTGTCCGGGGCTGCCGTCACCGAGGCTTCCTCGGTCGGCTGACTGTCCGTCTCGCTCTCCGCACCGGTCGATGCGGCACGGGTCTCGATGACAAAGGTGGGACTGCTCACGGTCTCTGTCCGTGTCGCGGTCTCGTTGATCACGGCGCAGCCGCCCAATCCGAGAACCAGGAGCAGGGTCAGAGCCAAGCATAGAAGTCTCTTATACAGGGTACATCAACTCCCTTTCTTTCTTCGCATAAGGCTATTATATCAGGGCACTTTGGAAAAAGCAACGAAAAACCGGGATTTTTTCAAATCTTCCTATTTCCGAACCAATCTGTCTGTGCTATAATGAAGAAAAACAATCCGGGAGGAACTCCAAATGAAATATCACTATTCCGAGGTCTACGCAGACCAGAGCGCCCGCGCCCGATTTGCCGCACTCACGGACCGGCTCTGCGCCATGGGTCATCGGCCCGAGGAGGTCCGTTACTTTACCGCCCCCGGCCGGACGGAGCTCTGCGGCAACCACACCGACCACCAGCACGGTCTGGTTCTGGCAGGCAGCGTGGACGTGGATACGATTGCCGCCGTCGCCGAAAACGGAAGCGGGAAGCTCCGCTTCTTCTCCGAGGGCTTTCCTGCCGCCGTCCTCTCCCTGGACCCGCGAGAGAACGAGGCCGCTCCCGGCAGCGCTGCTGCTCTGGTCGCGGGAATGATCGCCATGTTCGCCCCGATGGCCCCGCTCCGCGGACTGGACCTCTGTGTGTCCTCCACGGTCCTGCCGGGCAGCGGCCTGTCATCCTCTGCCTCGGTAGAGGTTTTGCTGGGCGAGATCTTCAATGAATGGTACGGCCTGGGTCTGAGCGCTGTGGAACTGGCGAAGCTGGGCCAGCGGGTGGAGAACGAATACTTCGGCAAGCCCTGCGGTCTGCTGGACCAGGCGGCCTGCGCCGTGGGCGGCGTGAGCTGGATGGACTTCCGGGACCCCGCCGCCCCCGTCGTGGAAAAGCTGACGCTGGACCCGGAGCAGCACGGTTACGCCCTGTTCCTGGTCTCCTGCGGCGCGGACCACGCAGACCTGACCGACGAATACGCCGCGATCCCCGCGGAGCTCAAGCGGATCAGCGCCTTCTTTGGGGTGGACAACCTGCGGGACGTGGACGAGGACGCCTTCTACGCCAGCCTTGGCGCGCTGCGTGCCGCCTGCGGCGACCGCGCCGTCCTGCGGGCCATGCACGTCTTCGACGAAAACCGCCGCGTCCTGCAGATGCGGGAGGCCGTTTTGACCGACAACTTTGACCGCTTCCTCGCCGTCGTCCGGGCCTCCGGGCTCTCCTCCTGGCGCCTGCTGCAAAACATTTCCCCGCGGGGCAGCCTGACCCAGCCCATGGCCCTGACCCTGGCCGTGATGGAGAAGGTCCTCGGCGGCCGGGGCGCCTGCCGGGTCCACGGCGGCGGCTTCGCCGGAACGGCCCAGGCCTTCGTGCCGCTGGACGCCGCGGACGCCTTTGCGGCCGCGGTGGAGGACCTGCTGCCCACAGCCGCCTGCCAGCGCCGGCGGCTCCGGGCGGTCGGCGCTGCCGAGGTGCTTGTTTAAGGATTCGACAGGATTCGACATGTTCCGACATCATTTCCCCTGATTTGTCGAAAAAACAGGACAAAAATGCTGTAAAACCGTCTATTTTCTCCTTGAAAAATCATTAATCCTGTGATAATCTCGTTATGCTGAGAAAGAGAGAATGTAAATACCGAAGATTAGCAAGGAGAGGTTATACTATGGAACATCCTACACGCGTATTGGTCGCGGACAGCAGCGAGGCCTTCACCGAGGGAATGGCACAGCTGCTGCGGGACCGCGGCTACGCTGTCACCGGCACGGCAAGCGACGGAGAGCGCACATCAGAGCTGCTGCGGCTGGCATTGCCCGACGTTCTGATTCTGGACCTGATGCTTCCGCGGCGGGACGGACTCAGCATTCTGAAAGAGCTGCCGAAGGAGAATCGGCCGCGGATTATTCTGCTTTCGGTGTTCACCACAGACTACATTTCTTCGGCGGTCGCCGCCTACGGCGTGGACTACCTCCTCCTCAAGCCGGTGGGGCCGCAGAATGTCCTGGAACGGATGGAAGAGATTCTGGACACGGCCCGGAGTGCCACCACCGCCACAGGACCGGACATCGAAACCATGGTCACCAACGTGATCCACGAAATCGGCGTTCCCGCCCACATCAAGGGCTATCAGTATCTGCGGGAGGCCATCATCATTGCGGTGAACGACATGGACGTCATCAATGCCGTGACGAAGGTCCTCTATCCGCAGGTGGCTAAGGCCTTCAGCACCACGCCCTCCCGGGTGGAGCGAGCCATCCGCCACGCCATCGAGGTGGCCTGGGACCGCGGCGATCTGGACACCCTACAGCGCTTTTTCGGCTACACGGTGTCCAACACCAAGGGAAAGCCCACAAACAGCGAATTCATTGCCCTGATCGCGGATCGGCTGCAGCTCCAGCTCCGCGGCCAGGAGGCCGTCCGGTAGCCCCGGCAAAACCGGCCCCGCTCCGAAGCGTTTCTGCTTCGGGGCGGGGCCGGTGATTTTATGCTTCGTCCGTATTCGGTTTTTTCCGCAGGCCGGAGCGGTAGTGGAAGATGAGACGCTGGCGGAGGTCGTTGATATCCTTGCGGTCGATCTCCACGCTGCGGCAGTGCCGCTCCAGGGCCGCTCTGGAAAACAGGCGGGTGGTGATGTGCCGGGGATAGCCGCGAAAGCCCTGCGTCCAGAGGTAGGCATTGGCGTGATAGGCGATCTCATAGGCGACGCAGGCCTCGGTGAAGGGAAACTCGGCGCCGAACTGCTCGCGGTAGGCCGCGCAGACCCGGTCTGCAACCCGGGCATATGCCCGATCCCGGCCCAGGGCGCGGATCGCCGCGTCCCACTGGGAGGGACGAGCGGAGAAGTCCAGGGCAGCAGCGTCCGGCTTCAGGGTCAGATAGCGGTCGGTCAGGCGGTCCAGAAGCTTTTCCGCCTTCGGCACGGTGAGGCGTTGCTGCATGGCGGTCATCTCCGTTCGTGTTAACAGAATCTGAGGGGATATTTTCCGGCAAGGCGAGGTTATTCACATTATCCACAGGTTTTTCCACCGGTCAAATTTGCTGAAATTGCTTGGGCTTTGACGGTTTTCCACCGGCCGGCGGAGGCTGTGGATTTCAGGCGGATGCAGATTTTATACAGCAGCCGGAAATTGACATAATATCAGGCTGCTGCCCAACGTCCGGCATTACAGCTTCTGCACGCGGGCCAGATTCTTGTTTTTGTACTCGGGGTCGCCGGTGACGTCGCAGAGGATCTCCAGCTCGGGCGGGGCCGTGACGGGCTCGTCGTCGGCGTAGCAGAAGAGGATGGCCTTGTCCTGGGAGAAGGGATAGACGTCGATCTCGAAGCGCTGGCGGTTGTAGTTGAAGCGGTACTTCCGCTTGTAGACCGGCTGGAGGCTCGGATCCGCCTCCTGCAAATACCGCTGATAGGCCTTCTGGGAGATGGGGCGCTCGGTGTCCCACTTGGTCTCGTCGGGCATGAAATGCTTTTCGGTGTAGAAGTAGAGGTATTCCTGGCCGTTTTTCTGCTGGCGGACCCGGCGCTCGATGTTGGGGTTCGTCATAACCAGATAGCTCTGCATCATGTCGAAGGGCACGGCATGGCGCTCCACGATCAGGCGGTTGATGTCGGGCATCCGGATCAGGTACTTGCGCTTCTTGTCCATGGGCTCCGGCTCGCCGACGATGCGGCTGATCTCCCGCAGGCCGCGCTGGATCTTTTTCTCAAAGTCCATGGCGTTGTCCACGATCCGAAGATTCGGATGGGAGCTCCAGGCCCGGAGGGTGTTGTCGTCGAGCTCGATGGCGTGGCCGATGTCCTCGGTGCGGGCCTCGTTGCCGAGGTTGTAGGCAAACTCCGCTCCCTTGGCGCAGGTGACCAGGTGGATGACAGCATCGTACTTGGCCAGGACAGCCTCCGTGGTCAGGCCGAAGTGGGAGACAACGTACTCAAACTCGGCGTCGGTGATGTAGGCCTTGTCGTCGAGCAGGGCACGGTCATAGAGGATCAGGACGTTCTGCTCGGGGACCTTCTGGGCGGCGTCGAGGGCCAGTTTCTCCTTGTGGAGCTGGTCGGCAATGACAAAATACTGGAAGTCGAACATCGACATGCAATTATCAAAGGGCTTGATGCCGAAGCCGGAGATCAGCTCCGTGGCAGTTTCGGGGATGGTGATGACCTTCCAGCCGTCCTCCTGCTTGAATTCCTTGAGCACGCGGCTGATCAGTGTGGTTTTGCCGGCAGCCGGTCCGCCGGTCAGGACGATTTTGACGATTTTCTTCTCCATGAGGCATCCGCCTTTCCGTAAAAATTCAATTTATTATAGCATAAGAATGCAGGATTTGCAATCGTTTTGTCGAGCGTAAAGCCTTCCCCCCCCTCAGGGGAAGGCTCTGTCGGAGCCTCGGCAGGCCGCCGTCCTACCGGGCGGCAGAATGAGCGGCGGCCTGGGTCAGGCCGCCCTACGGCTCCGGTCACCGGTCACTGGTGACTATCCCCCGTCTCCGATTGCCGAATGCCGATTGCCGAAAGCGCCTGTTGCCTGCTGCCGATCGTCGAGCCTTCCTTCCGAAGCCCGCCGCAAGCCAGCCCAGCACCGCGCCGATGGAGTTCAAAATCAGATCCTCCACCTCGGTCACGCCGGAGCCCAGGACGAACTGCGCCAGCTCGATCCCCAGCGACAGGCAAAAGCCGAGGGCCGCCGCGCGGCAGAGACCATGCCGCCTTGGGGCGCCTTCGGCGGCCCGCCGGACGTCATGCAGGCGCACATAGATCCCCGCCGGGACGAACCAGATCAGATTGCCGACGAAGAGATAGGTGAAATACCGCCAATAGCCGACTTCAATCAGCTTGGCGAGATAGACGAAGGGGATCCATTCGACCCGCCCGGAAAACAGGCCGTGGCGGAAGCAGCCGTCGCGGAAGACTGTGATCCGCAGCAGTACGATCAGCCAGAGCGCAAAAAGGGAGGGCAGCAGCCAGCGTTCCAATTTACGGCGCATACGATGCTCTCCCTCCCTGATTTGAATTGTTTAAGGCGTCTGACCCAGCAGCTCGAGCAGCAGGGCCGCGGCGGCCTGGGCAGACTGATGGCGGACCGCGTCGCGATCGCCGTCGATGCGGTATTCGCGGACGAGGAAGCCCTCGGCCGAGGCCGCGCCGATGTAGACCAGGCCGACAGGACGCCCGGTCCCGTCGCCGTTGGGGCCGGCGATGCCGGTCACGCCGACGCCGAGGTCGGCCTTGAGCACCCGGCGCACGCCCTCGGCCATCTGACGGGCCACCGGCGCGGAAACCGCGCCGAGGGTGTCGAGGATCTCCTGATCCACGCCGAGGATCTCGTGCTTGACGCGGTTGCAGTAGCTGATCACGCCGCCCGGATAGACCGCGGAGGCCCCGGAGATGTCGGTGATCGACTTGCCCAGCAGACCGCCGGTGCAGGACTCGGCGGTGGAGACGGTGATGCTCCGCTCCTTGAGGATGGCGACCAGTTCTTGAATCTTATCCATGATAGCGCACCTTCACCAGTTCCGTATTTTGCAGGGCCCGCTCGATCAGGGCCTCAACCTCGAGCCGGGATTCGACCTCCTCCACCGCGCCGAGCTTCGGCTTGGTCTTGGGGTGCTTGGGCGTGAAGACCGTACAGCAGTCCTCGTAGGGCAGGATGGAGGTCTCCAGTGTGTCGATGCGGCGGGCGATGCGGACGATCTCCTCCTTGTCCATGCCGATGAGCGGATGGAAGACCGGGATGTGGACGACGGCATGGGTGACGGCCATCGCCTCCATGGTCTGGCTGGCCACCTGGCCGAGATTTTCGCCGGTGACAAGGCAGCCGCAGCCGTGATCCAGGGCGATGCGCTCGGCGATCCGCATCATAAATCTACGCATGATGATGGTGAAATATTCCTCGGGGCAGTGATCCCGGATGGCCTCCTGGATCTCGGTGAAGCCGACGACGTTCACGGTCATCCGCCCGCAGTAGCGGGTCATGCGGCGAGCCAGCTCCAGGACCTTCTCCTTGGCCCGCTCAGAGGTGTAGGGGTAGGAGAAGAAGTGGATGGCCTCCAGCTCCACGCCGCGCTTAGCGATCATGTAGCCGGCCACCGGGGAGTCGATGCCGCCGGAGAGCAGGACGCCCGCCCGTCCGCCCACGCCGGTGGGCAGTCCGCCTGCGCCGGGCTCGGCGGGGCCGTGGACGTAGGCCGCAAAGTCGCGGATCTCCACGTAGACCGTGTAGTCGGGGTTGTGGACGTCCACCGCGACCTCTGGATAGGCCTCGGCCAGACGGCCGCCGATCTCCTGGGAGAGCTGGATGGAGTTCAGCGGGAAGCGCTTGTCCGATCGCTTGGATTCGACCTTGAAGGAGCTTGCTGCCGCCAGATCGTCGCCCAGGTAGGCCTGGATCGCGGCAAAGATCGCGTCCAGGTCCTTCTCGCAGGGACGGCAGCGGCAGATGGACACCGCGCCGAAGATCGTATGGCAGGCGTCCCAGGCCCCGTCGAGGTCGCAGGCCTCGTTTTCGGGCTCAACGTAGACCGTGGACTGCAGGATGCTGACCTTGAACTCGCCAAAGGGCCGCATCCGCCGCGAGACGTTGGTGCAGAGCTTGTTTTCAAAGGCTTTTTTGTTCGCCCCCTTGAGGACGATCTCGCCCAGCTTGAGCAAAAAGATTTCGTTCATATTGGTTCTCCTGAAGTGGGATTTGATTCGTTGCGGCGCACGGCGGCCTGCGGTCGTCAGCCAGCTTATTTCTCCTATTGCCTATTGCCTGCTGCCTATTGCCTGATTTACTCAATTTCGGCCGATCTGATACGTTCGGTACTGGATGGCCTCGGCCAGGTGGGACAGGCCGATGGTCTCGGCCCCGTCGAGGTCGGCGATGGTGCGGGCGACCTTGAGGATCCGGTCGTAGCTGCGGGCGGTCAGGCCCAGGGTATCGAAAGCCTCGCGCATGAGGTCGGCGCAGTCCTCGGAAAGGGCGCAGGCCTCGCGGAGCTGTTCGGGATTCATGTGGGCGTTGTTCACGACGCTCGTTCCGTTGAAGCGCCTGTGCTGGACGGCCCGGGCGGCATTGACCCTTGCGCGGATGGCAGACGAAGGCTCGCCCTCCTTGCGTTCGCGGAGCTCGTCGAAGGAGACCGCCGGGACCTCGATGATAATGTCGATGCGGTCGAGGAGGGGGCCGGAAATCCTGCCCACGTAGCCGCGGACCGACTGCTCCGAGCAGGTACAGCGCCCGCTCGGGTCGCCGTACCAGCCGCAGCGGCAGGGATTCATGGCGCAGACGAGCATGAATTCGCAGGGATAGGTCTCCGAGCCGGTGGCGCGGGTGATGGTGACCTTGCCGTCCTCAAGGGGCTGGCGCAGGACCTCCATCGTCTCCTTGCGGAATTCGGGCAGCTCATCGAGGAAGAGGACGCCCCGGTGGGCCAGGGAGATCTCGCCGGGCTTCGGGACGGAGCCGCCGCCCGCCAGACCCACCGCCGTGACCGTGTGGTGGGGGCTGCGGAAGGGTCGGGTGGTGACCAGGGGGTTCTCCGGGTCCACCAGGCCGAGGATGGAGTGGATCTGCGTGACCTCCAGAGATTCATCGGAGGTCATCTCCGGCAGGATCGAGGGCAGGCGCTTGGCCAGCATGCTCTTGCCGGAGCCCGGAGGTCCGACCATGAGGATGTTATGCCCGCCCGCAGCGGCGATCTCCAGGGCACGCTTGGCGTTTTCCTGGCCCATGACCTCCTTGAAGTCTGGGATCTCGCGGCTGGCTTCGGTGCGCTCCCACTTGGGCTGGGGCACGATGGTTGGGCTGCCGCGCAGATGGGCGATGAGCTGCGTGACGTTGTAGACCGGAATGACGGTCAACCCCTCGGCCAGGGTGGCCTCCTTGGCGTTCTGGAAGGGCACGTAGAGGGTCTTGATGCCGGCGCGGATCGCGGCGATCGCCATCGGCAGAACGCCGGGGATGGGCCGGAGCTTGCCCTCCAGGCTGAGCTCTCCCAGGAAGGCGCAGTCGTCGTCCGGGAGGGTGATCTGCTCCTGCGCGGCCAGGATGCCCAGCAGAATGGGCAGGTCGTAGAGGGTGCCGGTCTTTTTGGTGTTTGCGGGGGCCAGATTTACGGTGATGCGGCTGGGCGGGAACTTGAAGCCCGAGGTCTTGACCGCGGCGCGGACGCGCTCGCGCGCCTCCTTGACCGAGGCGTCGGGCAGACCCACGACCTCGAAATTCGGCAGACCGTTGGAGATAAAGCACTCCACGGAGACCGGATAACCCTCGATGCCGTCGATGCCCATGGATTTCAGATGACTGATCAAGCCGCATCCCCCCTTTTACCGTATTGTATCGCAAAGCGCGAGAAATAGCAAGAGGAGGTTTGAAAAAGAAATACGGCACAGGGGCGGGTGGGATTGCATGGAACATCCGGCGAAATTTTTCATATTATGCTATGAAAGCAATTTGCTTGAATCCGTTTAGGAGGTAATCGCCATGCCGGAGCAAACCAATCCCTCCGCGCGCATCCCGCAGGAACGGCGGGAGACTGTGCGCATCCACACCCGTCAGATCGAGGACGCCTGCATTGACAAGGACTGCATCGAGGATCTGCGGGTCTATCTGACCGAGCCCTCGCAGGCCGCCCTGAACGCCGCGGCCAACGCCCGCGCACGGAACGCCGAGCTGCTGCACGTCTACATAGACGTGGCGCCCATCGCCTACAACCGCGGCCACTACACCGCCGATCTGACCTTTTTCTACCGCATCACGGGCGAGGCCCTGTCCGGGGCGGCGCGGCCCGTACCGCTGGACGGACTGGCGGTCTTCAACAAGCGCGTCGTCCTCTACGGCGGAGAGCTGCGGGCCAAGGTCTTTTCCAGCGACGACAACGAGCTGATCCCCGCGCGGCTCTACGGGGACAATCTGCCGGTCTGCACCGTGGAGGTCGTGGACCCGATGGTTCTGGCCTCATCGATCCAGGAGGCGCCGACGACGCCCGTGGGCGGGCCGGGGCCGGAGCTGCCGGAGGGGGTCTGCAGCCTTTTCGACGACCCGCTCGTCGGCGAGCCCTGCCAGAGGAGGCTGTTTGTGACCCTGGGGCAGTTCTCCACCGTGCGGATGGAGCGGGGCGCCCAGCTGCTGATCCCGGCCTATGACTTCGCCGTGCCCGACCGGAGCTGCACCGACGACCCCGGCACCCCCGACGAGCCTTGCGACCTGTTCGCAAAGGTGGCCTTCCCCACCGACGTCTTCTACCCGAAGGGGGAACGGAAGTAACTGTTCCGCCCGCCCTACGGCGTGGGCTGAACTGATACGAACGGGATCCGTAAGGCGGATTTTTTCAAAAAAAGCACTTGACAAACCGATTCCTGCGTGCTACTATGTACAGGCTGCCAAAGACAGCAGGTGGCTTTATGCCGTAAATCCTGCCGAGGTTCCGCATCTATGACATTTACGGTGTCCTTGCGTTCTTTGGCCGCAAGGACACTTTTATTCTATTCGGAGGTGACAACCCAACATGCCCAATGCACAGGTACTCAATGCCAAGAAGGCGATTGTCGAGCAGCTGACCGAACGGATCAACGCCGCAACCGCAGTGGTCTTTGTTGATTACAAGGGCATCACTGTCGCTCAGGATACCGAGCTTCGCAACAAGTTCCGTGAAGCCGGCGTGGAATACAACGTTGTCAAGAACACCCTGACCCGGTTCGCCGCCAACAAGGCCGGTTTCACCGAGTTCGACGAGGTTCTCAACGGCACCACTTCCATGGCCACCACCACGGACGACCCCATTGCTCCCGCCCGTATCGTCAGTGAATTCGCAAAGAAGAACAAGAACGCTCTGAGAATCAAGGGCGGCATCGTGGAAGGCAAGGTTCAGACTGTGGACGCCCTCAACGCGTTCGGCGAGCTGCCGTCCAAGAATGCCCTGATCGCTCAGGTCCTCGGCACCTTCCTGGCCCCCATCTCTTCCCTGGCTTTCGTCATCGATCAGATCCGCCAGCAGAAGGAAGGCCCCGCTCCCGCAGAAGCCCCCGCAGAAGCCTAACCCACAAAACAAAAAACAACTACTAATTGGAGGATATTATCATGTCTGAAAAGATCGCTGCTCTGATCGAAGAAGTCAAGAACCTGTCCGTGCTCGAGCTGTCCGAGCTGGTTCATGCCCTGGAAGAGACCTTCGGCGTTTCCGCCGCTGCCGCTGCTGTCGCTGGCCCCGCTGCCGGTGCCGCTGCTGAGGTCGAAGAGAAGACCGAGTTCGACGTCATCCTGAAGTCCGCTGGCGCTTCCAAGCTGAACGTCATCAAGGTCGTCCGCACCGTGACCGGCCTGGGCCTGAAGGAAGCCAAGGAACTGGTTGACAACGCTCCCAAGCCCATCAAGGAAGCCATCTCCAAGGAAGACGCTGAGAAGCTCGCCGAGGATCTCAAGGCTGCCGGCGCCGAGGTCGAAATCAAGTAAGATTTCCCCCCATACAGGCAAATATTCCGCCGCTCCGAAACCGGAGCGGCGGTTTTTGTGCAGTATGGAAAACACTTATCTTGGCCGGATCGGTCTTACGGCTGGTTGACAACGCCGACGAAGAGAGGAAGGCCGGCGGCGTTGGTGATCGCGAAGACGAAGGGGCGGTCCAGGGTGAAGTTGACGAGGCCATTGGGGTCGAGGAAGCCCTCGGTCATATCAACAACGGTGAATGCGGCGGCCTCGCAGCCAAAGCGGTCGATCTTCACGCGGGCGTCCTGCTCGATGCGGCTGACGGACAGGTCCTCGTTTTCGGGGGCAATCGGCGAGAAGTCAGCCGCTCCGGCCCGGAAGATCGTTTGGACGCCAAGCTTCTGCATGTTGTCGATCAGATCGAGCTCGGAGCTGACGTCAAATTGCGGCACACTCAGCGTGAGCGGACCGTTCCGCTTGTCCGCGGCCTCGCGTCCGGCCAGGGAGCTGAGGAAGGCCAGGGCCTCGGGGCTTTGCAGAAGGTCCTCCGCACGGACGCCCTCGTCGGGCAGGAGGAAAAGCATCTGGCCCTCGCCCATCAGCGTCTTGCCCACGGCGGAAAAGCCGGGAGCGGAATAGAGGGTCGCGTCCTCCGTCAGCTCGGTCAGGAAGGTCACTTCCTTGTCGCCCTGCGGGCTGTGGAAGGTGTCAGTGATCTCCTCGTCGAAGGGAGACTGCCAGTTCGCCTTGAGGTAGATCGTGGAGAGCAGGCGCAGAACGGTGCCCGGGTCGGTTTTGAGCGCAGAAGCCTGATCGTGGAGCAGGTTTCCGGTGCGGGCGTCGATCCACTCCGCGATGGCGCGGTCATAGTCCTCGGAGCCCATCTCCCCGGAAAAGCTGTCCGCATAGTAATAGCGGGCGAGGCGTTCGAGGGTGTCCTTGTTGTAGTTCGTGCCCTTTCGCAGCCAGAGGGAGTTACCGAGGATGGAGGTCACAAGCTCGTTGTCGGCGTAGTTCGTCAGCCAGAGGGAGGCGCACTGTGCGCGGAGGGTGTCGAGGTCGTTCTGGCCGAGCAGGGCCAGGAGCTCGGACCGCCCCTGCCCTTCCACGGTCTCGGAGAGCATGGACAGAGCCAGATAGAGGCTCAAGGGCGAGTAGATGCGGTTTTCTCCGTCCTCGTCGGAGAGGATCTGCGGGATCGTGGCGTTCAGGAAGGAGGTCATCTCCGCACCGGGAGCCTCAGCGGGCAGGCTGGCATGCAGGGCCTCCTGCTGCTTCTGCAACGCGCCGGCATAGAGATTCGGGTCCTGCCGGAGCTCTTCCCGGGTGACGAAGTCCGTCAGCGCGGGAAGGTCGGAGGGATATTGGGCGGCGGAGAGGTTGCAGAGCTTGAGCGCGGGATGGTCGGCCAGGACGTTCGTTCCGGAGATGGGACCGTTCGGCGTGTTGGGCGAAACGTTCGTGGACAGGTGCTCGTCCTTCGGCTTCGGGGCCAGGACGCCGGGGAGGATCGCGGCGGCGCCGACGATCAGGGCGAGGGCAGCGGCAAGGCCGACGAGCCAGCGGCTGCGTTTGAATTGGGTCTTCTGCTTCAGCGGGGCTTCCCCCGCAAGGATCTGATCGTCCTTCAGATCCGTGATCGCATTGTAAAGGTCTTCGCGTTTCATAGGAATAATCCCTCCTGTTCCAATCTTGTTTTGAGACTCCGGCGCAGCTTCCACAGGCGCTGGGCCGTTGCGTTTTGGGTTCGTCCCGCCTCGGCGGACAGCTGCTTGACCGAAACGCCGTACCAGTAGCGGCGGACGAAGAGGGCGCGATCGTCCTCGCCCAGACCGCCGACCCAGGCGCGGAGGACGGCGGAAAGCGCTTCCCGCTCGAGCTCGCGCTCGACGTCGTTCTGCGACGGCAGGCAGTCCTCGAGCTCGGAAAGCAGGGTCTCCATGCCGGAATACCGACGCGCGGCGTGGGAGAAGCGCCAGCGGGAGATGGCAAGGTTTCGGGTCAGTCTGCCCAGGTAGGCGCGCAGGCAGGTCGGACGGCTGGGCGGGATGTCGTTCCAGGCGGCCAGCCAGGTGTCGTTGACGCATTCCTCGGCGTCCTCCTGGACGGTCAGAACGTTCCGCGCCACGGTCCCGCAGTAGGAACCGTACTTCGCCGCGGTCTCGTCAATGGCCCGCTCGCTGCGCTGAAAATAGAGTTCAATGATCGAATGGTCTTCCACAGCCATCCTCCTTTCCTGTGTTGGAAGGTCCTTCTGTCTGTATAGACGCAAAAAATGCGGAGATGTTAGCGATCCGGGAGAAAAAATGCAGGGGTGGAGATTAAAATGCACCGGCGCACAGAATGGCGATTTGTTTCTCCGATGCGCTTGACATTTCTGCCGTAATCCAATAAGATATACGTATCAGATACAGAAAACGACACAAAACGGAGGGCTCCCTATGCTGACCAACGACAAAGAGATCCGGGATCTGAAACACGACATTGCGACCGAGGTGTGCCGCCTTGCCTGGGAGGGGAATCTGACGGCAGAGGCACGGGAGATGATCGTCTTCCGCGTCAGCCCCGGCCCGAAGCCGGAATACCGCTGCTGCGTCTATAAGGAGCGGGAGATCGTCCGCGAGCGGATCCGGCTGGCCGCCGGCAAGAATGCAGACGTCACGAACGAAACGACCAACGTGGTGCAGGTCATTCGTCCTGCCTGCGACGACTGCCCCACCTCCACCTATTCCGTTACCGACAGCTGCCGCTTCTGTCTGGGCAAGGCCTGTCTCAATTCCTGCCGCTTCGGCGCCATCGGCAAGGGCGAACGCGGCATGCACATCGACCCGGAGAAGTGCAGGGAATGCGGCCTGTGCGCAAAGGCCTGTCCCTACGGGGCGATCATCCATCTGGAGCGTCCCTGCAAGAAGGTCTGCCCCGCGGATGCGATCAGCTGGGACGAATACGGATTCTGCAACATTGACGACAGCAAGTGCATCCACTGCGGCCACTGCATCCACGCCTGTCCCTTCGGCGCCATCGGCAGCAAGATCTTCCTGGTTCCGGTCATCGAAGCGATCAAGGCCGGAAAGCGCGTGATCGCCATGTGCGCCCCGGCCTCGGAGGGCCAGTTCGGCAAGGAGATCGGCATGGCCGCCCTGCGCGCCGCCCTCAAAAAGGTCGGCTTTGCGGACATGGTGGAGGTCGGGCTCGGCGGCGACATGACGGCCTGCTATGAGGCAAAAGAGTGGATCGAGGCCAAAAAAGAGGGACGAAAGATGACCACCTCCTGCTGCCCCGCCTTCATCAGCATGCTGCGCCACCAGTTCCCCAAGCTGTACGAGGAAAACAAGTCCTCCACGGTCAGCCCCATGGTGGCCGTGAGCCGCTATCTGAAATCGATGGACCCCGACTGCGTCACGGTCTTCATCGGGCCCTGCATCGCGAAAAAGGGCGAGACGCTGAACACTTCCATCGTCGACAACGCGGACTACGCGATCACCTTCGGCGAGATGACCAGCCTGCTCGAGAGCCGGGACATCGAGCTGACGCCGGTCGAGGAGGACTACCAGGAGAGCTCCATCCACGGCAAGCGCTTCGCCTCCAGCGGCGGCGTCGGCTCTGCGGTGCTCCAGGCAATGAAGGAGCTCGGCGAGGACCCCTCCGAGGTGTCCCTGCTGCGCTGCGCGGGCGGGGCAGAGTGCAAAAAGGCGCTTGTCATGCTGAAGGCCGGCCGGCTCCAGGAGGATTTCATCGAGGGCATGATCTGCCCGGGCGGCTGCGTGGGCGGTCCCTCCAGCCGGAAGGCCGAGCCGGAGCTCAACAAGGCGCGATCCGAGCTGCTGGCAAAGGCGGACGGGCGGCAGATCCTGGAAAACCTGAAACGCTATCCCATGGACCGGTTCAGCATGTACCGCGACGGTCACCTGGACAGCGCGGAATGATCCGGCTGTCCGATCAAATGGATCGGAAACCGGCGTGACCGCAGCGGTCACGCCGGTTTTGTCTTTTGGATTCTGTGGGGCCAGATCCGATGGTCGTCTTAAGCGTGGACAAAGGATGATCTGATCGGCAAATCGGAGATCGCAGTTCCTGTCCTACGCATTTCAAACGCGAAGAGCGCATCCCCCGGAAAACGATACGCATCGTCACAGATATAGCCGCGAAGCCAGAGATTGCCGTCAACATTTCGAAGATACAGTCCTTTCGGAAAAGCATCATCCTGTTCCATGATTTCAGACAGCACCGTGACTGCCTGATCCGGTGAACTGTGTGTTCCGGTAAGAGTGGAGTTCCGGCTCTGTGACTGATCTGTCCATGCCAAACGAAGAAATAAACCGGTGCTTACGGCACATGCTTTCAAGCCTGTTTTCGAAATATGCGTGAAAATATCCCGTAGGGCTGCTCCGTTTTCAAGACCTATTTCCTGCAGGGATGCTATCGTAACGGTGGTTTCTCTCGAGTGTCCGATCGAAAACCGTGGATGGGCAAAGAACGCCTCGGCATAATGATTGATTAAGATACCGTGCTCCTTCAGCACGTCGGGAATCTGTTCTGACGGGAAAGGTTCTATTTTCAAAACGATGTTTCTCATGTCGTGCTGTCCTCACAAATCCCGATTGGATTAAAGTTTTATACCATTGCTGACCCGCGTGGTCAATTACCCTACTTTCAAAGGGGAAGGAGGCGCTTCTTCGTGAAGTGCCTCCTTCGACACCCTTCATCCGAATACCTTCACGAAAAAAGGAAGCCACAGGCTTCCTTTTTTCATGGAGCGGATAAAGGGAGTCGAACCCTCCTGTTCAGCTTGGGAAGCTGACGTTCTACCGATGAACTATATCCGCGAATTTTCGATTACTGGTTTATTATAACAGCAGACGGGCAAAAAATCAATAGAAAAATGGTCGATCGCAGAAAAAACTATCTGTCGGAGGGGGCTCTGGACTCGATCCGTGCGGGCGCGCAGCTTTGCATAAGTTCCGCCAGCCAAATCAGAGATTTGGGCCGTCACTTAGGTACGCGCCACTACGGCGCTGGAGGGTATCGGCGGGCGGAACGGGCGGGGTTCTATCCGGGCCGGTCGGTTCATATTCTGTTTCAGGCTTTGAAAACGAGGTGGAACAATGGAAGAAACGATCATCAACCAGGCACGGCTGTGCGGAATCATGGATTCCATGCCCAGCTTTTCCCATGAGAACCACGGACGGAGGTTTTATCGCTTCGTGCTGGCCGTGGAGCGGCTGTCCGGCACTGTGGACCGGCTGAACATCCTGACGGACCTGGCTCTGCTCGAGGCGGCGGACCTCTGCCCCGGCGAGTGGGTCTCGGTCACGGGGCAGGTGCGCTCCTACAACGAGGTCACGCCGACGGGGCGGCATCTGCGCATCTCGGTCTATGCCGAGGAGCTGGACGGGCTCTGCGACCGGGCCGACAACCGGATCGAGTTGACCGGCGTCCTCTGCAAGGACCCGGTCTACCGCCGGACCCCCCTGGGCCGGGAGATTTGCGACGGGATGCTGGCTGTGAACCGGCCCTATCACCGGACCGACTATGTGCCCTGCATCTTCTGGGGCAGGACCGCCCGGGCAGTGGCCGTCTGCGGAGTGGGCGACCGCCTGCATCTGACCGGACGGCTCCAGAGCCGGGAGTACATCAAAACCCTCGCAGACGGCACTACAACGCGGCGGACCGCCTTCGAGGTCTCGGCCATTGCCGCTGAGCCCGTGGAGGAGCCGGTCTACGAGCAGGAGATGAGCATGTTGTAGAGGGCGTTCTTGGAGACGCCGGTCTCGGCGGCGATCTGCCGGGCCGCGTCCTTTTTGCTCAGACCCTCGGCAACCAGGCCCTTGGCCAGCGCCAGGGCGGCCTCCGGCGTGACCGCCTCGGCCCGCTGCTCCCCGCCCGCGACGATCAGAACATACTCGCCCCGAGGCTCGGCTTCCGCATAGTGGGCCACGGCCCCCTGGAGCGTCGTGCGCAGGATCTCCTCGTGGAGCTTGGTCAGCTCCCGGCAGAGACTGATCCTCCGCTCCGGGCCAAAGGCCGTCTGCAGGTCCTCAAGGGTCTCCCGCAGATGATGCGGGGCCTCATAGAAGATCATCGTGCGCTCCTCTGCCGCCAGCCGTTCCAGGCGCTGGCGGCGCTCCTTTTTCTGCGGCGGGAGGAAGCCCTCGAAAGCAAAGCGGGCCGTGGACAGGCCGGAGACGCTCAGGGCGGTGATGGCCGCACAGGGGCCGGGAATGGCGCAGACCGGAACGCCCTGCTCGGCGCAGAGGCGGACCAGACCCTCGCCGGGGTCGGAGATCGCGGGGCTGCCCGCGTCGGTGACCAGAGCGCAGCTCTCCCCCGCCTGCAGACGGGCCAGGATCTTCGGCCCGCTCTGGGCCTGGTTGTGCTCATGGTAGCTGACCAGGGGCTTTTTGATGTCCAGATGGTTGAGCAGCTTGACCGAGACGCGGGTGTCCTCGGCGGCAATGAAATCCACGGCGCTCAGGGTCTCGGCGGCGCGGGCAGAGATATCGCCCAGGTTGCCGATCGGCGTGGGGACTAAGTAGAGGATTCCGGGCATGGTTCGTTCCTTTCCAGGTGGTAGATTCTGCGGTAGTCAGCGCTCGGTGCGCCGTCGGGGTCGTACAGCACGCAATCCCGGTCCACGGCCAGGCCGGGCTTCCCGCCGCAGACCGCGCGGATCAGGACCAACGACGGCTGCTTGTCGGCCCGGTGCCGGACCAGACGCAGGCGCTTGGGCTCGAGACCGTGTGCGCGGAGGGTGGTCAAAAGATCGGTCAGCCGCTCCGGGCGGTGGACCAGATCGAGGCTGCCGCCGGTCTGAAGCAGCCAACGGGCCGCGGCCACGGCATCGTCCAGGCTGCAGCACAGCTCGGTGCGGGCCAGGGCAACGGCCGGGTTTTCCGGGGCAGCGCCGGCGGATACCGGGTCATAGGGCGGGTTGCAGACCACGTGGCGGAAGGTCCCGTGAGGCAGGAGTGTCCGATGCTCGCGCAGATCCGCACAGCAGACGGTGAGCCGGGGGCCAAGATCATTTTCCGCGGCGGTCCGGCGCAGGATGGCGCAGGCCGCCTCCTGCAGCTCGACGGCCGTTACACGCACACTCCGGTCCCTGGCCAGCAGGAGCAGGCCGACAGCACCGGTCCCGGCGCAGAGATCGCAGACTGCGGCCCCGGGCGGGATGCTTGCAAAGTCGGCAAGCACCATCGCGTCGGTGCCGAGACGGAAGCCGTCCTCCGACTGGTAGAACTTCAGACTTCCATGGAAGAATTCAGGATGCATGGCATTCTCCTATAAAAAAGGATGGCTCCCACGGAGCCATCCTTTTTCTGCGTCCCTTACTCCGCGAGCTTGATCGCTTCGACAGGGCAGGCAGCGGCGCAGGAGCCGCACTCGACGCACTGTTCGGCGTCGATCACATACTGGGTCTCACCCTCGGTGATGATGCCGAGCGGGCAAGTATCCGCACAGGTGCCGCACTTCAGGCAGGCGTCAGTGATCATGTAAGCCATGGTTTTTCCTCCTTACAGTTGGGGTTGTTTCTTACTGCAACCTCATAATAACAGAATTTTGAAAAAAAGCAATAGGATAATGATGAACTTTTTGAAAATTAGCCTTCGCTAACGGTTTCCCTGTTCTTCCGCATGGGCAGAATTCCTCCGATCATTCAATGGAGGGAGCGGATCGGAATGCGGATTTTGGAGCAGTTTGCGACCCCGATGCGGGGGCCGCGGGACCCGGTGCTATGCCGGGACGCGGAGTTGGAGGAGCTGGTTTTTGTCCTCTGCCGCAGGCAGAAAAACAGTCCTGCCCTGGTCGGGCCGCCGGGCGTGGGAAAAACAGCGATCGCAGAGGCGCTGGCAGAGCGGCTGCTCCGCGGCCGGGTGCCGGTCTGCCTGCGGGGCAAGCGGCTCTACAGTCTGAACATGGCTGCCCTGGTGGCCGGGACCAAGTACCGCGGGGAGTTCGAGGAGCGGGTCCGGGACCTGCTCAAGGAGACGGCCCAGGCGGGAGACGTGATCCTCTTCATCGACGAGCTGCACACGGTGATGGGCGCGGGCGGGGCGGAAGGCGCAATCGACGCTGCAAACATCCTCAAGCCCGCCCTGGGCCGGGGCGGGGTCCAGATCGTCGGCGCGACGACGGACGAGGAATACCGCCGCCACGTGGAGAAGGACCCCGCCTTGGCGCGGCGGTTCCGCCGCATCGACGTGGCTCCGACGGACGCGGGCCAGACCCTGCGCATCCTGCAGAGCCTCTGCCCTGCCCTGGAGCGCCACCACGGGGTGCGCATCCTCCCCGGCGCATTGGACGCGGCGGTCCGGATGGCCCAGCGCTATCTGCCCGAACGCAGTCTGCCGGATTCTGCCCTGGATCTGCTGGACGAGAGCGCGGCTGCGGTCAGTCTCGGGACCGGGGCAGCCGTGGAGCGGGAAGCCGTGGCGGAGACGGTCCAAAGGCAGACCGGCATCCCGCTGGAGCGGCTGAAGACCGGGGACCGGGCAGCCCTGCTGGGGCTGGAGGAGACTTTGAATCGGGCCGTCCTGGGCCAGGAGGCCGCCGTCCGCACCGTGGCCGCCGCCGTGCGGCGGGGTCGGTCGGGGCTCTGCGCCGGAAACCGACCGGTGGCGGCGATCCTGCTGACCGGGCCGACCGGTGTGGGCAAGACCGCTCTCTGCAAAGCCCTGGCCGGGGCCGTCTACGGCTCGGAGAACGCAATGATCCGGATGGATATGTCCGAATACGCCCGGGAGCACACGGCGTCGCGGCTGATCGGAGCGCCGCCCGGTTACGTCGGTCACGACGAGGGCGGGACGCTGACCGAAAAGGTCCGGGCACGGCCCTACAGTCTGGTCCTCTTTGACGAGCTGGAAAAGGCCCACCCGGAGGTGCTGGCCCTGCTGCTGCAGATCCTGGAGGACGGGCGGCTCACCGACAGTCTGGGACGGACCGTGGATTTTCGCAGCACCCTGATCGTTATGACAGCCAACGCGGGCGAGGAGGGGCCGAAGGCAGCGGCCGGCTTCGGCCGGGCCGGGCAGGGGGAGCGAGACCGGCTGCGCGGGCAATTCTCCGCCGAGCTGCTGGGGCGGATGGACGCCATCGTCCGCTTCCGCCCGCTGAGCGCAGAGGTCCTGACGCGGATCGCGGAGAAGCAGCTCCGCCAGACCGTCCTCCGGGCAGAAACCGCCGGGCTGCACGTCTGCCTCCGGGGCGACCCGGCCGCCCGACTCGGCACAGCCTGCGCGGGCAGCCCCGCCGGGGCGCGGGCTCTGCGCCACCGCATCCAGGACAGCGTGGAGACGCCCCTTGCGGAGCTCCTTTTGCGCGGTATCCGCCGCTGCGAGCTGGACGCCACCGGCCCGGAGTTGACCGTCCGCCGCACACCCACGCACGGACTGCTGAGCGCCGGGTGCTGAGCGAAGGATTGGGCAAACGAAAAGCTGCCACGAGAGGCGCTATTCGTTTGCCCAATCCGGAATTACAGCAGTCCGTCCAGGATCTCGGCCCATTCGTCGTAGCTGTGAGCTCCGATTTCCGTCTGGCCGACAAGGTTGGCGTTGGAATTGAAGAAGACGGTATTGGGCACATAGCCGCTTTGGAGGACATCAAATTCGGAAGTATAGTGCAGGATCGGGTAGGTCACGCCCGTCTGCGTGAGGACCTCGTCCACGCCTTCCTCGTCGCGATAGACGCCGATCAGCAGGACGCCCTTGTCCTTGTATTCCTGATACAGCCGCTCCAGCTCGGGCATCTCTTCGACGCAGGGGCCGCACCAGGGCTCGAAGAAGTTTACCATGACCAGCTTGTAGTCAGCAAAGGCGGTCTGATCCCAGGCATTGCCGTCGCGGTCGGTGGTGGAGAACGAGAAGGCAGACTGGGACGAGTGCCCGGCCGTTTCGTCGGCGGGCGAATCCGTCCGGACAGTGTTCGCTTCGGTTGTGACAGCCGGCGCTTCGGTTGTGACAACTGGCGCCTTCGTCGCGTCCGGGGTCTTGGCAGACTGGCAGCCGCTCAGAAGCAGGGCCAGGGCACAGGTCAGGCAGAGCAGGATCCTGGTGAGATGGATTCGTTTCATTGGAAATATCCTCCTTGCAAACACATTGGATCGGCACGGTTCGGGCCATGCGGCCTGCGCCGCGCCGTCTCTCTGCCGTGCATTCTATCACATAGCCGGGGGATTTTCAACCGGAAAAGGAAATCATCTGCCGCTCCGTTTTCGATGCAGGCTGTGCGCGGGCCGTTTTCCCGCCAATCGCCTGCAAACGCCGGTGCAGGACAGGATATGGACAAGCTTTTTTCCATTCTCCCAAAAAAACACTTGACAAACCATATGATATCCGATATAATCTTTATGCTGTTCGACCGACTTCTGTCGGAGAACCCCATATGGCGGCATAGCTCAGTTGGTAGAGCACCCGGTTCATACCCGTGTTGTCATCTGTTCGAGTCAGATTGCCGCTACCAGGCCCGTTGGTCAAGTGGTTTAAGACACCGCCCTTTCACGGCGGTAACATGGGTTCGAGTCCCGTACGGGTCACCACAGCAATATAATCCGAACCTTTTTCCGACCGGAAATGGGCTCGGATTTATTGTTTTCTTTGGCTACAGTGTCGAGCGCAGAACAGGGCGGAGCAGAGAATGAATGGTCGTTCTCTGCTCCGTCCTGTTAGCGATTTTTGGTGAATGATTGCTTGCGGCGTCTATATCTGTTTGATTATTGGGAGAAAATCGACAACTGGCCAAAAATCCCGCAAAATTG
>CAMHMK010000020.1 GCA_946186225.1 uncultured Clostridia bacterium
CTGCTCCGGTGCGGCAAAGCCCTCTGTGCCGATCAGAATCGTATCGGCGGTCATGACCATGCCGACCTTCTGGGTTCTGGCGGTGCCGAAGTCGATGAGCATGATGTTGCCGTTGGGCTGCAGCATCACGTTTGCCGGCTTCATGTCGCGGTAGATGATGGGCGGATTCTGGTTGTGGAGATAGTCCAGCACGCTGCAGATCTGCAGGGACCACTGATAGATCTGGGCCTCGGGGATGGGACCGTTTTCCTTGAGAATCTTGTCCAGGCTCCTGCCCTCGATGTAGTCCATGACCAGCATGATGGATTTCGCGTCTTCAATGACGTCGTAGATGTGCGGAAGGTGCTCGTTGTTGAGCTGCTTCAGCATTCTGCCCTCTGTGGCGAGGCTCTGCACAACGGTCTGGCCATTGACGCCGCCGTTTCGTTCCACATCCTTGATGGCAAGCTTGTTCCCGCTCACGATGTCCTTGGCCAGATACACGACGCTCATGCCGCCGCGTCCGATCTCGCCGAGTATCTCATATTTTGCGCAGATGATTGTTCCTGGCTGAAGCATGATTTCCTCCGTACTCCCGCCCCAGCGGGATTCTCTTTTCTATCGTATACGGGCAAAGCCCGTGTTATGTTCCAGTTCAGGGCGGCACGGTCCGCGTCTGCGGACCGGCCGCCAGACACCCGCACAACCCAAGCCGCAGAATACGGCTCGGGTTTGTATCGAGTATGAAGTTCCGACTCAGTAGGTTTTGATTGCAATGGCGGAGATGTTGTCGGTCTCTCTCCGCTGCTTGTTCAGTTCGGTCAAATAGACCAGGTTCTTTTTCATGACCGCTGCGCTGATGCACGCGGCAGGCCCGACCCGCTCAAAAATCTCACGGGGTTCGATGATGTGGCGGAAGCCGTCGCTGCAAAGCAAAAAGCTCTGGTTGGGCTGGACGGTTCCCATGAAGAAGTCCGGCTCAAGATAGTCGCTCGCACCAATGCATTGCAGCAGCACGTTCCGCCGCGGATCATTCATGGCCTGTTCGTAGGTCATGCGGTTTGCGTCCATTTCCTGCTGGATGAAGGTCTGATCCTTCGTCAGCTGGTAGAGATCGTTGGTGGCCAGATAGACGCGGCTGTCACCGATGTTGATGATGTAGTATGTGTTTCCCACCACAAGAAGGGCAACGCAGGTCGTGCCCATCTTCACGTTGAGCCGCTCGGAATAGTCCGAGATCCTGCGGTTTGAGGCGTCGATCAGGTCGCGCCAGCTTTCCTCCAGGGCTTCCTGCCGCAGTCCGGCATAGAGAAGCCCCGGAAGCTCGCCCTTAAACCAGGCAGAGAAGTCGCGGATCACCGCGGCGCTTGCCAGCTCACCGTTTGACAGACCGCCCATCCCGTCGCAGATAACCGCGAGCAGGACGTTGCCGAAGTCTGTAGCAGCCTGCTGAACCAGCATGGAATCCTGGTTGGTCTTTTTCTTGATTCCGACATCTGTGTGGGTTGCAGTGAGAAAATTCATAATGTCTTCCTTTCCCCCGTCAGATGCTTTCTGTGGGGTTGAATTCTGTCTCGCCCTGACACCGCGGGCGGCGAACCGCCCGCGATGCAGACAGGGGGAGAAAGCTTAAGCGTGATAAGTAAAGTCTTCCGCGGCAAGCGTGATCTTGTCGCCGTCCTTCAGGGCCATCTCCTGATAGGGAGCGGCCTTGGAGCCGTTGATGAAGGTGCCGTTGGCTGCGTTCATATCCACAAGGTAGGTCTGACCGTTGCGGACAACCAGCTTGGCATGCATACGGCTGATGGAGGTGTTGTCGGAGATGCAGTAGTCGACGCGCTTGCGCTCACGGCCGATGACGAGCTCTTCCTTGTTAATGGCGATGCGCTCCTGGTTGCTGGAACGAACCAGCGTGCCGCCGTTGACATTTCTGCTCAGGACGGTGGTCTCACCGGCGCCCTGGCTCAGGATGGTGGTCTCACCGGCATCCGGGTTCAGGGGGTAGGTGCCCATGCCGCCGGGATTGGGGGCCACCGGGGGCTGGGGAGGCGTGAAGCCGCCGTTGCCCGGACGGCCGCCAGCGGGAGCAACCGGAGGAGCGGGAGGCGTGAACCCGGTGGGGCCGACGTTGGCAGCAGCCTTCTTCTTCTTGTTGCTGCTGAGGACGATCACAACAATGATGATCACAAGCACGATCGCAGCAGCAGCCGCAATCAGGATGATGAGCATGGTGTTGGGGCCGGCCTTTTCCAGGCCCTCGATCTTGGCATTCAGGTTCGCCAGGGCGGCGTCAACGTCGCTCTGGGATCCAGTGAGCGCGGCTCTTGCCTGCTGGACAGCAGTCTGGAGGTTCTGATAGGACTCCTTGGAGAAGTCGTCCGCCTTCAGAGCGGCAGCTCTGTCAATGGCAGACTGCAGGGCGTCGGTGTTGACCGTAGCAGGAGCGGGCTCGGTGGTGGTATCGCTGGTAGGCTCAGAAGAGGGAGCCGGGGCGCTGCCGCCGGCCGGAGTATAGGCAATGCCGAGCTTGTCGCAGACCTCGACCACCTGGTCGATGACGACAGCGTAGAAGTAATCGTCGGTGACGCCGTCGCCGGTCGCACCCTCGCAGATGCCGATGACAGCGCCGTTCTTGTCAACCATCGGGCCGCCGGAGTTGCCGGCCGTCAGCTTGCAGGAGGTCTGGAGGTAGTTGGTATCCTTATGGGAGTAGAGGTTCTTGCCCATGGCGATCTTGTTGACCTCGCCCTGGGTAATGGTCGCGTCGTCGCTGATGTAGGTGGTCACGGTTGCAACCTGAGAGGACTCGTCGGGGAAGCCGATGGAGTAGACGGTCTCAGTCTGCTGGACGGGGTTGTCGCCCTTGTTGACCAGACGCAGCGGCAGCGGGGTCACGTTATTGATGCTCTTCGCCAGAGTCAGAATGGCAAAGTCCATGTCAACGGACATGGTCTCAATGGTAGCCTTGACGGTGACGTCGCGGGTGATGGTCACGCTGTAGCCGAGCTTGGAGCGGAACTTCGCGACAGACTCGTTCACGCCGAGGATGCCGATGATCGTCTGGCAATCTTCGTCCGTCAGGTCGTTGATGTTGACCACGTGGGCGCAGGTGACAACGTTCTTCTCGTTGATCAGGAAGCCGGAACCACTTCCGATCTTGATCTCGTTTCCGCCGTCATCGCGGTAAACCAGGTTGACCTGCAGAACACCGTTCTTGGCCTCGTTCACTGCCGCATTGGTGTCGGCGCTGGTGGGCAGCACAAGCAGGCTGGCCAGCAGGCAGACAACCAGTCCCAGGACAAGAACCCGGGACAGCTTGCTTCTGAGTAGTTGCTTCATGATATCTCTCCTTGTCTTTTTTCCCCGGCTTCAACGGATATCGTCCGGCTTCGTTCCCGCAGGTGCGATGTGGGAACGGGCCGCTTCGACCCTCCGCCAAAGCTCGGAATTATCTTGCACACCCCGCAGGGGGGTGAACAATACGAATTCAGGGATTCCAGACGCCGCCCTTCTCCCAGGAGGAGATCAGGCCGCCGCGCCAGTGGCTGACCAGCAGGATCAGAACCGGGAAGCCGGGCTGCCAGGCACGGCTTCGGAGGCTGCGGTTATCCAGGGGATAGCCGACCACCGCTCCGCCGCCGCTGACGCAGTCGATGCGAACCGGAGTAAACCGCTTGCCGGCCCGGCTCTTGTCGATGCCGCTGCATACCGCATCGGCAAGGTAGTACCGCCGGGAGACCAGCTGTTCCAGGTCCGCCTTCCAGCCCATGATCCGAACGATCATCAGGGCCACCAGCAGCAGCAGAACCGCACATGGAATCAGATAGAACGCCAGGTTGGCGCGGTGGCCGCTGAACAGCAGCGTCAGCAGCACGCCGCACAGTCCGACGCAGCTCGCCGAGAGAGCAATCAGGATCGCGCAGCAGACCCGCAGGGAGCGAACTGCGGTCTTGCAAACGAGCTGATGCTCCTCGGCGTTCGGCCGCCGGAGACCGGTCACGGAGCGTCTCGGAAAACGACGCATGCTTTGTTACGGGTTTTCCTGGCTGGGTGCTCTGACGATTCTACCGTCTACGACCTTCAGCTCGCCAAGTTGGTCCAAAACTTTTTCATGGTAGAGAAGCTCTTCCTGGTCCTGGAAGCCGATAAAGAAGATCGTCGCGATTGCATCCCGCTGGAAAAACACCATCTGATTGGCATCCACGATGCCTTCGGGATAGTAGCATGCGGCATAGTCGTAGATGACATCCTCGCCAGAGCGCGTGATAATTCTTCCGCAGATCATTACCCTCTTATTTCCGCCCTTAAGCAGAACTACAGAGCCAATGGGAAGCAAATCCTTGTACATAATAAACGTCCTTTCAATTCTCAGATTCTCTCAGGTTCCGTCGCGCAGTTTGGATTTTACCAGTGGAACCAGTTTTTCGCCCAGTCAGGTACTTTAAAGTCGCTCCAGTCGATCGAGATCTCCAAGCTGCCGCCAACACCCAAGCCGCCGCCGATCTTTCCGGAGACGCCATTGGTTCCAACGTAACCGCCGGCTTCTACGCCTGCACCAAGCGCCTTGCCCTCTGCAGATACGTCGATATCAATCCCGAAAATACTGAAGCCGCCGGAAACTTCTCCCTTGAATACATATGCCTCTGCGCCGGCTTTCGCCTGGGCGCCAAGCACATTGACTTCCTCGCCGGAAGAATTTGTGACTGTGATATAACCTGCGCCAGCTTTGGCGTAAGCGTCCGCGGTCAAAACGTCTCCTTCCGCTTTTCTGTGAATATTGAAGTCATCAGAGCCAAAACGGTCATTGAGCTCACCGTGCAGAACGCTTCCGCTGATTTTTGCCTCTGCATTCACGGACGGACGGAAGTGTCCGTCCTCCCACAGTCCAGCGCCGATCGAGCCGGTGAAGCCGCCTGTCATAACGGAGCCTGTTGCACCGGCACTGTAGTCGCCATTTTGATAGGAAACACCGCCCTCTAAAACAGAGCCTTCTCCTTTGATTCCGGCCTTCGCACCAAACTCACCGTCTTCGATGTTCCACTCGGCTTTGCCGAACGTATCGATACTCCCGGTCAGGATCTTTCCCTCTGCTGTCAGGTCTCCGCCGAAAAGAGTTGTGGAAATTGCTCCGGACCGGAAGGTTCCCTCAACCAAATTGCCTGGACCCCAGATGCCTGAATTGGCCAAGAGCAACGGGAGAATCAGCGGTGAAGGCAGAAGCGGGGCCATTGGAATCAGACCGGGAACCCAGCTGATCCATCCGTTCCTTCTCCTCCACGAGTCATCCGTCATCACCCTGATCCAATCTAATGCGATTTCGCGGATTCCTCTGCTGTTCACAGGCGGTCTGCCGAGAATCCTGCACTCGGCGGATTCATATTCAAAGGCAACGTCCTTCAGTGCACCGGAAAGCGCATGAACGCGGCTCTGGAGATCGTCCAGGCGGCGAATGCAGTTGGACAGCTGCACTAGGTTGATGAAAGAGCTGAGGCCGAGGGTTGCGCGAAGTCCGGAGCGAGCCTGCTCCATCTGCTGCTGATATCTGCCCAGCTGTGAGCGGTACTGGTTCAGCGCATCTGCGCCTCCGTAGAGCTCCTGCCAGTTGACTGAAATTGACGACATGCGTTTTCCTCCTCTCTGTCAGGCTTTGGGGTTCGGCTCCCGCCCGTTCCGGCGAGCGGGAGCCGGAAACCGAATCAGACGATGACGTCAGAGGAGAGGGTGTCGACCAGGCTCTGCGCCGCTGCAGCAGCGGTGGTATATCTCTGTGCCATCTCGTTCAGATCGTCGACATGCTCCTTGATCATGGCGTTCAGTCTGGCAATATCATCTTCCAGGCCTCTGGCCTTGGCAATATAGGCAGTGGCTTCTTCACTCTCATAGATGCCGGAGAGGTTGGTCATCTTCTCCATCATGGAGGAGGTCAGGTTGGCAACCGTGGTGCCGGTTGCGCTGAAATCGTTGGCAGTGCTGATCAGCTGCTCGGGAGTAACCTTTAAAATAGCTTCCATTGTTATATCTCCTTTTTATCGTGATCGTTCGGTTCGTTCTTCTATGCAGCCTGATGCCGATCAGTAGCTGCGGGTGGAAGCAAGCTGCTGGTTTTCGCCCTCGGCCTGCTGCATCTTCGCTGCAATCTCCCGAAGGACGGCGGCATACCGCGCAATGCAGTTGAAGAAGTTATCCATCTGAATCTTGTCACGGGAAAACGCATTGTGGAACGCGGTGGCGGCATCGCCTTCATACATGGCCTTCAGAGCCTGTTCCTTTTCCTCCAGGGACTGAACCTGGGTCTTGAACTGGTTGTTGAGTTCTTCGAGCTCGCCAGCTCTTGCGAGGACCTGCGCACTGTTGAAAATCACTTGAGACATTTTTTAACCCTCCTGAAATAATTGTTGATATGTACGGATGTTGTTGCTTGATCCGGTTATCGGCCGCCGCCGCCTCCGCCGCCGCCTCCGCCACCGCCGCCAATTGTCATGGCGATGCGTTTGGCTTCCTGCTCGGCCTGGTAGACTGCGTAAGCTTTGCGATCGATGGCGTCTGCCGCTGCGTCCAGATCTCTGGCCGCGGCGAGCAGCTTTTCATGCAGCTCACTGCACTTTCGGTAGAAGAAGGCTGCGCTTTCTCCGGTCCAGTTCGCCCGCAGCGCGTTGACGGCGCTGTCGAAGTTGGCGTTGGCACTGGTTCGAATGCTCTGCGCACTCTCATGCAGCCGATTGACCTGAATTCGCGTGGCTGCAAAGTCAATGGAAATGATTTGCATGGCGCATCCTCCTAAACAATGACGTCGGATGAAAGCGTGTCGATCTGACCGGCCGCCTGGGCGCTTGCCTTGACGTAATTGGCACAGATCATGCGCAGATGCTCGGCATGAACCCGGAACCGGTTCAGCGTGGTGGTAACGACCTCCAGCCGTTCATTGAGCTGCCTGCATTCCTTCTCGGAGGCTTCGCCCTGCCAGATGTTCTGCAGGCGCTGGATCTCCTGGCGGATATCCGCGCACTGCTGGTCGGCAACGCCGATCTGACGTTCCAGCTCAGCGGCCGCAGCATCCAGCTCCTCATAGGTAACGCGCACAGTCATCGAGCCCATGAAGTAGTCGGAGAGGAAGGAAGGGAAGATCAGAAAATCGGGTATCATCGCCATATCTGCCTCCTACATCCGGAGCGCGGCAATCCGGTCATGAACCTTTGCCTCGCAGGTTGCATACGTCGTGTGGGCTTCAGCAAGAACGGAGAGCTCCTGCCGGAGCAGGTCCATTTCGTCCACCATTTTTTGGTAGTCCCTGGAGAAGTTGCTCTGAAAGCTCCGGTTTGCCGGTCCTTCCCATTTCGCGTTCAACGCAGTCATTTCGGACTGAACCTCAGCCAGTCGGCCGCGCAGCTGCTCCAAATCGGAATCCATCTGTCTGGTAACGGCGTCCATGGTCTCCAGGTCAACTGAAAATCCGTTTTTTATCACAATATTAACCACCTCTCTAAATCAATTGGATGTTGATTGCCGTGTCAGCCGGAAACGGAACCGTCCGAAGCAGGGGGAAATCGTTTCGGGGAAGCATCCGGATCATGCCTAAGAACACGTTCCGGCGTTCCGCCTCACGGTAATCCTCCGCACATTCCGCCAGCACCGCCGACAGCCGTTCGGAGGCCTCCGCCGCATCTCCCAGCCTCTGCATTGCACGCCTGAGAAGCATCAGCTCTTGTTCGAAGCAGTCGTTTTCCATCAGCATCGAGAGCAGGGACGAATCGGGCTCGCTGCAGCGCAGGACCGTTTTGCCGGTCTTTTGCAGCTGCTCTGCAGCGATCTCCATCTGCTGGAAATCTGTTTTGATCAATTCGCTCCCTCCTGACGCAGCCGTTTGTCTTCTGCTTTTTCTTGGTTTTTTGTTTGCCTCAGCTTCTGGCGATAGGATATCACAGGATCCTGAAGCTGTGTTGCAATCCTGACAAACAGCATGTTTTTCGCGACGAACGACAGATTGTTCGGTGTTTTCCGTGTTATTCGGTCATACCAGCATCAATCTGGCGCCGCTGGAAATGCCCATGCCCGCCAGTGTTCCGTCCTCGGGCAGGACGTTGTTGCCGTCAACGCTGCACAGCAGCAGACCATTGGTGTTCTCCGGCTTTGGCCAGCGGGCGCGCTGGCAGATGATCTCGCTGAGCTCGACGATCAGGTCGCCGATCCTTGCATGTTCATCCACGGTAAAGTCAAACACCTGTTCCATGATGGGGACCTGAATATCCACTAATATCATCCGGCAGTTTCCTCCAGGAGGGACCTGAGCCAGGTCTCAAATTCGGTTTTGTGATAGCCGCGGCTGACCGTTTCTCCGCCGTGCCAGGTGGTGAAGCACGGCCGATTTGGCGCAAGCGCATTGATGACGCCGCGGTATTGCAGGTTCTGATCCTGATAGCATTCGACCAGCAGCCGCAGATCCGGAACCGCGTCGAGCAGCGTCTGCCGGTCCGCCGCAAAAACCTGCGGCAGCACGCCCGGGACGGCGTCGTCCGTTTCCGACTCGAACTCCGGGAGGTAGTCCTCCTCCAGAACGTCCATCAGCTCGGCCGCAGTGACGGTATTGAGCTTACAGGCATAGGCGCGGTTCGGCAGCAGGGTGACCAGGGTCAACAGGCCGTCCCTCCGGTAGAGGCTCAGCTGCGGCAGATCCGGCGCAGAGAGTGAGATGACCCGATCCGGAAAAGCCACCGGCGTCAGCCGCCTGCGCAGCTCCGGACGCAGGCGGAGTGCCTTCTCCTCCGGCGTCAGCAGGTCTTTTCTGCACAATTCGGCGACGGTCTGGAGCAGGGTCTCCCGATCCAGGCTGCGCTCCGGGTCTGATACGCCGAAGTAGCGATCCGCGCCGAGCAGCAGCACCAGCACCTGGAGCTCCAGGCAAGTGAGAATCTCGTTCATCGCATTGCCTCCCGCACGGCATCGCGGCAGCTTCGGGAGATCGGAAGCTCCACATTTCCCCCGTCCAGAACGATCAGATTTCTGGACAGAGAGACCTGCTCGATTGCCAGCGTATTGACGATAAAGCTTTTATGGCAGCGGAGAAAGGTTTTCGGAAGCTGCTCGAGCAGATGCTCGAGCGTCTCATAGAATTCGATCTCCGAGCTGTGTGTATAGAGAAATAATTTTTTGCTGCGGGCCTCAAAATATAGGATCTCGCTGTAGGGGATCCGGTAGGTATCCCCGTGGGACGTGATCCGGAACACCTCGTCGGCATAGGCGGACTGCCGCTCCTGCACGCGGATCAAATCGAGCAGCTCCCGGAACAGCGGTTGGGCCTCCCCCTGGCTGACCGGCTGAAAGAGCAGGCCGGCCGGAAGAATGCCGGGGCGGATGTATTGCGTGGGGGACATGGAAGCAGTTACAAGAAGCACCATCTGCGCCAGGCCGTAAGCCCGGCGCGCCTGCTCCGCCATGCCGGCGCTGCCGCCGACGTCGACGCAGCAGATCCGGACCGTGTCGCCCTCCCGAAGCTGCTCGGGCAGCTCCTCGGCCGTCCCGGCCTGACCGACACGCCACTGCCCCGCCTCATGGAAGCTCAGCAGGCCGGTAAAACTCTCACGCAGCACGCCGGTCTCCCGGCGGTTCCGGCTGCAAATCACCATTGCATTCATCGCGCGTCACCGCTTGACTGCAGGAATGATGATCTTTTGAACGGCCGGGTGGTCCAGGTCGGCGGGAATCAGGCCCACGCCCGGCTTGAGGGCCTTGGACTGCTCCTGGAAGGGCATGGCGCTGAAGTCCAGCACATTCTGGGAGGTCGTCACGCCGCCCAGGTGGATACCGGTGCGGGCGGCAGCCATCCGCTCGTAGGCGGTTCTGCCGCTGAGCATGGCCATCTTCTCGGTGTTGACGCAGGCGGCAAAATAGATATTGTGCAGACGCCCCTTTTCCAGAATGTTTTCATAGAAGGGCGGCGCACCGAAGGGCTCCTTGGAATGGTAGATCTCCTGCATGAGGTCGCCGAGATCGTCTACCAGGATCCAGATCGGCTGCTCCTTGCTCATGCGCTCAAACAGCTCGTCCTCGTCCAGACCCTCAGCAAGCCAATCCCGCTTCAGGCGGTTGCGCCGCAGGAATTCCTGCTGCAGCCAGTGGGAGAAGTCACGCATGCCTGCGCTGTCGCAGACGTAATCGGCTCCGGCATCCTTGGCCGCTTTTTCCAGACCGGCGGCGCTGAAATCGATCACGACGGTCTTGGCCTGCTTGGCCTGCGCGCCGGCCAAAAAGACCTGCAGCAGGTTGGTCTTCCCCGTCCGCGCCTTGCCGGTGATGAGCCAGCAGTAGCCGGTGGGAAGGTCGAGGCTGAATACGCTGGCGTCCTCCAGCCGATAGGCGATGGGCATGGTACGCGGATCCTCGATGGCAGCGCGGTACTCGTCGAGCTCGGTCAGATCCCGGAGCACGGGCTTGGCAGGGATCTCGGGGATCCTGCGGGCCGGCTTGCCGGTCCAGGCCGCGCGCATCCTTGCAAAGGCAGTGCTCAGGGCGGTGGTGCGCTTATAGTCGTCGGGTTCGTTCACGGCCAGGGCGGTCTGGTATTCCAGAATGCTGCCCTGAATGGAAGCGATACCGCGTCCCTTCACGCCTGCCTCGGGCATCACGTCGAAGTGGATGTTGCGCAGGACCTCGCCATACTTGAACTTGTCGCCCATTTCCAGGCAGGCCGTGCTGCGCAGGTTGTCCGCGATCCGGTTCGGGATCTCGGAGCCGCCGAAGCCGCCGGCAGTGATGGCAAGGTAGACGCCGTAGTTGTTGCCCTCGCGGGAGAGCGTGAGCAGGGTGGGTTCCCAGGCGCCGCCGGTCTTTTCCTTGAAGCTGGCATAGTTGTCGATCACCAGCAGGACAGCCGGAACCTTCGTGCCGTTGCGCTGGACATACTGGCTGTAGCTGGTGCCGCGCAGGAGGGTCTTGCGTTCCCGGATGATGGTCTCCAGCATGTGGAAGAGCTTGGAGGTGCGCTCCGGGTCGTCGTCAAACACCACGCCGCCGCAGTGCGGCGCATCCGCAAACGGCGCAAGGCTCTTGTTGCTGAAGTCAAGGATATAGTAGTTGAGCCAGGCAGGAGAATAGTGCTCCGAGAGGCTGAACAGCAGGGTCTGGAGGAAGGTGCTCTTGCCGCTGCCGGCTGCGCCGCAGACAGCAAGGTTGCCGTTTTCGTGGAAGTTGATCACGTAGGGGAACTGGATCTGGTTGGCAGGATTGTCGCTCTTGCCCACCATCGCCTGAAGCGTCCAGTTTTTGGTGTCGTCCGCCCATGCGCCGTCGAAACAGCCGTGCTCATAGCCCTCGAGATCCCGCAGGCCGAGGCACTCGGGCAGGACCGGGAGCCACAGACGGAAGGTGTTGGTGTAGCCGTTTTCCGCGGCCAGGGCCGAGAGATAGTCCACCATGGCAGAGAGCTGGGTCTTCCCTTTCAGCTCCGGAAGCTTGATCCCCCGCTTCTGCAGGGCATCCTCGATGCTGAGCATCACGCGCTCCTGGCGCCAGTCCTGATCGTCGAATTCGGCGAAGGCGGCCGCAAACTTCATCAGCTGGTCTTCGTTGGCGTGGCTGCGGCCATAGTCGATGTGCTCGCGCTCGAGCTCGGCCATGGTGCGGTCCACCAGGACCGCCAGCTGCGCACGGTCCGAGGCAATCGCCGCGAAGGACCCCTGCATCTGATCGGCCTGACGGTGGAGCATCCTGACCAGACTTTGCAGCCAGAGCATACGCTTATGGTCCTTCTGCTGCTTTTTCAGGTGGTTGCCGGTGATGGCCGGCTTGCCGGTCAGGGTTCGCATGATGGCAATTTTGGTGTTGCCGTCTGCCAGGGTCTCATCGTAATCTGCTCCGCTCCAGCCGGACTGGAATTCCTCAAACACTTCGTCGTTGCCGACCTGCATGAAGGCTCGGCCGGCGCGGGTGATGTAGGCAGCGTCGGGGCGGTGGAGCATCTCGTTGGAGTCCTGACGGTCCTGCACGCGGAGGCAGATGCGGAACTTCGCGTTGCATCGGATGTTGTCATCCACCGTGCCCTCCGGCTTCTGGGTTGCAAGGATCAGATGCACGCCCAGGCTTCGGCCCACCTGCGCCACGGAGATCAGCTCGCGCATAAACGAGCCTTCTTCCTTTTTGAGCTCGGCGAATTCGTCGATGATGATCAGCAGGTGCGGAATCGGGATGGAGGTTTCTCCGCTCTTATAGAGGCGGGTGTAGTTGTCGATGTGGTTGACGCCGCATTCGTTGAACAGGCGCTGGCGGCGGCGGTTCTCGCTCTTGATGGAGACCATCGCGCGGTGCACCTGGTTTCCGGAGAGGTTGGAGATCTGGCCGGAAAGATGGGGCAGGTTGCTGAACAGGTTCGCCATGCCGCCGCCCTTGTAGTCAATGACAAAGAAGGCGATGTCGTTCGGGCTGTAGCACATGGCCATCGACAGGATGTAGGTCTGCATGGTCTCGCTCTTGCCCGAGCCGGTGGTGCCAGCGACCAGGCCGTGGGGGCCGTGGTGCTTTTCGTGAATATCCAGATAGCAGTCGCGACCGCCGGCCTTCTGGCCGATCAGACCGCGCATGGTATCGTAGGTACGGTTCTTGCGCCAGCGTTCGAGGACGTTCAGCTCCGGGATCGTCTTGACGCCCCACATATCCAGGAAGGTCAGCGTCTCGGGAATATCGCCGCCGTTGACGACCTCGGAGACCTCCACGTTGGAGATACGCCGGGCGAAGTTCTCCATGGCCGACCGGGACACCCGGTCGAAGGTCAGCTCGGTGCCGTCTGCCGCGCCCTCGGACAGGTTGTAGATCGAGCCGCGGCTGCCCTTGCTTTCGATGACGTCCTCACAGGCGTTGGGCAGATGCTCGCGGGAGGCTGCGAGGATCACAGTAGTGATCCCGAAGCGCTGCTCCGGAGCCAGCAGATGCTTGACGATGCTCTCGTTCTGGAGGGCGGTGAGATCCTCGATGAAGATCACATAGTGCGGGCTGGGATAGGTATCCTCATCCGACTTGCTCTGCATGCCCTCGGTGCGGGTGCGGATGACCTCGGAAAGCTCCAGGCAGACCTCGGTGATCTCCGCCGGGGTGGAGGCGCAGAAACGGGTTACGCGGCTCTCGGACCAGACGTGCGGCAGCCAGCGGCAGAAGCCCCAGCTTCCGCCGGAGCTCAGCCGCTTCTCCGAGCCGATGAAGACCAGCTTGACGTCGGTATAGCAGGTGTTGGCAGCGATCTGGGCCGCCATCACACGCATGATGCCGGAGGCCGTCCGAGACTTGCCGTCGGCGACAACGCCGATCAGGTTCTTCTTGCGCAGATCAATGCCCACGGGAACATTGTGCAAAACCCGATAGCGCTCGGAGATGAGCTTCGGCTGGGCTGCAAGCGCGTCATCGTAGAGCGTAAAGGTTTTTTTCGGAATCCGGATCGGGCACTGAAAGGGCATGTCGCCCTGACCGAGCCGGACATAGAGCATATCCTGGTGAGACTGGTTGCGGTTCCAGAGGGCGGGACAGTAGGCGTTGTAGGTGGTGACTTCCTCTGCGGAGGGATAGGCGTTTTCGAGGATGTGGCGGTTTTCCTCCGCCTTGGTGTAGATGTCCTGCTCCGTCTCCTGCAGATAGATCTGATAGCGGCGGACGCGGTTTTCCTCGGCTTCGCGCGCCTCCTTTTTGGCGTAGCGCATGTTGATCAGCGCCCACATGACCCCAAGCAGGCCGGAGGCCACGGCAATGATGATGCCGGTGTACATATAGGGACTCGGCTTTCCGCCGGTCGCGCTCGTGGCAAACAGAGCGACCATCGTGCCCAGAAGCATGGGGATCACCATGGTCATGGCGGGACCGACCTGGAGCAGCAAGGGCCGCTGGGTGGTCCTGGCGGGCTGCGGAACCGCTTCGATCTCGATCTCATCGGTATGCAGCTTGGGGAGCACTCTGGGGCTGCGGTGGAACAGATGGACGCTGGAGCCCTCCAGCTGATGGACGCCGTTCGGGTACAGGGCGGCGCTGCTGTTGATCTGGCGGAGCTCCGCGGCGTGGACCTTCATCGGGTGGCCGATCGTTCCGACCGCGAGAACAGAGCCCAGCCAGATGATCTGCAGGCCGAAAATATTCACGACCTCGCCAAACGCCAGAGCACGCTCTCCGTGGATCCTCTGGCCGTCCATGTAAATGCCGTTCCGGCTGGTATCCTGGATCCGGCAGCCGCCTGCACCCACGGTCAGCATTGCATGGGTTCTGGAAATCAAGCCCTGGAAATCATATACGATGTGGCAGCCCTCGGAGGCGCCGATCTGCAGCTGGCAGGGCCGTTCAATGTGATATTTCTGGAATCGGGTCAGATTCTGATCCAGCTCCATGACCAGGACGCTGACGCGAACCTCCCCCTGCTTCAGCAGAATGAGGCTGCCGACCTCGAGCTTGGAGCCGGGCTCGAGGCTGGTTTTGCGGATGACTGCATTCTCTGAGCAGGAGACAAAGCGCCAGATCCCGTCGACGATCTCGAAGCTCAGGGTGACGTCCTCGGCAAAGCCGTAGATGGCGCTGGAAAGGGTAATATGGAAATCGGCATTGTCTGTCTGCGGAAGGATAAACTCCTGAAATGCGTTGGTTCCGTATGCCGCCAGCGAATAAGCCATATCGATCCTCCCGGTACGGATTCCTCACGGATGCCTGAGACAGTTCAAAAGCCTCTGCACAGAGCGGAAATCCGCCAGAACGTGCTGTTTGAACTGTGCCTGTTCCAAAAAACAGTTGGGTACATTTTCCATTATTGTATATTAGATCAATCTCTTTTTCAAGCATATTCTGCTTTTCTCGTCAAAAAAATTTTACAATTTCTGAACAGCGTTCAGACGAACACTCATTTTTCGCTCATGAACACGAAAATGACCGAAGCGGCGGAGTCTGTCCGCCAGTTCGGTCATTTTCCCGGAGATAGAAAGCGTCGGCTGAAACGCTGTCGTTTTCTGCTCATATTGTGTCTGCAAACGATATTGGCATCGTCGCTTCGAGGGGCGGTTTCCGGATCGTTTCCCGTCACAAACACGGCGCTCAGGCGTCGAGGAGCGAGCGGATTTCCGGGAAGATTTCAAGGCTGCGGCGGAGGATGCCGTGCATATGGGCGATGGCGATGCCGTAGTTGACGATGGGCACGCCGCTGTCGACTGCCTTGCGGATGCGGCTTTGCATCTCAGCGGGGTTCAGGACGCAGCCGCCGCAGTGGACGACCAGGGCGTACCGGGTCAGATCGTCGGGGTACTCCCCGCCGGAGGTGAAGCTGTAGGTCGGCTTGACGCCGGTGAAGCCCTCGATCCAGCCGGGCATTTTGACCGTGCCGATGTCGCTGCATTGGCGGTGGTGGGTACAGCCCTCGGAGATCAGGACATGGTCTCCGTCCCGGAGCTTTTCCAGCTGGGCAGCGCCGCGCACAAGCTCGGCCAGGTCGCCGCGGTAGCGGGCAAAGAGGATGGAGAAGGAGGTCAGCGGTACGCTGGTCGGCACGAGCTTTGCGACCTTGCCAAAGACCTGGGAGTCGGTCACGACCAGGGCCGGCGGCTCCCGGAGGGCGGCGAGGGTATCGGCCAGCTCGGTATCCTGGCAGCAGACTCCCGTGCAGTGGGCGTCCAGAACGTCGCGCAGGACCTGCTGTTGAGGCAGGATCAGGCGGCCCTTGGGGGCAGCCTCGTCAATGGGCATGACCAGGACGACGGTGGAGCCCTTTGCAAGCTTGTCCGCGAGGACGGTCTTGTCGGTCTGCAGGCGCTTGGCAAAGGCCCCGAGCTTTTCCTTGAGGGCGTGGATATTCTCGCCCGTGGCCGCGCTGACGTAGATGGAATCGTCGTCGAGGGCGGGCCGGTCGGTCAGTGTGTCCGCCTTGTTCCATGCGACCACAAAGGGCAGGTTTTTGGCCCGGAAGAGATCAAGCAGCTCCCGGTCCAGGACGGAGAGGCCCAGGGCGGCGTCCACGACCAGAACGGCAATGTCGGTCTGGGCCAGCATCCGGCGGGCGCGCTGGATGCGCTTTTCGCCCAGCGCGCCCTCATCGTCGAGGCCGGGGGTGTCGATGATGACCACGGGGCCGAGCGGCAGGAGCTCCATTGCCTTTTTGACCGGGTCGGTGGTCGTGCCCTTGACGTCGGAGACCACGGACAGCTCCTGGCCCGTGACACGGTTCACAACGCTGGATTTGCCCGCGTTGCGCATGCCGTAAAAGCCGATGTGGATGCGGTCGGCGGAGGCGGTTTCGTTCAGACTCATGGGAAGTTCCTTTCTTGTGATGACGTGGGACGGCCCCCGGCGGGGGCCGTCCGCGGTTCTATTAACCCACGACGATATCGCCGGCGGAGGCGGGAGGCGCAAAGATGGCGTTTGCCTGCTCCTCGGTCAGGGTGACGCCGAAGACGTCGCGGTAGTATTCGACGGTCTTGGCAATGACGTCGATGTCGGAGAAAAGCTCAGGATAGGCGGACTTGGCCAGCCAGAGCAGGGTGATGGGCGTATCGACGCCGGGGGTATAGCTGCGGTACATGCCGAGGGGCATCTTGTAGACGCGCTGGTTCTTGACGGCTTCGATCTCGCTCCAGTCGTAGTTGCCGACCTCGTTCGTGTAAAGGGTCTCGGGGGTGGCGGTGTTGAAGTTCGTGATGAAGATCAAGGAGGGGTTCCAGGCGTAGACCTGCTCCATGTTGACGGCCACGGAGTTGTCGTTTTCCAGCTCATAGGCGACGTTCTTGGCGCCGATGGCTTCGGCCCACCACTCGCCGAAGAACTTGCGGCCGGAGGTGAGAATATTGGTCTCGCTGTACTGGAAGAGGAAGAATGCGCGCTCGCGCTCCTCGTCCGACAGAGCGGAGACGCGGGACTGCACGAGGTTGTACATCTCTTCGGAGGCCTTCTTGACCTTGTCCACCTTATCATTCTGGGGAATGACCTCGTTGAAGAGCTCGATCCAGTGGTTCAGGGTCTCGATGGCGTTATAGTCCCACTTGTTGACGGAGACGGCAAGCGCGGCCAGACCGGCGGAACGAAGCTGCTCGCCCAGCTCCGGGTTGGAGGCGGAGTAGAAGACCACGTCGGGGTTGAGCTTCATCAGCTCCTCGATGTTGACGTTCGCGCCGTCGATATAGCCGGTTTCGGCCTTGAGGATCTCGGGATAGAGCTCGCCGAGCAGACCGCTCTTGGCGGCAACCATGCTGGGGGGCGCCATGCCGACGATCTTCTCCGCAGAGTCGAAGAAGACGGTCAGGACGGAGGGCAGGGGGTAGATGTCGCAGACCGCGATGCGCTGGACGTCATTGGGAACGGCGACCTCGTTGCCGTTGTGGTCAACGACGACGTGCGTTCCGGCGGCTGCGTCGGTTTCGGTTTTTTTGCCCTCTGAGCAGCCGGTCATGCAAAGCAGAACGGAGACGACAATGCAGGCGACGAGCATCAGGCTTAAAAAGCGTTTGTACATAGTGGTTTTTCCTTTCTTTTTTAAGGGCCTTGCCCTAAATAAACTGGTTCAGAACGGGCCGCGCGTCGGCGGCAAGATCGGGGATATCCCGGCGGAAGATGCGGCCGGAAAAGGCCTCGTGCGGCAGGGGGAGGAAGCGCTTGTCCGCAGAGACGATGGGCCGGTAGAGGGGGTCGGCGATCACGGTGTCCGCGTTGGCGAGGGCGGGGATGATCTCATCCTCGTCACAGGCGCAGACGTCGCAGGGCCGGAGATAGTCCGGATGGAACTCGGCCGCGCAGACCGCGAAGGCGGGCTTCCCGGTCTCGAGGGTGATGGCCTCGGCCAGGGAGACGGAGCGGATGCCCTCGCCGATCACGGCCACGCACGGGGTCCCCTCGGGGCGGATCAGACCGGCCGCCGGGACGCTTGTCCCGCTTTTGGCTGCGTCGATCAGGCGTTCGGCCAGAAGCCCGGCGTATTTGCCGGCGACCGGCAGTCCGAGAACGTAGGGCGTACCGAACATCTGCTCGAGCAAACGGGCCGTCGGCAGACCGGCGGCGGAGACGACGAGGTTGACGTGGGCAGCGCCGAGACGTTTGAGATCTGCAAAGCTGCAGCCCATTGCGTAGGGCACGTTGCGGTCAAAGCCGGTTTTCCGGAGCCAGGCGGCGACGGAGGCGTCCTCCCCGTTGACGGAGAAGTCCAGCGGGGTCAGGCCGAGGAGGTTGGCGGAGGGCCGGGCGGTCCGGGCAGCATCCCGGTCGGCAAAGCGCTCGGCCAGCCGGGCCAGGGCGGGACCTGCACCCTCGATATAGCTCCCCATGCCGGTGGTGGCGAAGCCGAAGGCGGGGATCCCGGTTCTGGTCTCGACGACCTGGGCCACGGCGTCAAAGTCGAAGCCCGTCATGGCGGGGATCGGGGTCCCGGCGATGGCGATGAAATTGGGCTTGAGCTCCTTCGCGTCGCGGACGATGTCGGAGACGAGCTTTTCATCGTCGCCCATGATGGCCTCCATCTCGGACAGGCCGGAGATGTAGACCATGCTCTCCATATCGTACCACCGGGGCTCGTCGTGGGTGGAGTAGGTGGAGTTACAGCCGGAGGCGTCGTGCATGATGGTCATACCGCCCAGCTCAAATAGCGCGGAGCAGACGCCGAAGACGTCGGCGCTGTAGGTCGAAATAAAGCTCGCAGTCTGTTTCATAAGCAGCATCCACACCCCTGTCCCTTGATTTGCACCAGCTCGCGCATGGGCTTCGGCTCCAGATATGCCTCGCGCATGAGGGCGCAGGTTTTCACAATGGCCTCATAGCCGTACATGCCGCCGCCCTCGACGACGTTGACGAAATGGTCGGTATTCTCGAAATAGGCCGCTTTCTGGCCGATGGCCAGGCAGCCCCCTTCCCGCTCGCTCGCAAAGCGCATCTTGGCGTGGACCGTGGCGGTAACGAGCAGGTCCGGGCAGGCTTGGCGGAGGTAATCAAAATCCGCCTTTTCCTCGCCGGAGAAGCTGTCGGCATAGACCCGGGTCACGCGGAAGCCGTTTTCGAGCAGGAGGCGCGCCAGACCCAGGGGACGGGGCACGGCGGTGTAGTCGATGGCGATCGGCGTATCGCCGATCATGGCACGGGTCTCGGCCAGGGCCTTCCGACATTCTGCGGTTTTCGCCGCGTGGTCCGGGGTAGGCGCGCCGATGGCCCGGCAGAGAGCGTCCAGGTTTGCCGCGATCTCGGAACAGGAATAGCTGAACGGCAGGTACAGATGCCTGCCGCCGAGGCGGGCGGCCAGGGCGTCGGCTCCGGCCTTCGCGGCGGGATAGTAGCTGACGTAGAGCGCGGCCTCCGCCATACGCTGGTATTCCGCGTAGCTGCGGCAGGACGTGATCTCGTGGAGCGTCCAGCCGGCGGACCGGATCACCCGGACCAGCTCGCTTTCCTCGTCCGTGGGCAGGTCGTTGCCGAGGATGGCAATGGCCTTCGGGGCAATGGGCCGGGGCTTGAGCAGAGAATAGAGCCGGCTGCGCATGATCTGGTCCGGCGTGAGCCCGCTCTTGCGCATGATGGGGTTCATATAGCAGTCGGTAAAGTCGATATCCGGGAAGCGCTCCCGCAGGGCAGCGTAGGCGGCCTCGATATCGCAGCCGGAAAAGTGATGCACGCAGCTGGTATAGACCAGGATCGCAGGCGGGCGTCTGCCGGCCCGGGTGAGCTTCTCAATGACGTCCGTCACACCCTCGATGATCAGGTCCTCCATGTCGCCCTCGAGCAGGTCGCGCTCGCGGACGGCCACGGTGGAGAAGCGCTCTGAGGCGTCCATCTCAGCGGCAGTGAGAACCACGCCGCGCAGGCAGCCCGCCGCGCAGACGAAGATCTCATGGGCCTGGGGGATCAGCATTCCGGTGTGGACGATGTTCCAGGTGCCGCGGGCGGGCGAGGAGTATTCCAGACCCGACTGAAACGGCGCAGGGAAGGACGCCTCGGCGATCCGGAGCTCCGCGCCGGTGCGGATATCGCAGACGTTCTCGGTGTTTTGGATCCGTTTAAGCATGGCTCGCCCCGCATTCTGCAAGCAGAGCCTCGGCCAGGCGGCGGTACTCCCCTGCCATCTCGCTTTCGGGGAAGGCCTCGACGACCGTCTTGCCAAGCTCCTCCGCCTGCTGGACGGTCTGGCTGCGGGAGAGGGTCCCGACGATCTTGCTTTCGATGTCTCTGGCCAGCTCCTCGACCTTTTCCAGCTCGTTTTTCACATCGCGGCGGTTCAGGATCAGGCCGCCGAGGGCGGCGTAGCCGCGCTCGCGGAAATTGTTGACCGCCACGGCAATGTTGGCCGCCGCGTGGATGGCCATATTTTCGCCCGAGGTGACGACGAAGACCTTGTCGGCATAGCCGCCGCGCATGGGCATGGAGAAGCCGCCGCAGACCACGTCGCCCAGGACGTCATAGAAGACCACGTCGGGCTGGTAGACCTCGTAGGCGCCCTTCTCCCTGAGCTTATCCAGGGCCGCGATGATGCCGCGCCCGGCACAGCCCAGGCCCGGGGTGGGGCCGCCGGCTTCCACGCAGATCACGCCGCCGTAGCCGACGGCTGTCATATCCTCCAGACCGAAGGGCTTCCCGCTGCGAACCAGGTCGAGGACCGTGGGAACGGGCGTTCCGCCGTGGAGAAGGGCGGTGGAGTCCGCCTTGGGGTCGCAGCCGATCTGCATGACCTTGAGCCCCTTGTCCGCCAGGGCGGCGGCCACGTTGGAGACCGTGGTGGACTTGCCGATGCCGCCCTTGCCGTAAACCGCAATTTTGATCATATCAGTTTCCTTTCCTTGCATCCGCCGCAAAGGCCGGATGGTCGCCCCTGCCCATGACCACCTGGTAGCCGATGGAGGCGACGCGCTGTTCGAGCGCCCTTCTGCAGGTTTCGGGATCGTCGCCCGAGAAGAGCTTGTTGTCGTAGAGCATGTATTTTTTCCGTACAGAGACCGGGGAGAGATTCGGCATGATGACGTTCGCCCCGGCGAGGATGCCGCGCTCCCGGCCGATGGGGTCGAGGGTGCCGAGGGCTGTGGTGGCAGGCAGCAGGACCTCGGGCAGCATCAGGCGGCACAGGGCCAGCAGCATCAAAGACTGCCGCACGGTGCCCGCAGCCTCGTCCCGGAACGGGGTATCGTGGTGCGGGATGAAGGGCCCGAGTCCGATCATGTGGGGCCGGAACTCCGCCATGAAGAGCAGGTCCTTTGCCAGATGCAGGGGCGTCTGGAAGGGCGAGCCCACCATGCAGCCGCAGCCCACCTGATAGCCGAGCGCACGGAGCGTATGCAGGCAGTCCATCCGGTTTTGGAGGGTCTGCTCGGCTGGGTGCAGCAGGGCGTAGTGGGCCGCGTCGGCGGTCTCGTGCCGCAGGAGGTAGCGGTCCGCCCCGGCCTGCTTGAGCCGACGGTAGGATTCCTCGCTCCGCTCGCCCAGGGAGAGGGTGATGGCGCAGTCGGGGAACTCCGCCCGGATGGCGGAGACGATTTCGCACATGCGCTCATCGCTGTACCAGGGATCCTCGCCGCCCTGGAGGACAAAGGTGCGGAAGCCGGCGGCATAGCCGTCGCGGCAGCAGGTCAGGGTCTCCTCCTGACTCAAACGGTAGCGGCAGGCGTTCTTGTTGTCCCGGCGGATGCCGCAGTAGAGGCAGTTGTTCCTGCAGTAGTTCGTGAACTCCACGATGCCTCTGAGATAGACCTTCTTCCCGAACACGCGCTGCGCAACAGCGCGGGCCAGAGACGAGGCGTATTCCAGCTCCTCGTCGGTGAAGCTGCCGAGCAGGCCGGCCAGTTCTTCCGCCGGAAGCATGCGGTCTTGCGCGACCGCGTCGATCCGTTCTATGTTATGCAAGCTCGTGTTCCTCCTTTGCATAGGTGGTTTTCGCGCTGACCCCGGGGATGATGGAAAGCCGCTGGGAGAGCGCCTCGATCCGACTCCGGGGGCCGTCGAGCGAGGTGTGGATGATATAGACGCCGCGCTCGCGATAGGGCATGCCCATGCGGCCGACAATCATATCGGAATATTCATGCAGGAGCAGGTTGATCCGCTGGGCCGCGGCGTAGTCGTGGGAGATGACCGTGACCGCTGCCAGGGCGTTCTGCTCCGGCTGCTCCGGCGCGGCGCCGCCCTCACCCGTGGACAGGTGCAGGGGGATGACGTTTTTCAGCTCGTTTCCGGCGGTCTCAAAGCTGCCGATGGCGGCCTTGACGCCGAAGGCCCGCTCGATGTTGGCCTCGGTGACGATGCCGGAGGTGCTGCCGTAGAGCGCCTCTCCCCCGCTCAGCAGGAGGGCCTTGTCCGACCGCTGCAGGGCGTGCTCGGGGTAGTGGGTATTGAAGATGCAGGCAATGCCCCGGGCAGCCAGCTTGGAGATCGTATCCAGGACGATGAGCTGGTTTTTGAAATCCAGATTGGATTCCGGCTCATCGAGCACAAGGATGGAGGGCTCCGCGGCCAGGGCGCGGGCGATCAGCACCATCTGGAGCTCGCCGCCGCTCATCTGACTGCAGAGCTTCTGCGAGAGCCGGGAGATGCCCAGCAGCGCCAGGACCTCCTCCGCCTTTTCCAGGTCCGCCTGCTTCGGCGTAGAGAACACGCCGAGGCGGCCCGTCCGGCCCAGGAGCACGGTCTCGAAGGCCGTATAGGCCGGGGAGGCCGATCTGGCCTGGGGCACATAGGCGACGGTGGTCCAGAGCGCGCGCTCGGACATGGAAGCCACGTCTGTCCCGTCCAGGCTGCTGCGGCCCTGCTTCCATTTCAGCAGGCCCATCATGCACTTGAGCAGGGTGGTCTTCCCCGCCCCGTTCGGGCCGAGCACGGAAAGCAGCTCGCCCGGGCGGACCTCCAGATTGACGTCCCGGAACAGCAGCGGACCGTTTTTATAGGCGTAAGCGCCGTTTTCTACGCGAAGTATCACAGCCTCCACCCCCCGGAACGGCGCATCAGCAGGATGAAAAACGGCGCGCCGATGATGGCAGTCAGGATTGAAACGGGGATCTCCGCTGCAGTGACCGACCGCGCGACGGTATCCACGATCACAAGGAAAACCGCGCCGAGACTGACCGAGGCCGGCAGCAGAGAGACGTGGTTGGAGCCGAATTTCATCCGGCACATGTGCGGGATCAGCAGACCCACCCAGCCCACCTGGCCGCACATGGCGACGCAGGAGGCGGTCATCGCGGTGGCGCAGATCACCGTGACCGCGCGCAGGGCCTTGACGTTTGCACCCGAGGACCGGGCTTCGTCGTCAGAGAGCGGGAGCAGGTTCATCCGCCAGCGCAGAAGCAGGAGGACCAGAATGCCGACCAGGATGGGCGGCGCACCCAGGGCAAGGTTTTTGTAGCCCGCAGACTGGAGGCTGCCCATCAGCCAGTAGGTGATGGCAGGCAGCTGGGATTCGGCGTCGGCGACGAATTTGACCAGGGAGACCAGGGCGGAAAACAGGGAGCCGATCATTATGCCGGAGAGGACGACCGAGGTCAGTCCCCTGCCCCGGCCGGAGCCGCCGAGCCAGGTCAGCGCGACGGCGGCAATGCCCATCGCGAAGGCCGTCATCTGGATCCCGACCAGGCCGAAGCCCAGCAGGATGCCCAGGGCCGCGCCGAAGCTCGCGCCGCCCGCGACGCCGAGGGTGTCCGGCGTGGCGAGGGGGTTGGCAAAGAGGCTCTGGAAGGCGCAGCCTGCCGTGGACAGGGCCGCGCCGGCCAGCAGGGCCAGCAGGATGCGCGGCAGGCGGATGTTCCAGACGGTCAGGGCCACGGTACCATTGACCGTCTGCTCGCCGCGCAGCTTGCCCCAGACCGCAAGGAAGACCTCCCGCGGGGAGATCAGCGCGCGGCCGAAGCAGAGGGCCGCCAGGGCAGCGACGAGCGGCAGGATCAGGAGCAGAAGCTTCTGCGCCGTGCCGAGCCGATAGGAGGCCTCCGGGTTAATTCTTTGTGATGACATTGGAATAAGCCGCCTTTGAAGTGATTCCCTCGAGCCGGCCAAGCCGGCCGCACATGGTGTTGATGACGTCCTGCGGGGCGTCCATGGCAACGCTGATGATGTTCACGCCGCGCTCTCTGTAAGGGATGCCCATTCTGCCGATGATATATCCGCCGTATTCGTGCAGGATCCCATTGAGCTTTTGCGTAGACGCTTCGTTTTCCACAATGATGCTGATGACAGCCACTCTTGTTTCCACAGTGCTCCCTCCGTTCGTATAAAAAAGAATTGCCGTACAAGTGGTACGGCAAATACATCGTTTCCTATGCAGATGCATCGTAGCCGCAGCTTCCACTTCAGAGCAGACTCTTGGTGTCAGGTACAGGACAAGCGCATTTTTCAGCGCGCTGATTATAGCACAGTCCCGCGGCTTTGTCAATCCGGCACATTCCGGGAATTTATCAATGGATTCTGAAGGGACCAGGAACGAAACCTCCCCTGATCCCTGGTCCGTAGGGCGGCCTGACCCAGGCCGCCGCGCTGTCTGCCGCTCGGTGGGACGGCGGCCAGAGGTCTGGCCGCCCTACGCTGATCCCTGGTCACTGGTCCCT
>CAMHMK010000021.1 GCA_946186225.1 uncultured Clostridia bacterium
GAGAAAGCTCCGCCAGGGTCATAAGCCCCAGCGCGGTCCAGACGTACCAGGTTCGGATGGAGCTGTGCTCCGGCCCGGTAAAGCTGTCCGCCCAACCCTCCTCCGGAAAGCGGCGCCGCAGGACCCAAGCCAGGGCCAGAAACAGCCCGATCAGTACCAATTGGGAGACGACGGCGGAAAACGGGGAAAACAGACTGTGAAACGCCTTGGCGCAGCTGTCCAGCAAAGCCCACAGCCCCACCGTCAGGAATAAGAGCATCGCCCGGGAGCTCCAGGTGACCCGCTGCAGCACAGGCAGCAGAAGAGCCAACAGCAGCATGACGGGGAGCGTCAAGGGAACCGTGATTCCGGCCACAGGCAGCAGCAGTGCAAGCAGAGCGCAGATGAGACCCGCAATCCCGCCGTTTTCCGCCGCCTGCCTGACGGTCATATGGGTCAGAAGGGCAGCGGCCGCCCAGGCCGCCGAAGCGCAAAGAAAGCAATCCACCGCCTGCAAGCGTCACCCCTCCCTTTTACAATGAATGTACCTTTAACTTACAATATAGCATAACCCCCACACAATTACAAATATTTTTTCATTTTTCACAGAATCAACCAAAAACAAAATGTGCAAAAAAGGAGCGTTTTTATGGCAGATTTGCAGCCGCATGAATCCCGTCACCGGGCGTTGCTTCGAAAAAACGCCGCAGAATGCACGGTTCTTTTGAAGAAGGACGGAGCTTTTCCGCTGAACGGGCCCTGTTCCATTGCATTGTATGGAAACGGCGCCCGACACACGGTGTTTGGAGGCACAGGCTCCGGGGACAGTCACGCGCGCAGCGGTGTCACTGTTGAGACGGTTGTTCAACTTTCCAAGGGCGAGAGATCGAGTACGCCGCTGCGGGTAGAGCTGGACGGGTCGGACGTGGACTTCGCATCTTTACGGGAGGATGCGACCTATCCGCAGATCAAGAATTACGTCCTGGAGCGCTTCGGTCTCAAGGTGACGAGCCTGCAGATTGCGCAAACAAAACGTAAATACGGCCTGCAGGTGGGTACGAATCATAATGTATCCAAAAAGGTAAAGCCGGTCGTTCCTCAATGCCCGCTGGAGAAGGAGACCGCCATCCGGGAAGCTCTCTTGCATTTTCAAATGATTTGATTTTGCCATTTCATCATTTATATTGGACCTAACAGACCGCCGATGAGGGTGTTATACGCACCTTCACCGGCGGTAATTGTCAATGTCAAGCGTATGGACATGATTTGTAATTATCATTCAAGAAAAAAGCGGCATATTATGAAAGAATCTTATGACACCGTCAAGTTGTTGGCCGATTCCGGTCCCGAATTCGCCGGAGTTCTGCCTGCGGAAGCAAATAAGGACAGCTTTTGCAGAATGAGAGACATAATGCACGTGAAAGGTTGTAATGGAATTAATCCTATGCTATATTGCAATTACAGTTGCAGCACATGCTGATTTCGTCAGAATAAACAAGGAGGTGGCAGGATGCGATCTTATGTTTTGTCAATTCTGGAGCCTGACAAAGTGAATCTCTCTGCCTGGATCGCGCCCGTATTCCCGGATCCGGAACAGGTGGAAGCAGAACTGCGGCGTGTCGTTCTGCCCTACGTCCGGTGGGAACCGGCAGAGGAAGCGCAAGCCGGAGATCTGGCGGTCTGCCGGACGGAATCCGAACTTCCCCGTTTCCAAAAGAACCGGCTCAAGCTGCTGATCGGCAGCGGGATGTTTCATTCTGAGCTGGAGCAGGCCGTGATCGGCATGACGCCGGGGAACTGCAGAGCCGTCGCGCTCCCGGAGGGAGAGGTTCTCGTGACCCTTTTGGAGCTCTCCCGGCAGCAGATCCCGAAGCCGGATGATGAGATGGTCCGCAAGCTCGGTCTCGACGGCATCGATACGGTGGAGGCCTATCGCGCCTATCTGTCCGGAAAGCTGCGGCGGGATATGGCGGCAGAGCTGCTGCCGGAGCCGTTGAGCAGGCTGATCCGGGAAGTGATCGGAGGCTCAGAATTTGTCCTCTGCAGGGAGGACTGGGAAAGCGTCGTCCGTATGCGCATCGAACGCTCCCGGATCTTGTTCCGGCAAGAGGGCATCGACATAGAGCGGGCCAAGCCCGAGGACTTTCGGGGCCGGATCCCTGTGCAAAGCTACTATGAGCTTTTAGCTTTGGAACAGTCAGAGGCCTGGCAAAATCTCTGCCTCTATCTGCTGGGGCTGCACTGGGCCGGGATCGACGGGTATGTACCGGAGAAGACACAGTACGAAGAGGACATAAAGAGTTACTGTAAAACGTGGCACGCTTCCGAGGAGAACGCCAGGGAAGCGAACACCTGGGAGGCCTTTGTTTTTTCGGAATACGTCTCCCATGCGGTGAATCGTTTAAAAAATACTGTTATGGAACAGCTTTTGCGGGAGGATGGATAAAATGGCAATTCAGAATGCGAACCAATCCAATTTCAAGGAGCTCATCTCTGAGGGCTTTGTCCTGGTGGATTTCTGGGGAACAACCTGCGGTCCCTGCAAGGCCTTCTCCCGAATCCTGGAGGATACGGCCGCGGAGCTTCCCATGATGGATATCGTAAAGGTCAACGTAGACGACAACCCCGAGCTGGCCGAAGAAAACGACGTTATGGCGGTGCCGACCGTCCAGTTCTACAAGGACGGCGCGCTGGTTTACGAGCACATCGGTGTCATGCAACCGAATGAGATCAAGCAAGTGATCTCGGAATACATGTATTCCTGAATCATACAACCGAAAGCGAACAAATCAAAATATAAAATTAGGAGGAAAGAACATGAAGACCCTGAAGAAGACCCTTTGCCTGCTGCTGGCAGCCGCCCTTCTTGTCACCTGCCTGATCGGCTGCGCGAAGAAGCCCGAGGAAGCCAAGGAGCCCGATCCCGTCAACACCAATACCTGCAGCTATGAAGAGATGGTGGCCTACCTGACCGCCAAGGGCTTTATTGCCAAGGATGCCAAGCCCGTGGATATCAACACCACCGAGGGCTACGTCACCGACAACACCGGCGGCGAGATTCCCTACGCAGCCATGGCCGACAAGGCCGAGGACTTCGGCGGTCTGTGGCTCTTCCACTGGGAGAAGGACAGCGAGGCCTACAATAACGTCTTCGTCAACGCCCCTGCCAACGGCAATATGCTGGTCTACATGGGCGGCGCCTGCATCCTGCAGGCTGAGGCCATCAACGGCCTCTATGCCGTGGCCTTTGCCGAGGACTACGCGCAGAAGGATGCCGTTCTGGCCGATTTCAAGGCACTGCCCAACAAATAATCCAAATCGAATCCAAATCGCCCCCCACTTTAACCAATAGCGGATAAAGCGGAGGGCGTCTTCATAGGAGAGACGCAAATGGATCAAGACAAAGTATTCCGAAAAAAATACGGCAGCTTTCGAAGGTTCTTCCGAATGCTCTGGAAGGCACCTCTGCCGATTCTCTGGATTCTGGTCTATATCGGCGTCAGCTTTGCCCTGACGCACGTGGGCGTCAGCGCCACAGAGTACAGCGCCCGGCTCTTCGCCGGGGACGTGGATGCGGTCAGCGTGGTGATCCCCTTCCTGCTGGTGACTCTGCTGAGCCTGCTGATCGGTTCCGCCTCCGGCCTGGTGAACGGAATTTGCAGGGCCTTCATCAACCGGAATCTGCGCCGGATGGTCTGGCGCAAGGCGGTGCGGCTGCCCCTGTTCTTCTATGAATCCAACGAGCCCAAGCAGCTGATCTCCCGTGTCACCACAGATACCACCGTCATCAGCCAGCTGACCATGCAGGTCTTCGTGCCCCTGATTACCATGGGCTATTCCACCTTCGTTCTGCTGCGGAAGGTCAGCAGCTATGACAGCGCCCTCATGTGGTCTCTCTTTGCGGTGATCCCGCTGAACGTGCTGATCAGCTTCATCCTGGGCCGGCTGCATTTCGGCGTCAGCGACCGGGTCAACCGGGCCACCGCTGAACTCACCGCCGGCATCGCCGAGCGGGCCAATCAGACGCTGCTGATCAAAACCATGGGTACCGAGGAAAAGGAATGCAAGCAGGGCGAGGTCCTGATGGAACAGAGCTTTGCCGCAGGAAAAACCAGCGTGCTGCTGAACCAGCTGTCAGGCCCTGTTCATGCCATTGCCGGGGCTCTGCAGGTGGTGGTCATCATACTGGTGGGCCGTGGCTTCTATTCCGCCGGCCGCATTTCGCTGGCGGAGTGGATCGCCTATTACGGCTTTGCCACCCAGCTGGCCAACACCATCACCGGCTATCTCAACGATTGGACCAGCTTCAAATCCGCCCAGGGCGCTACAGACCGGGTAGCCCAGGTGGTGGACACCCCCGACGAGAACACCAGGGAAGGGGTACCGGTTACGACCCTTTCCGGCGGCATCCGTCTGGAGGACGTCTGCTTCTCCTATGGGGAGGCGCCGCTGTTTGAGCATCTGGATCTGGAGATCCCCGCCGGAAAGATCACCGCCCTGGTGGGTCCCTCCGGTTCCGGAAAATCCACCGTTCTGAATCTGATCGACCGGCTTTATCCCCTCCGGGAGGGCCGGATCACGGTGGGAGCCGATGACACGGCCCGCTTCACCCTGGCCAGCTATCGGCGAGCCCTGGGCTACGTGACCCAGGAGTGCGTGATGTACGCCGGGACCCTGCGGGAGAATCTGACCCAGGGGATCGAGCGGAGCGTCACCGACGAAGATCTGGACCGGGCCTGTGAAGGCGCCGGGATCCTGGACTTCGTCCGCATGCAGCCCGAGGGCTACGATCTGGCGGTGGGCGAGGGCGGCGCCAGCCTCTCCGGCGGCCAGCGCCAGCGCTTCACCGTAGCCAGGGCTCTGCTCCGGCAGCCGGACTATCTGCTGCTGGACGAGGCCACCGCCGCCATGGACATCGAGGGCAAGGATCTGGTCTGGACCAGCATCCGGCAGCGGATGGCGGGGAAAACCGTGGTCTTCGTGGCCCACGACGCCCAGACGGTCCGCAACGCAGACTACATCATCGTCCTGCGGGACGGAAAGGCAGAGGCCGCCGGCGACCGGGATACCATGCTGGCAAGCAATCCCTACTGCTTGGAAATGATGGAGCAGACCGGGAAGGAGGCGGGCTGATATGAAGAAAAAACGCTACGGCTTCTCTCTGAAGGAGCTGGTGAAGTTCTACACCCGCTTTCCCATCCCCTGGTGGATGTACGCCATCTCTCTTGCAGCGGGACTGGCTTACGCGGAGCTGGCCCTGCTGGCGGCCAAAGCCCTGGTGTCCTTCAACAAGGGCGAGCTCTACAACTCCGTGATCCTGGGCTACGTTCTGCTGACCGTGGGCAACAGCGTCATTGCGGCGATCCAGAATATTTTCAGTGAAACCGCCTCCCTGCGGATCACATATCAGGCCCGAAAAATGCTCTGGGACAAGATCCTTCGCCTGCCGCAGGCCGAGGTGGACAGGCGGCAGCCCTCCGCCCTGATCTCCGGTGTGGTCAACGACGTGCAGACCGCCAGCGAGGTGCTGGCCATGGCCTTCCGCCTGGTCTCCTCTCTCTATGCCTTTGTCCGGGCAGTGATTGTGCTGTTTCAGTACAGCGCGCCTCTGGCCAACTGGATGCTGGTGCTGATCCCCCTGGGCATTCTGGTGTTTACCGTTGTGGGCAGGACCCAGCACGCGGTGGCCAGGCGGCAGTATGACAGCTTGCGGCAGATGACGGAATTCTTCTCCGAACATATTTCCGCCGCCAAGAACGTGAAAACCCAGGCCCTGGAGGACCGGGAGGAGCGGGAGGGCCTGGCCCAGATCAACAAACGCTTCAAGGCGGACGTCTTCGAGGCCTTTATGAGCGTGGTGCAAACCACCGCCTTCTCCCTCTACAGCAGCTTCAGCACCGTGCTCATTGCGATTTTCGGCTCCCGCATGATCCGGCAGCAGCAGATGGCCGACAGCGGCATCAACGAATTCAGCACCTATATGGACAAGGTCCACCAGTACACCGCCGAGATCCTGACCCACTATCAGATTCTCCGGAACACCCAGGGCGCCCTGCAATATGTGGGAGAGCTGCTGGAGCAGCCCCTGGAGGAACTGGACACAGGCCTTCCCCTGCCCGAGGATTCGGGCAGCGGGGATCTGGTTTTGGACAACGTCAGTTTCAGCTATGAGCCGGGCGCGCCGGTGCTGAAGAATCTCAGCCTCACCATTCCCGAGGGCAAGGTTACCGCCGTCATCGGCAACAACGGCTGCGGCAAATCCACCCTGATGAAGCTTCTGCAGGGCATCTATACCCCCGACAGCGGTTCCATCCGCTTGGGCGGCATGGAGCTGCAAAGCCTGAAGCCCCACCTGCTGCGGCGGCAATTCGGGTATATTTTGCAGAACAACCCGTTGTTTTCCGGCACAATTCGTGATAATATCTGTTACGGAGCCCCGGAGGCCGCCGAAGAAGAGATCGCCGCCGCCGCGGAGCTGGCAGACGCTTTGGGCTTCATCCGGGAGCTTCCGGAGGGCTTCGACACCCAGGTGGGAGAGTCCGGCAAGCTGCTCTCCGGCGGCCAGCGTCAGCGCGTTGCCATCGCCCGAACTCTGCTGACCCAGCCGCGCTATCTGCTGATGGACGAGGCCGGCGCCAGTCTGGACCACAAGAGCGACGCCGCCATCTTCCGGGCTGTGCGGGAGGCCCTGCAGGGCCGCACCATCATCCTGATTGCCCATGACATGCGCTCCGTGGTCCAGGCGGACCACATCATCGTTCTGAATCGGGGCAGCCTGGAGGCAGCCGGAACCCACGAGGAGCTGCTCCGGCGCAGCCCTACCTATCGGGCTTATCTGGAAAAGCAGGGCCTGACTGGGAAGGAGGCGCTCCAATGAAAAAGCTGACCGTCGGATTTCTGATCTTTCTGGTGCTGGCCCTGGCGGGCACGGTGACCTATCTGCTGGTGGGACCGGACTTCACGGCTCCAGCCGCCATCGTCGCCCCGGACGAGGACCCGGACGCCCCGGTCTGGGATCTGACCATAGAGGATCTCATGGCCTACCTGGAGGAAAAGGGCTTCTGGGACCCGGAGGACGCGCTGCCCATCAGCGAGGGCGTAGCGGACAAGGCCTTCGTCAGCCAACACGTAGAGATCTATTGGTGGAACCTGAAGGATCCCAACGAGGATTCCCCTGAGTACCGGGCCTATATGGACATGCTGGAGACCGGGCAGATCGACCTCTACGGCAAGGGCCTCTGGTTTATGCCCACCACGAAAAACGGACCCTTCGGCCTGTCCTCCACCTACTATGAGGGGGACGTCAAGGCCCTGGAGGAGGCCTTCAAGGCCTTCGGACACTGAGCGGCAAGGAGGAAGACCCCATGGAAAAATTGCGTCTGCTGATGGTGGACAGCGACCCCATCATCCGTTTTAATCTGCTGGAACTTCTGAATATGCACAACTGCTTCCGCCTGGAGGCGGAGCTGGAGACCACCGAGGAAGCGTTGGACCACATTCTGACCCATGAGGTGGACGTGGTATTCATCAACTGTCAGCCCGCGGACCCAAGCCGCACCAGCCAGGGAACCTGTCTGACGCTGATGCTGGAGAGCAAGTATCCGGATATTCAGGTGATCGCCTACAGCGGCTCCCCGGAGGACGCCTATTCCGCGGTGCGGAACGGCTGTTCCGGTTTCTTTACCCTGCCTGCCGAACCCGTAGACCTGCACCGCATCGTGAACCGGCTCTGCTACATCTATCAGCTCCAGCGTCTGCGGGATGAGACCGCCCACAGCGGCCTGATGATCAAGACCCGCTCCGGCTACGATATGCTCCAGGTCCGTCAAATTCTCTTTCTGGAACGGATCGGCCGCAGCTGCCGCATCCACATGGAGGACGGGCGGCAGGTGGAGCTGGTGGGCTACAGCATGGCGGAATTGGAGCGGATGCTGAAAAAGCGGGGCTTCTTCCGTTGCCACCAGTCCTTTCTGGTGAACCTGGCCAAGGTTGCCATGATCCAGTCGGACAACGACAGCAAGCACTATGCGGTCCGTTTCGTGGACCTGGACGGAGAGATCGCCGTCAGCCGGGAAAAGTATATGGAGATGCTGACCCTCCTGCGGGAGAAATACGGACGACTGGAACGGTGAAGCGAGAAGGACGGACGCGATAGAAAAAACCGTCCAGGCAACCGCTGTAAAAGAAAAAGAAAAGAACCGAATCAAGCGAACCATTGCAAGCCACCGGCACAACCGGTGGCTTGCAATGGTTCTGAAAGGTCTTCACTTTCATCACATGTTGGATCAAGCACAGAGCCGTGACAAACGGGACGGGCTGCGGACAGAATGATCCGCAAATCGGACCGAATAAGCAAAAACGCTTGCAGCGCAGCGAAAACAGGATACAATGAACGCAGACGGAAACTGATATGGGAGGGACAAGCATGAACGCATCCGATCCGCGCAGAAGCGCTTACGTCCGGATCCTCAAGGAGGAGCTGCGGCCCGCCATGGGCTGCACCGAGCCCATCGCCATCGCATACGCCGCCGCCAAGGCCCGGGCGGTGCTGGGAGCCAGGCCGGACCGCCTGCTGCGGCTGAACAAGGCCTACGACGAGAACGGGGAGATCCTGTTCTATGAGATCACCTGCGGGACACTGCGCCTGCAGATCATGGGCAGCCTGGGCCTGGACGCGGACACGGCGTATCCCACCGGAGCGGACTGGCTGATCCTGCCCTTCCAGGGGCGCAGCGATCTGACGGAGTACGCCATGCCCCTGGTGGAGCGCCTGGCGCCCCGGGGCATTCTGCTGGACCACTACGACGACGCGTTCCCGCCCATGTCCGCCACCGTCGACACGGCGGGCTTTGTGACAGCGGCGGAGAAGCGGCTGGGCATCCCCTGCCGCGCGCTGAAAAAATACGAGACCCTAACACTATAAGCATGATGACGCAGTAAGGAGGCGCTCTCTATGATCTACGATTCCGCCATCATCGGAACCGGCCCTGCCGGCGTGTCCGCCGCACTGACCTTGAAGGCCAATGACAAAAAATTCATCTGGATCGGCAGCAAAGCGTTCAGCGACAAGGTGGGCAGAGCGGAACGCATTGCCAACTACCCCGGCCTGCCCATGGTCACCGGTGCGGAGATGAACGACACGTTCCGCCGCCAGTGCGAAGAGCTGAACATTTCCATTGAAGACCGCATGGTCACGGCCATCATGAAGTTCGGCGACCACTACGCCCTCACCGCCGGCAGCGAATTCTACGAGGCCCGCACGGTGATTTTTGCCACCGGCGTCGCCAGCGTAGGCCTGCTGCCCGGGGAGGCGGAGCTGGTGGGAAAGGGCGTCAGCTACTGCGCCACCTGCGATGGCTTCCTGTATCGGAACAAGACCATTGCCGTGATCTGCACGGCCAGGCGGTTTGAGCACGAGGTGGCGTTTCTGGCCGGCCTGGCGGCGAAGGTCTTCTATTTCCCGCTTTACAAGGATCCCGGCGCGTTTGGGGAGAACGTGGAGATCCGGACGGACCGCGCCGTGAAGATGAATGCGGAGAACGGCCGCCTGTCCTCTCTGACGCTGAAAAGCGGCGAGACCGTGGCCGTGGACGGCGTGTTCTGCCTGCGGGAGAGCGTGTCCCTGGCCACGCTGCTGCCGGGCCTTGCCACGGAGCAGGGCCACATTGCGGTGGACCGCAGCGCGGCCACCAATCTGCCCGGCGTTTTTGCCGCCGGGGACTGCACCGGCCGGCCCTATCAGTACGTGAAGGCCGCCGGGGAGGGCAACGTGGCGGCCCACAGCGCCATCGAATACCTGGCAAAGACGTAAAGAAACAGCGACATAGGAGGGGACCGCCATGGACAGACACGACGCCTGTTATCAGCAGTATATCCAGATCCTGAAGGAGGAGCTGCGGCCCGCCATGGGCTGCACCGAGCCCATCGCCATCGCCTACGCCGCCGCCAAGGCCCGGGCCACTCTCGGCGCCGTGCCGGAGCGGCTGGTGGTGGAGGTCAGCGGCAACATCATCAAGAACGTCAAGAGCGTGGTAGTGCCCCACACCGGCGGCCTGCGGGGGATCCCCGCGGCAGCGGCGGCGGGCGCCGTGGCCGGCGACGCCGACGCGGAGCTGGAGGTCCTCTCCCGGGTGACGGAGGAGCAGATCGCCGCCATGGGCGTCTTTCTGAAGGAGACCCCCATCGAGGTGCGCCACGCCGACACGGGCCACATCTTTGACATCATGATCACCGCCCTCCGGGGCGGAGACTCCGCTTTCGTCCGCATCGTGGACTACCACACCAACGTGGTCTGCGTCAGGCGCAACGACGCCGTGCTGCTGGAGCGGGAGATCTCGGAGCAGCAGGACGACGGCCTGACGGACCGCGGCTGTCTCACCGTGGAGGGCATCGTGCAGTTTGCCGAGTGCCTGGACGTGGAGGACGTGCGGGAGGTGCTGGAGCGCCAGATCGACTACAACATGGCCATTGCCGCCGAGGGCCTTCGCGGCAATTACGGGGCCAACATCGGCAAAACCGTCCTCCTGCACCGGGAGAACGATATCAACTACAAGATGCGGGCCTGGGCAGCCGCCGCCAGCGACGCCCGGATGAACGGCTGCGAGCTGCCGGTGGTCATCAATTCCGGCTCCGGCAACCAGGGCATCACCGCCTCTGTTCCCGTCATCGTCTACGCCCGGGAGACCGGGAAGACCAGGGAGGAGCTGCTGCGGGCCCTTTGCGTCTCCAATCTGGTGACGATCCATCTGAAAACCGGCATTGGCCGGCTCTCCGCCTACTGCGGGGCCGTCAGTGCCGGCGTGGGGGCCGGCGCGGGAATCGCCTATCTCAAAGGCGGACGGTTTGAAATGATTGCCCACACCATCGTCAACGCGGTGGCGGTCACCTCCGGCATTGTCTGTGACGGGGCCAAGGCCAGCTGCGCCGCCAAGATTGCCGCCGCCGTGGACGCGGGCCTGCTGGGCCTGGCCATGTATGAGAACGGCAACCAGTTCTTCGGCGGCGACGGCATCGTGAAGAAGGGTGTGGAGAATACCATCGCCAGCGTGGGCAAGCTGGCCCGCTTGGGTATGGCGGAGACCGACAAAGAGATCATCCGGCTGATGATGGAATGTTAAGGAGGAGACAGAACATGCAAACAGGGACGAACTTACACGGATTTGAAGTGACCCGGGTCCGGGAGATCGAGGAACTGGGCGGCCGTCTGGTGGAAATGACCCACGAAAAGACCGGAGCTCAGCTCTGCTGGCTGGACCGGCCCGAGGAAAACAAGGCCTTCTGCATTGCCTTCAAGACAATCCCGGAGGATTCCACCGGCGTTTTCCATATTTTGGAGCACTCTGTTTTGTGCGGTTCCGACAAATACCCGGTGAAGGAGCCCTTTGTGGAGCTGCTGAAAACCTCGGTTCAGACCTTCCTGAACGCCATGACCTTCCCGGATAAGACGGTCTACCCCATCAGCAGCCGGAACGACAAGGACTTTTTCAACCTGATGGACATCTATCTGGATGCGGTGTTCCATCCCGCCATCTACCACAAGCCGGAGATCTTCCGCCAGGAGGGCTGGCGCTATGAGAACCCGGAGGAGGAGCCCGTCTATCAGGGCGTGGTCCTCAACGAAATGAAGGGCGCCTTTTCCTCGCCCCAGACCCTGCTGGAAAACGCCATGAACGAGGAGCTCTTCCCGGACAACTGCTATCGCTTTGTCTCCGGCGGCGACCCGGAACGGATCCCGGATCTGAGCTATGAGCAGTTCTTGGCCATGCACCGAACATACTACCATCCCTCCAACGCCCGGATCTCCCTGGTGGGCAGCGTGGACCTGGACCGGGCCCTGGATAAGCTGGACAGCTTCCTCCGGGACTATGACCGGCGGGAGGCAGACTTCCCCATCCCCATGCAGGCGGAAGGTCCCGCCCGGACCGTGGAGCGTTCCTACGAGATCGGCCCGGAGGAGCCACTGGAGCAGCGGACCATCCTCTGCTGCGGCAGGCTCTGCGCCCCCTTCCACGACCGGAAGCGCAATTATGCCGCCTCCATTCTGGCGGACTACCTGGCGGGAGACAACGACGCGCCGCTGAAGCGGGCGGTGCTGCAGGCCGGTCTGGCCCAGGACTTCGGTCTCGGGCTCCATGACGGCATCCAGCAGAGCTGGTTCTCCTGGGACGCCTTCCACACGGACCCGGATAAGCTGCCGGAGCTCCGCCGGGTGATCCGCGAGACCCTGGAGCAGATCGCGGCCCGGGGCCTGGAGCCTCAGCGGCTGCGGGCCTGCTGCAACGCTTACGCCTTCGCCATGCGGGATCACGACAACGGATTCGGCCCCCGGAGCCTCAACGAGGCTCTGGACATGCTGGATACCTGGAATTACGGCGGCGACCCTGCCGAAGGACTGATGGTGGAGGACGTGCTCTCCCGGCTCTGCGTGCATCCGGACCCGACCTACTTCGCGGAACTGATGCGGGAGCTGCTTCTGGATCCGGCGCACTGCGTGACCCTGATCCTGACACCCTCTCACAGTCTTGGCGCGGAAAAGGCGGAGCGGGAAGCCGCAAGGCTCCGCCGGGAGGCGGCAGCCTGGACGGACGCGCAAAGAAGAGAGCTGACCGCCCAGGCGGAGGCCCTTGCCCTTTGGCAGCAGACGCCGGACAGCCCGGAAGCGATCGCCTCCATCCCCATGCTGCAGCGTTCGGATCTGAAACCCCAGCCGGACCCGCTGCCCATGGAGGAACTGACGCTTGGGGAGATCCCTGTGCTTCGGCACAGGGCTGAGAGCAAGCTGGTCCGCTTCAAGCTGATCTTCAGCCTGGCCTCCCTGGAGCTGGAGGAGCTGCCGGCGGTGGAGCTGCTCTCCCGTATGCTGGGCGTGACGGGGACCGAGGTCAGAAGCGCGGAGCAGCTGCAGCTGCAGGTCAAGGAGCGAATTGGAAGACTGGACCTGCGCCCGATGGTCTGTGCCGGCAGCGATCCGGAGCACTGCAAGCCGCTGCTGTCGGTTTCTGTGGTCTGTCTTCCGGAAGAGGCGGAGGCCGCCGGGGCGCTGACGGCGGAGATCCTGACCCGGAGCTGCTTTACCGACGGGAAGCTGCTGCGGGATCTGCTGCAGCAGGCGGACATGGGGCTGCAGCAGTCCCTGGCCGCTGCCGGGCACCAATACGCCATGACCCGGATGAACGCCTATTTCAGCGCCCACGGAGCAGCCCGGGAATACCTGGGCGGCACGGAGCTGGCGCGCTGGATGAAGCGCCGGAGCACCGCCGGGGCGGCGGAGCTGGCTGCCCTTCTGGAACAGCTGAAATCCCTGGCCGGGCGGATCTTTACCACGCAGCGCTTGACCCTCTCCGTTTCGGATAACTGCCCGGCTTCTCTGCTTGACGCCCTCTGCGCTGCCTTCCCCCGGGGCGAGGAACAGCCTCCCAGGGAGATGGCTTTCGCGCCACTGGGCATTCGGCAGGAGGGGATCGTGATCCCCGCGGCCGTGGGCTATGCCTGCCGGGGCAGCCGGCTGACGCGCTGCGGTCTGGAATACCACGGCAGCCTGCCGATCCTGGCCAACGTGCTGAACTTTTCCTATCTCTGGAGCGAGATCCGGGTACAGGGCGGCGCCTACGGCTGCGGCTTTGTGGCCGGAGACGAGGGCGACGCAGGCTTCTACACCTACCGGGATCCCAAGCCGGAGCGCTCCTTGGACGTGATGAAGGGCGCAGCCGAATTCCTGCGGAGCTTCTGCGCCTCGAATCCGGATCTCAGCGGCTTTGTGCTGGGCGCGGTGTCCACCCTGGACCCGCTGCTGAATGAGGAGAGCCGGATGCGGCTGGCGGAAAGCCGCTGGTTCAAGGGCGTTTCCTACGAGAGCGTCTGCCGCCGGTACCGGGAGCTGGTGAACACCGACTGCCGGGATCTGCTGGCCCTGCTGCCGATCCTGGAACAGATCAGCGCAGACAACGCCGCCTGTGTCACCGCCGGCGCTCCCCTGCTGGACGCCTGTGAGGACCGTCTGCGCAGCCGCGTTTTTGTATAAGCAGTCAGCGGAAGAACGAAATCCATCGTTCTTCCGCTCTTTTGTCATACGAAACCCCCACGCGATCGACGCAAAAGGACCGTCAGCTCCGGCCGATTGTTTGATAACGGGATTTTGGTGACTTGACAGTAAAACTGCAGGCTGATAAAATGGCGTTGTTCCGAAATGCAAACTGTGCGAAACGATGGACGAAAAACTTAGGAAAAGCGCATCAGGAGATAAAATCATGGACGCAAAACTGTTCGCTCAGGCGATAACGAAATATCTGATCGGGCTGCTTCTGGTCGGTGCGCTGATTTTCCTGCCGGCGGGGACTTTTGCGTTCTGGCAGGGGTGGCTGCTGATTTGCATTCTCTTTCTTCCGATGTTTCTTGCCGGTCTTGTAATGATGAAGAAAAGCCCCGAGCTTTTACGGAAGAGGCTGAACGCAAAAGAGGAGCAGGACGAGCAGAAAACGGTCATCCTCCTGAGCGGGCTGATGTTTCTGGCAGCGTTTCTTCTTGCGGGACTCAATTTTCGCTTCGGGTGGATCGTTCTTCCGGCATGGGTGTCATATGCTGCAGCAGCCGTTTTTCTCGCGGCCTATGCGCTGTATGCGGAGGTCCTCCGGGAAAACGTCTACCTGTCCCGGACGGTCGAGGTGCAGGAAGGCCAGAAAGTGATCGATACCGGCCTGTATGGAATCGTGCGGCATCCGATGTATATGACCACGCTGCTGCTGTTTCTCTCCATGCCGCTGGTGTTGGGATCGATCCTGTCTTTTGCGGTGATTCTGCTCTACATTCCGATCATCGCAAAACGAATGCGAAACGAGGAGCAGGTTCTGGAGAATGGACTGGATGGGTACGCAGAATACAAAAAACGGGTCAGATACAAGGTGATACCGTATTTATGGTGAACAGTATGGCACGGGACCGTCTGGATTCTTATGATCATCAGACCCTCCGGCGTCCAAAGGGCAATTCTGCCACGTACCGTCTGACGTAAATTCAGGGTTTTGGAGTGAGTGATATGATTGAGATCAGAATCATTGATCCGGCGCACAAAATGGATATACGCATTCCAAACGAGCCGTTTCCGTTGTGGGGGCGGATGATCCCTTCTTATGAAAATGAGACCTGGCATTATACGGTGGAGGAATTTGCCCCGCAGGACATCAGCGAGATGTGTTTTCCCGATGAGGACTACGATTACGACAGCCTCGCCGGCAATCACGTTTTTGTCGGGGCTTACGATGGCGATCAATGCGTCGGGTTGGCTGTTTTAGCAGACGACTGGTTCAAGTATATGTATTTGGACGATCTCAAGGTTTGCAAGCGATATCGAAAACAGGGAGTCGGAAAAGCCCTGCTGGATCAGGCGCTTGAGATCGCGCATGAAAGGAATTACAACGGTCTTTACACGATCGGACAAGATAACAATCTCAGCGCATGCCTGTTTTATCTGAAAATGGGGTTTGTGATCGGCGGCTTTGATAATCACATTTATTCTGGCACAGCGCAAGAGAATAAAGCGAATATCATGTTTTATTTGGATCGTTGATTCCGGCTTGCCGATATCTTCCCTCCGGAACATTCTGCTGGGGCGGTTGTATGGATGACAGAGAAATCAACAAATTCGGTATTTGTGAGGCTGGTTTTTATATGGATCTGGAAATGCAGTATATGCAGGTGAAGGAAGCGATCACGTCACTGGATTTTAACAGCATCTGGCCCGGCTTCCAGCCGCTGAAATTTGCTTTGTACGATGATGAAACGTGCTTTTTCGACGGGCATTATATTGAAAAGACCGACGCCTTTTGCGCAAACACGTCGATCGTCTACGGGGGAGAGCAGATCGCAATATGGATGGTTCAGCAGGAGCTGGACAAAGCCGTATTGACTTCAAAAATCGTCCATGAAATGTTCCACGGATATCAAACCATCATGGGTTGGGACTGCTGGCCGAATGAGCTGGAAGCCTTGTACAACTATCGATATGATGCCGGGAACCTGAGTCTTAAGCTGCGGGAAAATGAGTTGCTGCTTGCTTTATCGAATTGCTTTGACGCTTCCGCCCTGGGAGAACTGCTGGCCCACAGAAAGCTGAGAAGCATGAAATATCCTTATGAGTTCTCCTACGAAAGCAAGGTGGAGGAGATCGAGGGAACGGCCAACTATGTGGAATGGCAGGTTTTGAAGCAGCTTGATCAAACCAAGGCAGACGCGTTGATCGGGCAGATGCGTAAGGTGATGACAAAACCGGAATATCTGTTTCCGATCAGGATCTCCAGCTACTTTACCGGGGCCCTCATGATCAGCGCTCTGCGCGGCGCGGGCGCCTATCGTTTCGAGACTGCCGATCGTCCAGTGATCCTCTCTGTCATTAAGGATATTGCGCCTTCCGATGGCCTTTTCCCCGAAAAAGCAGCTGTACGCAGCAGCGTGACGGGGGCGGTAGAAGCGTTCCGCAGGGAGACCGATTCTATCATTCGATCCGCACTTGAGAAGAACCTCGTCGTATTGAACGGACCGCTTGAACTTACGGGTGTGAACGTCTATAACGCAAGATGCCTGCGCGGCTTTATCACGTCCACTTACTTCGTAATGTACCGCGACGGAAAAGAGGACAAGATGCTTCCGGGCAATTTCGTGATCAAAATGCAGGATGAAAAGACCATCGCCGCCGTGTATCGGTGGGAGTAAATGCGCCCCACTCTGGCAGGGCGGATGCGGAAACAGAATCCGTTTGATTCACGACCGCCGAAAAAGGGGCCGCATTACGGCGCCGTATGAACCGAAGGACACGATAAACCATGAGATTTGACCATGTATTTTTTATCACAGGGAACGCCTACGCAGGCAAATCAACGATGGTAAAATTGCTTGCGGAGAAATATGACGGCATACTGTGTGAAGAAAATTACCACGACCGGCTGCTGCCGGATTTGGACAAGACGGAGTTTCCTTGCCTGACCTACACCCGTGATTTAGAGGACTGGCATGACTTCATCAGGCGGACGCCGGAGGAATACAAGGCGTGGATGGACGGCGTGTCTCACGAGTGTGAGATCTTGGAGCTCAAGATCCTGGATGCGTTAAAAAACCGGGACAGACCCGTGTTCGCAGACACGAATATTTCGATTGAGACGCTGAAAAAGACAGCGCCGCCGGAACATGTACTGGTGATGCTGGCGGATCCTCAAATATCCGTGCGGCGGTTTTTTGAAAGACCGGATCGTGAAAAACAGTTTCTGTATCGGCTCATTATGGATGAACCGGATCCCGGGAAGGCAATGGAGAACTATCGGAACGGGCTCATGCTGATCAATTCACAGGAAAACTATGATCGCTATTTCCACGCAGGCTTTCATGTGATCATCCGGGATGAAAGCCGAACGATCCTGCAAACGCTGGAAATGGCGGAAAAGGCATTCGGCTTGAAATGAGTTCAGGGGGAGAATCAGATGGACAGGGATTTGATCGCGTACTGCGGGGTAGACTGCTCCGTATGCTCTGACTATACTTGCGGCAAATGTCCGGGCTGTAAGCAAACAGACTGGCAGGAAGGAGATACGTGCCTTCCCGTGGACTGCTGTAGAAAAAAGCAGATTTCCTTCTGCGGTGCGTGTTCGGCATTCCCCTGCGAGGATATGGCGGAGTTCTACAGGGAATCCGAGACCCATGAGCAGGCATATTTGCGGATGATCTCCGTGCTCAGGGAAAAAGAACGTGAGGAATGACAAGAAGTTCCGGAGGCCGGTCCCGGGATCGCGCTCGTTTGGATGCGGCCGGAATTAACGCACAAAGCAGGAGGTACTTATGAAGGTCATCAATGTCAATGAGCCGTGTTTCGTGTTCCGGGATCAGCCCCTGCGCGAGCTGCGATTTGGGTGAGTGCGATGAAACAGATCCAAACAACGTCCATTCTGCTGCAAAATCTCTGCGTTCCCTGCTGGAATCATTGCAGATACTGCTTGCTGTCCTGGAACGGAACGACCCTCGGAACGCAGTGGGACCGGGGCGTTTCCCTTGCCGAGCGATATATCCGCGAATTAAAGGCAGCCCGGCCGGACACGGACGTTTCCTTCTCGTTTGGCTATTCCATGGAGCACCCGGATCTCAAAAATGCCATTCAGACACTCCGGCGCCTCGGCAGTCCCACCGCTGATTATCTGCAATGCGACGGGATGGCCATGCGAGACGAGGCCGGGTGCAGGGCGCTGATGCACGAGCTGAAGGAGGCGGGGATCCAAGCGCTCAATTTCACGGTCTACGGACGCGCGGCCGATCATGACCGGTTTGCCGGCAGAAGCGGAGACTACGACCTGCTGTTCCGGATGATGCGCGCCGCTTCGGACACCGGGATCCCCTTCAGCACGGGCGTCCCGCTCACAAAGGAAAACGTCGGGACGACGGATGAACTCGTTCGCGCCCTGCAGGAGGCCGGAAACCGGAAGATCATGCTCTTCATCCCGCACGGGGAGGGCCGCGGCAGGGCACTGGAGCCAATCCGTCTGGAGGCGGGCGATCTTTCCGCGCTTTCCCCCGATTCTCTGCGGCTTCTGAATCGGGAGATCTACCGCACGGAGGCGGAATGGCTCCAGCTTCCGAATCCGGTTCCGGATACCCGGCGGATGATCCTGGTCTCCTTCCGGGCGGAGAACGTGGAATCCTGCGAAAAGCGGGATGCAGTGTCGGTGGTTGAAGAGATCGAGGCGCTGGATGAAGCGTATTACGCCGCGTTTCCCTCCTTCGAGGCGCTCGCGCGGGAATACGGAGACCGCCACGGAACGCGCCTGTATCGGATCCGGGACCTGTTCCATCACTATCGCACCCTGTATGCAGCGGAGCGATCGCTGATGCTGTACGACGTGACGGATGAACGGCAGTCCGGAAGCAGGCGGTATTAAGACACACCGGCTGTCCGGCGCAGGGCGGCCTCTACGAGCGCATACTGTCTTCCGAATGACCTGCGAGGCTGCCGACGCAACCAAAGATAACAGAAAACTGACAATTCTGTAATCTGCGGTTGGTAGACAGCTGCGCAACTTTGCGTTACAATCAGCATACAAATGAAACTTTGGAGGCGGTTGTTATGATCGTGGAAGTGCAGAACCTTGTCAAGCGCTACCCGACCTTTGAACTGAAAAACGTATCCTTCGGCCTGGAGCGCGGGCGGATCGCCGGCTTCGTGGGCCGAAACGGCGCGGGGAAGACCACGACGATCAAGTCCATGCTCGGCATGGTCCACCCGGACGGGGGCACGGTCCGCTATTTCGGCGGCCTGCTCTCGGAGAACGAGGCGGAGATCAAGAAGCGCATCGGCTATTCCGCCGGGACCCTCGCCTGGTATCCGCGGAAGAGGATCCGGGAGATCGTCCGGGTCGTGAAGCCCTTCTATGACACCTGGGACGAGGACGCTTATCGAAACTATTTGGACTTCTTCTCGATTGACGAGGAGAAGACCCCGCTCGAGCTGTCGGAGGGCATGAAGGTCAAGGTGAATCTGATGCTTGCCCTCTCCCACCGGGCGGAGGCCCTGATCCTCGACGAGCCCACGAGCGGCCTGGATCCCTTTTCCCGGAACGAGCTGCTGAACGTCTTCCTGGCGCTGAAACGGGAGGGCGTGGCGGTCCTGTTCTCCACGCACATCATCTCCGACCTTGAGCGCTGCGCGGATGACATCATCTACATCTCAAAGGGCAGCGTGGTGGCGGCCCGGCCGAAGGAGGACTTCATCCGGGAGTATTCTGCGGCGGGAGAGAGCCTTGAGGACACGATGCTGCGGCTGGAAGGAGGTGCGGCGCATGCGTAACGTACTGCGAAAGGAGCTGCGCCTGAGCGCGTCAGTGCTGTCCTATCTCTTCATCCTCTTCGGGCTGACGTTCTTCCTGCCCGGCTATCCCATCCTGGTCGGCACGTTTTTCGTGTCGCTCGGGATCTTCCAGAGCTTCCAGACCGCCAGAGAGGCGAACGACGTCGTCTTCTCCGCCCTGCTTCCGATCGCGAAGCGGGACGTCGTGAAGGGAAAATACGCCTTCGTCTGTCTGATCGAGTGCGCCGCCCTGCTGTTGATGGCCCTCGCCGTCGTCCTGCGCATGACGGTGTTCTCCCGGTCCCCGGTCTATCGGACCAACGCCCTGATGAACGCCAATTTCTTTGCGCTTGGCGCGGCCTGCCTGATCTTCGGCCTGTTCAACTGGATCTTCGTGGGCGGCTTCTTCAAAACCGCCTACCGATTTGCCCGGCCCTTCGTGACCTTTATCGTCGCGGCCTTCCTGGTCATCGCGGTGGCGGAGGCCCTGCACCACATACCGGGGCTGGCGGCGCTGAACGCCTTCGGCACCCAGGCGATCGGTCTGCAGCTCGGCCTGTTGGCGGCGGGGGCCGCGAGCTTCGTGCTGATCACGGTTCTTTCCTGCAAGCGCGCCTGCGCGCGTTTTGAGACGATCGATCTATAAGGAGCGTTTGAAAAATGTTGAAGGATAATCTTGTGCTGCTGCGAAATCTCCACGGGCTTTCGCAGGAGGCGGTTTCGGAGAAGATCGGGATCTCCCGCCAGGCCTACGCCAAATGGGAGACCGGCGCGACGGTCCCCGACGTGGAAAAGTGCGCCCTGCTGGCCGAGGTCTACGGTACCACGGTGGACAGTCTGATCCGCACCGAGCCGATGGAGGGGGTCGGCACGATTCCGCCCTCGCCGAAGGGCAAGAACATTTGGGGCTCCGCCGCGATCAACGACCGGGGGCAGATCGTCATTCCCAAGGGAGCGCGGGACCTGTTTGGCCTGACCGGCGGCCAGCGGCTGATCGTCCTCACCGACGAGCACGGGATCGCCCTGATCCCGGATGAGGCATTCATGGCCAGTATGAATAAGGCCATGGAGCTGATGAATCAAACGCTTGGAGAATGAGCCCCACGATCTTCACGGCTTTGGCGCAGGAACGAAAAAACGGCTCGGTGCTCGGCGGAGGACCGCGCGGAGAGGAATCGGAATGTTAAGCAAAACCCATATCACCCTCGGCATGGCGTCCGCCCTGCTCCTGACCCGGCCGGAGACGGTGCCCGGCGTGATCACCGCCATCGCCGGCGGGGCGCTGGGCGGCTGGGTCGTGGACGTGGACGCGCAGAACAAGATTCGGCGGAAGCACAAACACCGGGTGCGGGAGGCCGCCTGGATCAAGGCCCTGTGCGGGGGCTTCTTCGGCGCGGTCCTGATCCTGGACGGTCTCGTCGGCGATGGGATGTGCCGGTACGTGGCCGATCACTGGAGTCTGCCGGTGGGCGCGGGGCTGCTGGCCTTTCTCCTGCTGCTGCTCGTCGGCAGCCGGACCGAGCACCGGAGCTTCACGCATTCCCTGCCCGGCATGGCCCTATTCTGCGGGGCGGTCTGGTTTGGCTGCCGGCCCGCCGCGGTCCCGTTTCTGATCGGCTATGCCTCCCATGTGGCTGCAGATCTGTTCAACGTCCGCGGCGTCCAGCTCCTCTTCCCCCTCCGATGGTTTCCGAGTCTGAAGCTCTGCCGCGCGGACGGCAGGGCGAATCAAATCCTGTTCTGGGTCACCCTGGGCCTGAGCGCCATCCTTGCCGCGGTCCTGATCGGAACGGCCCCGGCCCCAGCCCATGCGTAGCTTCCTTCCCCCGTCGCCGATGGGGGAAGGTTTTGTTTTAGAGAGGTTTTTCTTGATTGCAGGCGAAAGCTGTGATATAATACCAAAATTCAATTGAAGAGTTCATTGATTTTTTCTGCGCTTCGCGCGACTGATTCGGAGGGTTTTTATATGAAACGCTTACTGTTTATCAACGCCTGCGTGCGGGCGGAGTCGCGGACCCGATTTCTGGCGGAGAAGCTCCTCTCCCGCTGGGAGGGCGAGGTCAGCGAGCTGAACTTAGAGCAGCTGGCCCTCCGGCCGCTCACGGCCGAGACCCTGGCCCGCCGGGATGCTCTGCTGGCGGCGGGGAACTACGCCGATGCGATGTTCGACCCCGCGCGCCGACTGGTGGAGGCCGACACGGTCGTGATCGCTGCGCCCTATTGGGACTGCTCCTTCCCCGCAGCGGTCAAGGTCTTCGTGGAGCAAGTCATGGTCAACGGCCTGACCTTTACCTTCACCGACGACGGCATGCCGCACGGGAAATGCCGGGCGAAGAAGCTCTGGTACGTGTCCACGGCGGGCGGCCCCGTGATCGGGACGAACCTCGGATTTGAATATATCCGCCAGGTTTCGAGCCTCTATTGGGGCATTCCGGAGGCGGAGCTGATTCAGGCCGAGTGCCTGGATCTGATCGGCGCAGACCCCGAAGCCATCCTGGCGGAAACCACCGCCGAGCTGCCGAGCCTATTGTAAACGCACACGGTGCGCCAACTCTGCAGGCCCCGCCCAGAGCCTTCCCCCGCCCGCGCAAAGCGGGAGGGGGAGAAGGCTTTGATCAACGCATCATCCAACGCAACAGGAGAACCATCAACATGAAATGTGCAATTTACGGAGCAGGCTCGCTGGGAACGGTGCTGGGCGCTTACCTGACCGAGGGCGGGATCGACGTCGATCTCGTCAACCGGAACCGCGCCCACGTGGAAGCGCTCCGGGAACACGGGGCAGTGATCACCGGGACCGTCGAGAAGACCGTCCCGGTCCGGGCCCTGCTGCCCGAGGAGATGACCGGGACCTACGACGTCATTTTCCTGATGACCAAGCAGCTCCGCAACCCCGAGGTCGTCACCTTTCTGAAGCCCTTCCTGGGTGAGAACGGCGTCCTCGTGACCCTCCAGAACGGCATCCCGGAGCCGAGGATCGCGGAGATCCTCGGCCAGGCGCGGACGATCGGATGTGTGGTCGAGTGGGGCGCGAATCTGGAGGCCCCCGGCCGGGCCAGGCTGACCAGCGATCCGAATGCGCTCTCCTTCCACATGGGCGGCATGCCGGGGGTCCCGGCGGAGAAGCTGGCGGCGGTCAGGTCCGTGCTGGAGACCATGTGCCCCGTGGCGATCGAGGAAAATCTCCTTGGCGCGCGCTGGTCGAAGCTCCTGATCAACGCCGTCTTTTCCGGCCTCGGCACCGTGATCGGCGGGACCTTCGGAGACGTGACAGGCAATTCCCTGCCCCGAAAACTGGCCGTGCGCTGCATGAAGGAGTGCATTGACGTGGGCCGCGCCGCGGGCGTGACGTTTGCCCCGGTCCAGGGCAAGGATATCACGAAGCTGTTCTACTACCGCTCCGCGCCGAAGCGGATCTTTGCGGAGCTTCTGGTCCCGATTGCAATGAAAAAGCACCGCGGCATCGTCCCCTCCATGCTCCAGGACCTGCGAAACGGCAAGCCCTGCGAGGTGGACGCGATCAACGGCGTCGTATGCGGCGAGGGAAGGCGCGTCGGCGTTCCCACGCCGATCAACGAACGGATCGTTGAGACCATTCATGCCGAACAGTCCGGCACGCTTGCGCCGAAGCCGGAGAATATTGAGCGCTTCCGCGATTTGATCGAACGAAAGGAGTCGGTTTCTCATGCCTGATTTTTCCCGGATTCTTTTGCTGGCGGACTTCGACCGCACCCTGACCGGACCCGACAGCACGGTGCCCGCCCGGAACGCCGCAGCCATCGAGCGCTTCATGGCCTGCGGCGGAGCCTTTACGGTCGCCACGGGCCGCAGCGCCCCGATGTTCCGCTCCCGGACGGCGGAGATCCCCTATAATACCCCCCTGATCCTCTACAACGGCGGGGCGACCTTTGACTACCGCACCGGGACCCTGGACGACGCGGTCTGGATTCCCGAGGGCCGGGCCCTGCTGGAATATCTGGCCCGGGAGTTCCCGGATCTCCACCTCGAGGTCCAGGGCAAAGACTATCACTACCTGGTGGGCGACGAGCCCATGCGCGACGCCTTCTATCGCCGCGCGAACACCGCCACGGCCCACGTGAGCGTGGAGACCATGCCCTATCCCATCCTCAAGGCCTCCCTGCTCGGCACCTTCTTCGACGATTCCGTCCCCCAGTTCTTCACCGTCGTCCCGCCCGAGGAAAACGCCCGCTTCGACTACGCCGCGGCGAAGATCGCCGCCGACTGGCCGGACCTGGTCGTGGACCGGGCCGCGCCGCGGATCATCGACATCCAGGGCCCCGGCGTCAGCAAGGGCGCGATGGCCCGCCGGGTGGCGCAGAAGCTGGGCCGGGAGCTGGTCTGCGTGGGCGACGCCCGCAACGACCTGTCCATGCTGCTGGAGGCCGACCGTGCCTTCGCCCCCGCCGACTGCGAGGAGGCCGTCCGCGCGGCGGGCATCCCCCTGGTCTGTCCCTGCGGGGAGGGGGCTGTGGCGGACGTGATCGCCCTTTTGGAGCGGGAGGGCAGATCATCGTAATTCAGGCAACAGGCATTAGGCAACAGGCAATAGGAGCCGGTAAACTGTACCCATGAAAATGGACAGGCGGATTTTAGGTATGTCCCTGAATGCAG
>CAMHMK010000022.1 GCA_946186225.1 uncultured Clostridia bacterium
AAGCCGGGGCAGTGGTCGGTGCCGAAGAGGTCGTTGTCGATGGTCTTGGGCACGCCCATCACGCGGCACTCGTAGCCCATCTTCGCGCAGTAGCGGGAGATCTTGTTGCAGGTGTCCATGGAGTCGTTGCCGCCGTTATAGAAGAAGTAGCGGACGTTGTACTTGCGGAAGATCTCGAGGATCCGCTTGTAGTCGGTGTCGTCCACGTCGGGATCGGCGATCTTGTAGCGGCAGGAGCCGAGGGCGGAGGAGGGGGTGTAGAGCAGCTTTTCCAGTTCCTTGGGATCCTCCTCGTCCATGATGAGAAGACGGTCGTTGAGGACGCCTTTGATGCCGTGGTTGGCGCCGTAGACCTTGGTGATGTACGGGCTCTCCAGGGCAGTCTTGATGACGCCGTAGGCGGAAGCGTTGATGACGGCGGAGGGACCGCCGGACTGGCCGATGATGGCCGAGCCGATCAGGGGAGTATTAGCCATGTTGCATGACCTCCATAATAGTATTTGAATGCAAGCGCGCATGCGCAGGTGATTGTGTATAATTTACCATCATTTCACGGCAATGTCAAGGATTCCCGGAAATCATTCCCGGAAAAAAATCTCCCTTTTCCGGAACATTTTCTTTACAGAACGCGTTTTTTGCGGTAGAATAGAAAAAGACAGACTTTGCAGGCAGGTTAGGAGGCACGCCATGAATTTCAACGATTTGCAGGAGCGGAAGAAGCGCAGCAAGAAGCGGTGGAACGTGATCGCCTTCGTTTTGCTCTGCTCGCCGCTCACGCCGCTGGGCGTCGGCGTCTTCATTGCCAACTGGTTGGACATCCTGCCCAACATCGGCGGAAGCGTGGATATCCAGAAGGCGGTCAGGGAGGTCCAGTTCGACCTGCGCAATCCCCAGCCGATCCAGAACGTCGAGCAGCCCGCGCAGAAGAAGACCGACACCGGTATGCCCGGACACGGCGGACTGCTCACGGCCGTCGGCGCGATCATCGCGGCAATCTTTGCCATCACCGGCATCTCCGGCCTTGTTGATGTCTTTACCGAGGGTCCCACCATCTGGAATCTGTTCTGGCCGGTCATCCAGCTGGCCATCGCCACCAGCGGCGGCGTCCTGGCCGCCTACGGTAATCTCCGCCGCAAGAAGAAGGCCCGCTTTGAGGCCTATCTGAAGCTGATCGGCGATAAGACCGCCGTGCCCATCCACTATCTGGCCGACGTCATGGGCATCGACTACCACAAGGTCATCAAGGACCTGCGCGAAATGATCACCCGCGGCATCCTCACCCCCGCCTGGCTCGATCTCAAGACCTACCGCCTCATGCGCACCGACTACACCGAGGCCCAGGTCCAGGAGCCCGCCGAGAAGAAGGAGGAGGCCGTCTCCCGCAACGAGCGCATCCTGCGCCAGATCCGCGCCGACAACGACCTGATCGCCGACGTCGAGGTCTCCGCCAAGATCGACCGCATCGAGGATCTGACCCGCAAGATTTTCGCCATCCTGGATGAGCGGCCTGAAAAAGAGGCCCAGCTCTATAACTTCATGAACTACTATCTGCCCACCACCCTCAAGGCGCTGGAGAGCTACGCCCGCCTGGAGGCCCAGGGCATCGAGACCGCCGCCATCAAGGAGGCCAAGCAGAAGATCAACCTGGCCCTGGACGAGCTGGCCGACGGCTACGAAAAGCAGCTCGACCGTCTCTTTGAGGACGACGTGGTGGACATCACCGCCGATATTGACGTCATGCGCAAAATGCTCCACAAGGACGGCCTCAAGGCCGACGAGATCATGGCGGCCACCGCCCCCGGCAGCCGCAGCAATCAGAAGCAATGACCTGGGACGAGCTGCTGGGCCACCCCTTTGAGCGGGAGCCCCACCGGACGACCCTGGCCCGCGCGGAGGCCGCCGCGGCGCAGACCGAAGTCTTCCCGCCGCGGGACCGCTGGTTTGCCGCCCTGGACCGGACCGCGCCGGAGACCGTCCGCGTTGTGATCCTCGGCCAGGACCCCTATCACGAGCCGGGACAGGCAAACGGTCTGGCCTTCTCGGTGGAGCCCGGGACGAAGCTCCCCCCCTCCCTGCGGAACATCTTCCGGGAGCTTTCGGCGGATCTGGGCTGTCCCGTCCCCCAAAGCGGCGACCTCGGCCCCTGGGCCGACCGGGGTGTCCTCCTGCTCAACACGGTCCTGACCGTGGAGGCCGGAAAAGCCAACAGCCACAGGGACCTGGGCTGGCAGGCCTTCACCGACGAGGTGATCGCCGCCCTCGCTGCCCTGCCGCAGCCCATCGTTTTGATCCTCTGGGGGGCGCAGGCGCAGAAAAAACGAGGCCTGCTCGCGCCGGCCGCCGGGCCAAGGCTGGTCCTGGAATCCGTCCACCCCAGCCCGCTTTCGGCCCACCGCGGCTTCTTCGGCAGCCGCCCCTTCTCGCAGGCCAACGCCTTCCTTGCGTCCCACGGGGCCGCCCCGATCGAATGGGGGGCACTCGGATGAAAAAGCTGCTTCCGCTCCTGCTCTGCCTGCTGCTGCTCTGCGCCTGCGGGCGGAGCGAGAAAGCGACCCCTGTCGGCACCTGGGTCAATGCCGGCCAATACACCGAGGGCCGCGAGTTTGTGGAGACCATGACCATCCTGGCCGACGGCAGACTCTCCGTCCACCTGGACTATCAGGGGCGGCCCTATGCCGACCTGACCGGATCGTGGCGGCTGGAAGGGGAGACCATGACCTTCACGATGGACGACGGGACCGTCCGCGTCTATACCGTCGCCGTCTCCGGCGACGAGCTGACCTTAAAAAACAACGACCGCACGGTCGTCTATGCGCGCCGGAGCGCGCAATCATCGTAAAATCGTATTCCAAAGGAGAAAGAAACCCATGAAAAAAACCGTTCTTCGCAGCTATGCCCGGCTGATCGCCCGGGTCGGCGTCAACGTCCAGAAGGGCCAGGAGGTCATCATCCAGTGTGATCTCGACCAGCCGAAATTCGTGGAGCTCGTCGTGGACGAGTGCTACAAGGCCGGCGCCAAAAAGGTCACGGTGGACTTTTCCTACCAGCCCCTGGCCAAGCTGCATTACCGCCACCGCTCCGTGACCACCCTGTCCAAGGTCGAGGAGTGGGAGAAGGCCAGACTTCAGCACTACGTGGACGTCCTGCCCTGCCGCATCTACCTGGTCAGCGAGGACCCGGACGGTCTGAAGGGCATCAACCAGGAGAAGATGGCCAAGGCCAATCAGAAGCGCTATCCCATCATCAAGCCCTACCGCGACCAGATGGAGAACAAGTATCAGTGGTGCATCGCCGCCGTTCCCGGCGCGGCCTGGGCCAAGAAGATGTTCCCCGACCTGTCCAAGAGCAAGGCCATGGAGAAGCTGTGGGAGGCCATTCTCTTCACCGCCCGCGTCACCGACGATCCCGTGGCTGCCTGGGAAGCACACAACAAGGACCTGCATGACCGCTGCGCCTATCTCAACAGCCTGGGCATCGACAAGCTGATCTACAAGGGCACCAACGGCACCGACTTTACCGTTGGCATGATCCCCGAGGGCGAGTTCAAGGGCGGCGGCGACACCACCCTGGCCGGCGTCTTCTTCAACCCGAACCTGCCCACCGAGGAATGCTTCATCTCCCCGATGCGCGGCGTGGCCGACGGTATCGTCTACGCCACCAAGCCCCTGTCCTACCAGGGCCAGCTGATCGAGGACTTCTCGGTCCGCTTCGAAAACGGCAAGGCCGTCGAGGTCCATGCCGCCCGCAACGAAGAACTGCTCAAGAAGATGATCTCCATGGATGAGGGCGCGGCCTATCTGGGCGAGTGCGCGCTGGTCCCGGTCAACTCCCCGATCTCCGAATCCGGCCTGCTCTTCTACGAAACCCTCTTCGATGAGAACGCTGCCTGCCATCTGGCCCTCGGCGCGGGCTTTGCCGACACCATCAAGGGCTTCGAGAACAAGACCCTCGAAGAGTGCCGCAAGCTCGGCATCAACGAGTCCATGATCCACGTCGATTTCATGATCGGCTTCGAGGGCCTGGACATCGACGCCCAGACCCGCGACGGCAAGACCGTTCCCATCTTCCGCGCCGGCAAGTGGGCCTTCTGAGCATCGGCGCTCCGCGCCTGACGCCCTTCGTCCAAACCACCAAAACAAAGGAGTGCTGATATGAACAGACCGAGAAGCGGAAGACGTCATAAAACGCCGGCTTCCAAGAAACTGTTTCACTTTGCCGTTTTCCTGCTGGTGATCCTCATGGCGGCGGCCCTCTGGCTGTTCTTCAAGGCCTATCTGCGTCCGCTGCTGGACCGGTCCCCCGGGGAGTCTGTCCCGCAGACCACTGCCGCTGCTGCCGAAACGACCGCACCGGCCACCACCCCGGCCACCATCCCGGCGACCACCGAATCCGCTCCGGCCGAGACGACGACCGAAAACGTCTCGGCGCCGGCCACCTCCACCGTCACGATGCTCTGCGTGGGCGATAACCTGATCCACAACACGGTCTACCAGTCCGGCTTCGGCTCGAATCCCTGGAACTATGACCATCTGTATCAGCACGTCCGCGACGATATCGAGGCCGCGGACCTTGCCGTCATCAACCAGGAGACGATCTTCGTCCAGAACCACGACAACGTCTCCAGCTACCCCGTCTTCGGCACCCCGCGCGAGATCGGCGACGCCGTCTACAAGGCGGGCTTCGACGTGATCCTCCACGCCAGCAACCACACGATGGACATGGGCATCCAGAACGTCTATGACGCCATCGACTACTGGAGCGACAAGGACGTCACCGTCCTCGGTATCCACAAGGACGCCGCCGACGCTGCCAAGCCGAAGATCGTCGAAAAGAACGGCATCAAGATCGGCATGATCAACTACACCTACGGGCTCAACGGCTTCACGATCCCCGAGGGGAACGAGTTCGCCATCGACCTGTTGGACAATGAGGATAAGATGCTTGCCGACGTGGCCTATCTGGAGGAGAACGCCGACATCACCGTGGCCTTCATCCATGTGGGCACCGAGTATATGATCCGGCCCAGCGATGCCACCAAGTACTATGTCGAGCGCCTGGTCTCCCACGGCGTGGACGTCTTCGTCGGCGGCCACCCCCACGTGGTGGAGCCCTATGAGTGGTACACGGCCTCCAACGGCAACGAGGCTCTGGTCTACTACTCCCTCGGCAACTTTATCTCGGCCCAGAACCAGCTCGACCGTCTGATCGGCGGCATGGCCACCTTCACGATCGAAAAGACCACGGAGAACGGAGCCACGGTCACGAAGGTCACCGACTACGACCTCCACCCGCTGGTGACCCACACCACCAACAAGACCACCGGCTACGCGGTCTACCGCATGGAGGACTACACCGACTACCTGGGCTCCCAGAATTTCTTCGTCAAGATGACCACCGACCAGCTCTGGAAACGCTGGCACGAGATCATCGGCGACTGAACGTATCATATCCATCAGGGGACGGCTCTCGATCAGAGAACCGTCCCCGATTGATTCACTCCACGATCGCGTCTTTTGCGGTCTCCACGGCGGTCGTGATCGAATCGGCGGCCTGGGTGACGGCCTGCTTCACGGCGGGCTGCTTGGGCAGGACCGTTGCGGCGACCGCGCCGCCGACCATGCCGAGGCCCAGGGCCCAAAGATAACCTGTCAGCTTCATTTTTTCTCCTCCCTTCCGCGTTTAGCTTGCGCGAAATTCTGCAAAAGCAACGTGACAATTTCTGACAGGCTTTTCGCAAAAATTCCTGCTTTTTCCGGCAAAATCCCTTCCTTTTGCCCGCAAAATCTGGTATAATAACACAAAACTGTAGATTTGAGGTGTTCGTGATGTCCATTGATGTTCTGCAATCGAAGATCCGCAAAACGCGCTGTCCCATCGTGGTCGGTCTGGACCCCACGCCGGAGCTGATCCCCCCCACCCTGCTGGAGGCGGCCCTTGCCGAGCGCGGGCAGAACCCGGACGGCCTGGCCCTGGCCTATGAGCGCTTCTGCTGCGGCCTGCTCGACGCCCTGAAGGGCGTCGTCCCCGCGGTCAAGGTCAACACCGCCTGCTTCTCGGCCCTGGGCCACGCGGGCGTGGCCGCGATGGAGACCGTCCTGGCCTCTGCCCGGAAGCTCAAATACTACGTGCTGGTGGAGACCATGCGCTCTGACGTGGAGCACATCGCGGCCATCACGGCCCGGTCCTTCTTCGGCGGCCTGCGCCTGGGGGAGGAGACCTTCTGTCCCTATCCCTGCGACGGTCTGGTCGTGGGCGGCTACCTGGGCACCGACGGCATCCGGCCCTATCTGCCCTATCTGACCGGCGAGGAGGCCAAGAGCCTCTTTGTCGTCGTCAAATCCTCCAACCGCTCCTCCGGCGAGGTCCAGGAGCTGATCTCCGGCGACCGTGACGTCCAGACCGCAATGGCTGATCTGACCCTCCGCTGGAACGGGGAGAACCTCTTCGGCAAATTCGGCTTCGGCGCGGTCGGCGCCGTGGTGGGGGCCCAGTCGCCCTGGACCATGCAGGAGCTTCGGCGCCGTTACGACACCCTCTTTTTCCTGGTTCCGGGCTACGGCCCCCAGGGCGCCTTCGGCAAGTACATGGCCTATGCCTTTGACCGCCTGGGCCGCGGCGCTGCGGTCACGGCCTCCCGCGCCATCCTCGGCGCGTGGAAGCAGGAGGGCTCGGACCCGGATTACGGCCAAGCCGCTGCGGACGCGGTGGACAAGCTCCGCAATCTGATGGAAACCTATATTACGGTGATGTAAATGACAAAAATCTACCTGATTCGACACGCCGAGGCGGAGGGCAACCTCTTCCGGCGGATGCACGGGCAGTACAATTCCCGTCTGACCGAGACCGGCCTGCGCCAGATCAAGCTGCTGGCAAAGCGACTGGCGGACGTCCCCTTCGACGCGGTCTACACCAGCGACCTCTGCCGTACCCGCCAGACCGCCGAGTCCGTCACGATCCCGCAGGGCCTGACGGCCCAACTCGACCCCCGCCTGCGCGAGGTCGCGGTCGGCCCCTGGGAGAACCGGACCTTCGGGGACCTGGAGACCCACGAACCCGAGGCCTTTGAGGCCTTCCGCCTCCGGCCGGAGGATTGGCGTCTGGAGGGCGCCGAGACCTGGGAGGACTATTCCGCCCGCTTTGCCGCTGCCCTCCGCGATGCTGCCGAGGCCCATCCCGGCGGGACGGTGGCGGTCTTCTCCCACGGCTGCGTCAGTTCGGGCGGCCTGCACCGCATGCTCGGCATCCCGCATAACTCCGCTGCCGGCGATAATACGGCGGTGTGCCTCCTGCAGTACGAGGACGGACAGTTCCGCGCCGAATACCTCTTCGACAATTCCCACCTGCCCTCGGAGCTCTCCAGCCATGCCCGCCAGCGCCGCTGGCGCGAGCGTCTGGGCGGGAGCTGCCACCTCTGGTTCCGCGACCCAACGGCGGCGGACCGCGACCTCTACGACCCGGACCTCCTGCCCCCGGCGGGCCATGCGACCCGGATCGCAATGCGTGGGACTGAGCCGATCGGCTACATCTGCTGGCGGGGCGACACCGTCTCCCGGATCTGGCTCCGGCCCGACTTCCGCCACTGCCGCCTGGGCGATCAGGTCTTCGGCGAGGCCTGGATGGCGATGCGCGCTGCAGGGCAGACTGCCATCCGTGTGGGCATTCCCACGATGAACACCGAAGCCATCTCCTTTTTCGCTCACCACGGCGCGTCTCCCGAGCAGATGGACGACGCCTATACGGTCCTGCGCCTGAGCCTTGCCGTGCCCTATCCGATTGACCAGGGATCAGGGATCTGATCCCGAATCCCTATTGACTTTTCCGCCATTTCGGCATACAATTACAAAACACACATTATCTTCAAAGAAAGGCGGGATGCCTTATGATCTTCGGCCGGCATATCAACCGGTACTATCTCCGCTACGGGCCGTTCCTCTTCTTCGGCATGATCGCGCTCATCGCAGTCGACTATCTCCAACTCATCATCCCGAACCTCTATCAGATGGTCGTCAACGGGATCAACGACGGTTATGTGATTCAGGACGGCGTACAGAAGGTCTTTGACGCGCAGTTCCTGATGCGTCAGATCCTGATGCCGATGGTCTATGTCATCCTGTCCATCGTGGCCGGACGCTTTATCTGGCGTCTGATGTTCGTCGGCACGGCCATCAAGGTGGAGGAGCAGCTCCGCAACCGGATGTTCGACCACTCCCGCCGCCTGAGCCAGAGCTACTACCAGCTCCATAAGGTCGGCGGACTGATGAGTCTCTACACGAACGACCTGGACACCGTCCAGGAGTGCTTCAGCTGGGGCATCATGATGTTCTGCGACGCGGTCTTCCTGGGCATCCTGGCCCTGTCGAAGATGTTCCGCATGAACATCCTCCTGACGGCCCTCTCCCTGATCCCCACGGCCCTGCTGCTGGCCTCGGCGACCATCGTCGGCAAGCATCTGACCAGAAAGTGGGATATCCGCCAGGAGGCCTTCTCCCGTCTGTCCGATTTCTCACAGGAGAGCTTCTCCGGCATCGCCGTCATCAAGGCCTTCGTCAAGGAGGGCAAGGAGCTCTGGGCCTTCAAGAAGCTCAACGTCGAAAACGAAAATGCAAACATCGCCCACACCAAGGCCTCCGTGCTCTTCCGCGTGATGGTGACCCTGTTTGTGGAGTCCGTGATCTGCATTATCCTCGGCTACGGCGGCTATCTGGTCTTTCGGGGCGTGTTCAACGCCGGCCAGCTCGTGGAGTTCATCGGCTACTTCATGGCCATCGTCTGGCCCGTGATGGCGGTCTCCGATCTGATCGATATGACCTCCCGCGGCCGCGCCTCGCTCAAGCGCATCGGCGAGCTGCTGGACGCCGAGCCCGAGGTCGTGGACCGTCCCGGGGCCGTGCCGCTCGACCATGTCCGCGGCGAGATCGAATTCCGCGACCTGACCTTCCGCTACCCGGACGGGGAGTTTGACGTCCTCGACCACGTCAGCTTCAAGATCAACGCCGGCGAGAACGTCGGCCTGGTGGGCAAGACCGGCGCGGGCAAGACGACCCTCGTCGATCTGATCCTGCGCACCTACAACGTCCCCGACGGCACCCTCTTTATCGACGGCCATGACGTCAACGACGTGACCATCCACTCCCTGCGCGCGGGCTGCGCCTATGTGCCGCAGGACAACTACCTCTTCTCCGAGACCATTGAGGAGAACATCTCCTTCGCCCTGGACGATGCCGACCCGGAGCAGGTCAAGAACGCCGCCGTCCTGGCTGACGTGGACGGCAACATCATGGAGTTCCAGAACGGCTATCAGACCGTCCTCGGCGAGCGCGGCGTGACCGTCTCCGGCGGCCAGAAGCAGCGCATCTCCATCGCCCGCGCCCTGCTCAAGGACGCGCCGATCCTGATCCTGGACGACTCGGTCTCCGCCGTCGACACCGGCACCGAGAAGACCATCCTGGAAAACCTCCGCCAGACCCGCAAGGGCAAGACGACCATCCTGATCGCCCACCGTATCTCCACCATCCGCACCATGGACAAGCTCATCTACATCGAGAACAACCGGATCGCCGACGTCGGCACCCATGATGAGCTCTACGAGCGCTGCCCGGGCTACCGCAAGATGGTCAATCTGCAGAAGCTTGAGGAGGAAGGAGGTGCGGACCATGCCTGAATATCTTCCCCTTCTGATCGTCGGCGCGATCATCGGCCTGTTCACGCTCGGCTTTACCCTCGCCTTCATCCTGGAAAAGGATAAGAAGAAATCCATGGGCTTTGAGCGGAATATGAAGGACGGCGAGATCATCCGCCGCCTGCTCCGCTACGCCCGGCCCTATATCGGCCAGTTCGTTCTGGTCTTCTTCGTGATGCTCTTCTCCATCGTCTATGACGTGGTCTCGCCCCTGCTGATCGGCCGCATCGAGGAGCTGGTCAAGGGCAACTTCGCGCTCGCAAAGCTCTGGTCAATGGTCGCGGTCTACGCGGGCATCCTGGTCGTCTCCCTGATCTGCACCTACATCCAGGCCATCCTCCTGCAGCGGGTCGGGCAGAAGATCCTCTCGCAGATCCGCATGGACGTCTTCACCCACATCGAATCCCTGTCCCATGAGCAGCTCAACAACATCCCCGTGGGCAAGCTGGTCACCCGCGTCTCAAACGACCCGAACGCCATCTCCTTCCTGTTCACGAACGTGCTGATCACCCTGCTCAAGAACGCGATGGTCATCATCGGCGTGCTGGCCGCGATGCTGGTTCTGAACTACGCCCTGACGCTGATGGTGCTCTGCTTCGTACCCTTTGTGGTCCTGTTCACGGTGATCTTCCGGAAGTTCTCCCGCAAGGTCCACCGCCGCGTCGTAGACGCCACAACGGCGCTGAACACCTACCTCTCCGAGAACCTGTCGGGCATCAAGATCATCCAGAGCTTCAACCGCGAGGACCGCAAGATGCGCGACTTCGAGCGGAAGTCCGCTGAGCTGCGCAAGGCCAGACAGGGCAGAATGCTGGTCTTCAGCATCTTCCGCCCGATGGTCTACATGCTCTACATCTCCACGGTGCTGACCCTCTTCTATTTCGGCGCGACCTCCCGGATCAAGGATCTCCACTGGTTTGGACAGACGATCACCTCCGGCGTCGTCGTCTCGTTCTACATGTACATCAACAAGTTCTACAACCCGATCCAGACCCTGGCCGAACAGTTTGACATGCTCCAGCGGTCCTTTGCCTCGGCGGAGAAGATCTTCTCCATCCTGGACATCGTCCCCGAGATCGTGGATGAGCCCGGCGCCGAGCCCATCGAGGAGCTGCGCGGCGAGATCGAGTTCAAGGACGTCTGGTTTGCCTACAAGCCCGGTGAATGGGTGCTCAAGGGCGTCTCCTTCCACGTCATGCCCGGCCAGACCGTTGCCCTGGTGGGCGCTACCGGCTCCGGCAAGACCACGATCCTCAGTCTGATCGTCCGCAACTACGACATTCAGAAGGGCCAGATCCTGATCGACGGGCGGGATATCCGCACGATCCAGATCGCCTCCCTGCGCCGTCACTTCGGCCAGATGCTCCAGGACGTCTTCCTCTTCTCGGGCGATATCCGCTCCAACCTCCTGCTTCGCATGGAGGGCGTCAGCGACGAGGAGGTCATGGAGGCCTGCCGCTACGTGAACGCAGATTCCTTCATCAACCGTCTGGATAAGGGGCTGGACGAGCCGGTCCGCGAGCGCGGCAACAACTTCTCCGCCGGTCAGCGCCAGCTTTTGAGCTTCGCCCGGACCATCCTGCACAAGCCCTCGGTCATCATCCTGGACGAGGCCACCGCCAACATCGACACCGAGACCGAGCTGCTGATCCAGGACTCCCTGGAGCGCATCCGCACGATCGGCACGATGCTGATCGTCGCCCACCGCCTGAGCACCATCCAGCACGCGGACAACATCCTCGTCCTCAGCCGCGGCGAGATCCAGGAGCAGGGCGACCACCAGACCCTCCTCGCCAACCACGGCCCGTATTACAAGCTCTATACCCTGCAGTACAATAAGCAGCAGCTGATGAAAGAATAAGCAGCTGCAAACAAAAAAGCTCCCCGCGTGGGAGCTTTTTTGTATGCGGTCGTCAGAAAAACAGCTTTCGTTCCAGGTACTCCCGCCAGGGGGGGATCACGCCGGAGAGGATCAGAAACAGGCCGACGAGGGACAAAACGCAGGTGGGGTAGAGCGACCAGGTGAACATCTCGGTGCCGAAGGTGATGCATTCAAACATCTCGATCAGCATCGATGAGCAGCCGATCACGACCAGCAGGGCCCCGGTCTTGCGCAGGCGGCGGCGCTTGCCATATCGGAACAGGGCCACGCTGGCCGTGGTGATGGCGCCGAGGATCATGACCACCGGGAAGGCGAAGGGCAGGAACCAGTTCCCGTGGTTGTACAGGCAGATATACAGCAGATACCCGCAGGTCAGCAGGAAGGCAAGGGGGACAAAGATCAGCGGGTGCCGCTTCTCAAACCAGAAGGGGAAGATCATGCTGAAATAGACCAGGGCCACGCCCAGCATCACGTAGCCCGACCAGGCCACGCGCCCGTATTGCGTCAGGCAGAAGATCAGCACCGACAGGCAGAGCGCCGCCAGCAGGATCGTGATAAAGGCCAGGATCGGGTAGCGCTTGCTCTTGGGCGGGCGCGGATAGCGGGCGGAATAGTTCGCCGTCGGCTCGACCTTCGTCTCCGGGTTCCAGACCGGCGTCCGGCACAGGGGACAGGCGGTCACGCCCTCGTTCAGGCGGACGCCGCATTTGACACAGTACATAGGACCTTACCTCGGATCGTTGCTTTCGATATGGACCGGGACGCCCAGCTCCACCAGTCGGGCGAAAAACAGACGTTCCAGCTCGCATTCCCGGATGTTGCGGATGAAATTGACGTAGGTGGTGCCGTTCCAGGTGGCCACGCCGCAGTTGTGGGGATAGGTGATCTGGGGGCCGATGATGAACTCCATCCGCTTCACAGGCTCGCCCATCTCCGCCGGCAGGCGGATCACGCCCAGGTTGGACAGGGTCAGACAGCCGCAGCGCTCGCCGCGGACCGAGTAAACCAGCCGCATCACGAGATTCTTGACCGGCAGGGGAGCCAGACGGATCGGGAGCACCTGCTGGGGACTGACGTTCGCCGCGATCCGGCCCGACATCCGCTGGGGCGTGGCCTCGGCGGAGATCTGCGCGCCGATGACCTTGCACAGCTCGGGCAGGGTGTAGGTTCCCATCCGCGGGTCCACCCCGGGGTTCAGGGTCAGGATAAAGTTGCGCAGAGTCCGGCTGCCGTAGAGCTTCCGCAGATTGACCGGGACCGTGATCTTCACCGGCCTGCGCCGGTCGCGGCCGATCCGGGTCTGCTGATATTGCAAAAGCGATTCCGCAAGGACGGCAGCCAAAAAGACCGTGACCGTGGCGCCGTAGCGGTGGGAGGCCTCCAGCAGGGCGTCGGCGGGGATCCGGCCCGTGAGCAGGTGCAGGAAGTTCGGCTCATAGGTGCCCCGGACGTGAAGGGCGGCAGGCTCCTTGTCGTTGAGGACGTACTTGTTTGCGTGCTTCTGGAAGCTGTCCTCCAGCTCCTCGGGCGCGGGCTTGTCCTGCCAGTCCAGAACGCCCTCCCCGGCGGGGATCCTCGCGCCGGTTTTGCGCTCCAGATAGCGGGCCGTCAGGGTCTTCAGATAGACCAGACCGCCGTTGCCGTCGGTCAGCGAATGGAAAAATTCCACCGCGAGCCGGTTGCGGAAGTACACGACCCGCAGACAGCAGGTGTGCAGCTCCTTTTCCTGCATCAGGACCAGGGGATAGGCATAGTCCTCGCGGACCTGCGGGGTCCCGGGGATCTCTTCCAGGTAATACCAGAACAGGCCGGTTTTCAGCCGGACGTACATGGACGGGAATCTGGGCTTGAGATCGTCTACGGCCGCTTGCAGGATCGCCGGGTCGATCGGCGCATCCAGAGTGGCGGAGAGCCGGAAGACGTTCACCCAGCGCCGCTTCCGGATGGCAGGGAAGATCAAAGCGGCGTTGTCCAGCCGCATCCACTTTCGGCTCATTGTTCCTCCCGGTCCAAATGGACGTTCAAATGCGGGTAGGTCATGGCGATCCCGGCGGCCTTGAATTCCTCCCAGATGTATCGGCGGATGTCAAAACGGGCCTGGATGATGCGCTCGGCGGGGATCCAGAACCAGACCGCGTAGGTGATGGCGGAGTCGCCGAAGCTCTGGATCTCGGTCAGCCGCTCCTCGCCCTCCAGGGGCTCGCAGCGGGCGATGGCCTTCTGCAGGGCGGCAAACACCGCCTGCGGGTCGCAGTCGTAGGAGGCGGAGACCTCCGTCTCCACGCGGCGCTTGCCCAGGGCCGTGTAGTTTTCCAGGGTGGCGTCCATCAGCTTGGAATTCGGGATCAGAACGCGGCGGTTGTCCACCGTGTGCATCCGGGTATAGACGATCCCGATGTCATCCACGGTGGCCTCCTCGCCGTCCACGGCGACGAAGTCGCCCTGGCGGAAGGGCTTGCTCCCGATCAGCATCATCCCGCCCGCCACGTTGGAAAGGACGCTCTGCACCGACAGGGAAACAGCCAGCGAAACCACGCTCAACAAGGCGACAAAGGAGCTCATGTCGATGCCGAGATAGGAGGCGACGATCACAATCACCAAAAAGTCGAGCACAAAGCGGCTTGCAGAGAGGATGAAGCGGATCGGACCCTGCTCCAGCCGGGACTTCAGCATGGCCTTGCGGATCAGGTGCATGGCGATCCGTACCGTCACGATCCCGACAACCAGAAGCAGAACGGCGGTCAGCAGGGTGAGGCCCCGGACGCCGGAGAGCGCCGATTTCAGACCCTTCCAATCCGTGACCGCGTCCGCGGCAGCGGACGTGAGATAAAGCTTCATGCGGCGACCCCCCAAAAGACGGATTTGACGCGTGGCGCGAAGCGCCCCGAACGGTCGTATCTTACCACAAGTTGCCGGATTTGTCAAGCTGGGCCTCCCGCTTACAAGATACATAGTAGCCTTACGATGCAAAAAACCGCCGCCCGAATTCAAATCGGGCGGCGGTTGCAATCATGCGATATTTGGGCTTATTTGCCCGTGTAGACCCAGGCGTTCGGCAGATAGCGTCCCTGGGGGATGGCAGGGTTGGAGCAGCGGATCAGGATGTTGCCGCGGAACCAGAGGATGGCGGTGGTGCCGCCGTCGCAGTTCATGGCAGTCTCGGCGTGATGCTGGGCCAGAATGTCGGAGCAGGTCTCCAGCGAGCAGCCCGGGGAGCCGGCCCGGCGGCCCTCCACGCAGAGCATCAGGATCTCGCCGTACTTGGACTGGCCGATGCAGGCGCGGGGGTTGACCTCGTACCAGGCGCCGATGTCCTGGCGGATGCCGTCCACAAAGAGGGAGGGCTGGAACTCCATGGCGTCGGTGGTGCCTGTGCCGGAGTTGGTGTAGGCGTCGGCGATATAGAACCAGTTGTTCTCGTGGAGCTCGATCCGCTTGTAGCCGTAGCCGTAGTGATTGCCGTAAGTGGTGCCGCTGCACATGGCGAAGCCGGCGATCTGGCCGCCGTTGCCCACGCCTCCCTCGTCGATGAAGCCGGAGCCGGTCATGGCCAGCACGCCGCCGTTGTTCCGGGCGATCTTGTCCACGATCTGTCCGTAGGCGGGCAGGGTGGTCGCGGGGCAGAGGGAGAGACGGGACGCGTCCTTCGCCACAGCCAGAACGGCGCGGGAGGTCGTGCCGGAGCGACGGTCATTGGCTTCGATCTCCACGATCAGGATGCCGTTGGCGGCGTCGATGGCGAGGACCTTTTCTCCGAACTTGGTGCGGATGGAGGTGCCCTTGTCGCCCAGGGCGGAGTGGTTGATCAGAATGTTGTCGTAGCCGTCCTCCAGGGCGGCGGGATGCTCGGCCAGATAGGCCTCGGTGGATTCGCGGTCGAGCTCATGGAACAGGGCGTAGAAGCTCTTCTGCTCCGGCGTCAGATCGCTGAAGCCGGGATCCTCCTGCTCGATCTGCTGGATGATCTCCTGGTTGGTCTCGGGCGCAAGGAAGAAGTCCTTCGCGTCGTGGTCATAGTCGATCGTGGTGTTCACGCCAACCTGGGCGGACTTTGCATCCTCAACCTTCTGGCATTCGGGCTCGGTGACCCAGGGCAGGAAAAGGTGCATCAGACCCTGATGACGCATTGTGGAGTAGGCGGTCTGGATCCACAGGGTGCGCAAATAGGGGATCTTGCCGAGATTGGAGAAGTTTGCCGGGATATAGAGCGTCAGGCAGACCAGCAGGGCGATCACCGGCCGTTTCCAGTCGGCGTAGAGCGCCAGCAGGACGGTCAGGGCCAGGGCCAGGGCCGCCAGCACGATCAGCAGGATCCACTTGGCGCCGGCCGTGAGGTCGAAGAGATTGAAGCGGGTGAAAATCAGGCAGAGAACAAAATAAATCGCAAAAATCAAACCCATCAGGACGATGGAGAGAATCCATTGAATGGCAGGCGAGATTTTTTTGCGGCTGCTTTTGGCATTGTGCGCCGGGCGCCGGGCGAATTCGCCGGAGCCTTGGTTGTTCGCATACATGCAGAAGCCTCCTTTTGGTGAAATCGATAAGTATTATACACGGGTGGGCGAAAAAAAGCAAGGAAAACATTGCCCTGCCGGAAAAAACGTCTGTCCCGGGCTTTTTCCGGTTCTCCCTGCGGAATTCCGGGAAGGGACCCTCAGTCCACGCTGACGATGCGCCACATGCCGCTGTCGGCAGTCTCCTCCAGGGTGATCCGCTCATCCCGCTCCGTGATCGTGCCATCGGGCGCGTAGACCATCAAGCGGGCGGTCCGGCTTCCGTCGGGGTTCTCCTCCAGGCCGACCAGGCGGACCGAGACGGCGGTCTCGTCCGGGACCAGGTACATCAGCTTCCCGTCCGACTCGCTGCGGATCTTTCCCGTCAGGAAGCGTTGGGCCTGCTGCTCGCTCATGAGGAGCTGCAGCAGGGAGAAGAACTCTGTCAGGGAGAACCCGGTGGTGATCCAGCCGTCCTTGGGCTCGCCGGGCCGGACCGTCTCCTCGTCAATGCCGAAGACCGAAAACATGCGGAGGGGGCTGCAGTCCCTGGCGTTGCACAGCCGGTAATACCAGTAGATCGGATAGGAGGGGTCCGTGGAAGTGCCGCTGTCCACGGCCTCCGGCATCAGGCTGTCCGGGCAGGGCGGCAGCATCTCCTCGGAGAGGGCCGTCAGATACTTCGTGTGGTTCTCGAGCATATAGTCCGAGCTGACGCCGAAATACTGGTACTCGGCGGGCTGGCAGCCCTCGTCCCAGGTGGCGTCAAACTGGTAATACTGCCCGTCGATCCGCGCTACGTTCCAGATGTGGTCGAAGGACTGCTCCCTCGTGATGACAAAGCCCTCAACCGTGAAGCAGTCGATCCCGGCCAGGTTGGCGAGCACATACAGGGCCTCGGTGTAGCCCGCGCAGACAGTGCAGTGCCGGATCAGGGCGTCGTAAAGCAGGGACCAGTTCTGCTCCATGTAGTAGTCGTCGTAATCATAGCGGACGTTGTCCGTGAGCCACTGGTAGAGGAAGAGCATTCGCTCCCGCTCCGTCATGCCCTCGGGGATGGCGTCCACGATCTCCCGGGCGGCGGCCACGGCCTCCCGGTACTGCTCGATGAGCTGACCCTTCTCCATGCCGCCCATGTTGACCAGCACAAAGGTCAGAGTCCTTCCGTCCTCCCGGGGGAAGCTGGTGATGTCCAGGCCGCCGACGCCGTGGAGGTTGGTGATGTAGGTCCGGCCCAGATACTTGGCGGAGGCGTAGATGTCGCCGTAGTTGAAGGTCTCGGTGGGGATGCAGAGGCGGCTGAAGCCGTGTGCAATGGCATAGTCCATGGCAGGCAGCAGCTCCTCCACCAGGGCCTCGGCCATGAACTGCTCATAGTACCGGGTCCGGGGCAGGCGCTCCGGCTGGTTGGCATAGACCTCCTCCTTGGAGACGTTTGTGACGTTCAGGCTCCCGTCCGCGCCATTGAAGAGAAAGGCGATCTGCTCCGCATCCAGGGACCCCTCCCCGACGGACTTGGTCCGGAAGGCCTTGGCCCAGGTGATCTCCGGCAGAGGCTCGGCGGGCTGGGGCGCGGCAGTGGTCACGGGCTCGGCCGTGGTGACAGGGGCCGTCTCGGTCGCGGCCTCGGTTTCGGGCTCCGGGGATCGGCTCTCGGCGGGGGCGGAAGCTTCGCCGGTGGGCGAGGACGGACCCCCGGTGCAGCCGGCGAAGAGGCTCAGCACCAGGGCCAGGCAGAGCAGCAGACAGACCGTGCGTTTCATCGGAAAGAACCTCCTTTTCCGGTATGGCAGAGGGGGACTATTTCTTTGCAGATTCATTATATTGCAGGCCTGTGCAAAAGTCAATCGGGATTGACAAGCGCTCTCAGGATGCGTCAAACAGCCGGCCCCTGTCTGGCAGGAACCGGCTGTTTGACGACGGCTTTCTTTGTTTGTTCCCGGTTTTCCGCCGGTTTATTCCACTGCGCCGATCCCGCCGGTGGCGCGGGGCAGGCAGAGGTAGAACTCCACCATGCCGTCGAGGTTGCGGCAGCCGTATTCCAGACCCAGGCGCTCCATGTTGTCGTGGACGATGGCCAGACCCAGACCCGCCTCGCCGTGGCTGCGCGGGCGTGCGCTGTCGCCGCGGTAGAGCTTCTCCCAAAGCTTGGGGATCTCCTGCTCGGGGATCGGGGCGGAGGAGTTTTGAACGCGCAGAATAATATGATTTCCCTGGGGCTTGGCAATGATCCGGATCAGCTTGCCGTTGTTGATGTGGTAGATCGCGTTCTGCACGTAGTTAAGGATGGACTGCCGAACGCTTTCAAAGTCTGTGCGGACCGGGAGCGGGGCGGAATAGTCGGTTTCCAGCTGCAGGCCCTGCCGCTCGATTTCCAGCTGGAAGGGCGCAAGGATCTCATTGAGCAGGGCGGCCAGGTCGAAGTCCTCGATGACCGGGTCCTCCTGCTCCAGGCTGCGCACCGTCATCATGCGGCTCACGATGGCCTGCATGTGCTCGCTCTCGGTCAGGATCATCTGATAGTATTTTCCCCGCTGCTCCGGCGTTCGGGCAAGGCCCTCCTGCAGACCCTCGGCGTAGCCGGAGATGATGGCGATGGGGGTCTTGAGATCGTGGGAGAGGTTGGCGAAGAGGTCTGTGGTGATCCGCTGCTGCTCGGTACGCTCGGCCAGCTCTCTCTGCAGCAGCTCGTTGGTCTGCTGCAGCTCGCGGATGCTTTTCTCCAGCTGGTCGGCCATCCGGTTGATGGAGACGGCCAGCGTGTCGACCTCCCGCGTCTTTGCGCGGGGACAGCGCTCGGAGAAATCCAGCTCCGCCAGCTGGCCGGCGATGCGCGCCATGCCCCGATTGGTCCGGTAGGCCAACCGGCTGGCGGCAAAGATGACGAGCATGGCCAGCACCAATGCGATCGCCAGGGTAAACCGGGCGTAGCGGATCGCCAGATTGATGACCGCATTGGTGCTCTCCACGGGAAGATAGAGCTCAAACAGCGCGCCGCCTTCCCGCCCCATCAGACAAAGCTCCCGGCTGTTGAGCATTTCGTCTGCGGTTTCGGCAATCTTGCCGTGGCGCTCGGCCAGGAAAAAGCTGCCGTCCGCCCGGTCCAGATGCCCGCTGACCAGAAGAGAGAGAGACTCAAACGCTGTGTGCTGCACCTCGATCAGAACATCCTCGCTCTTTTTCCCCCGGAGGTCAAGCGCGTGGGGCTTGTCGGAGCTGCGATAGATCAGCTCGCCGGTCGCTTCGTCATACAGAAAGACCCCCACACCATCGGTATTGATCTGCTCCGCGGTTTCGCGGGTAAAGCCGTTGGTGCGGAGGCTGCCGAGCGCGTCACGCAGACGGTTCTGCAGACCGCTCACATATTCTGTGCGCAGGGAGAAGCGGAAGGCAAACAAAAGGCCGGCGAACAGCAGCGTCATGAACAGGGTCGCGACGATGGCAACCATCCCCCAGAGTCTGGGCCTGCGATGCTCGCGCTTCATTTCCCGGACTCCAGCATATAGCCCCTGCTGCGGACGGTCCGGAGCAGGCTGCCGCAGCTTCCGAGCTTCATGCGAAGATTCTTCACATGGGTGTCCACGGTGCGGCCATCGCCGTAATAGTCGGTGTTCCAGACTGCGTGCAGGATCTGCTCGCGGGAGCGGACCACATCGGGGGTCTGCGCCAGGAAGAGCAGCAGGTCATATTCCTTCGGGGTCAGGGCCAGCGGAACGCCGTCGGCCAGGACCGTGTTGGAGGCCAGGACGATCTCCAGCTTCCCGAAGGTCATGGTCTCCCGGTGCTCGGAGCGGCGAAGCAGGGCACGGACGCGTTCCATAAAGGCCCGCATCTTGATGGGCTTGGAGATGAACTGGTCCGCGCCGCAGCGCATGCCGTTGATCTCGGTCTCCTCATCCTCCCGGGCTGTGACCATCAGCACCGGTACGCGGGAGAAGGTGCGGATCTCGGTGCAGGATGCGATCCCGTCCATGACCGGCATCATGACGTCCATAATGACCAGGGCTGTGTCCGGGTTGCTGCGGAGCAGGCTGACGGCCTGCTGGCCGTTGGCCGCCTCCAGAACCTGATAGCCCTCGTTTTCCAGAAAATCGTGAACGATCAGACGCCAACGCTCCTCGTCGTCGGCCAGAATGATCTTTGTTTTCATGAAACCGTCCCTCCTGCGGGCGGCATCCCGATCTCACAGCGGTGAATGGGGGTGCCGAGTGCGTAAAATTTCTCTTCGTAGCCGGTCATTACGCCCACCACGCCGTCCTTGTGCAGGTCGTCGGTGACGTTCGTGACCGGGTAGCCGTATCGGGCGAATTCCTCCAGCGACCACTGGAAGAGTCCGGCGTTGTCGGTTTTGAAGTGGATGTCGCCGTCGGGCTTCAGGACCAGACGGTATTTTTCCAGGAAGGTGTGGAAGGTCAGCCGCCGCTTGGCGTTCTTGCTCCTGGGCCAGGGATCGCAGAAGTTCAGGTAGATCCGGTCCACCTCGCCCGGGGCAAAATACTGCTCCAAATTCGCGGCGTCCACAGCCAGGAAGAAGACGTTTTTCAGCCCCAGATTCATGGCCTTCTCCATCGCCAGGACCAGGGCCTCCCGGACCCGCTCCACGGCCAGAAAGAGGACCTCCGGGTAGAGGGCCGCCATCTCTGCGGTAAACTTGCCCTTGCCGCAGCCGATCTCCAGGTGCAGGGCCTTGGCCTCGGGCATGAGAGTCCGCCATTGACCTCGTCGCTGCTCCGGATCCCGGATCCAGACCGGGCTGCAGGCCTCCATTCGGGGCTCCAGATGATTTCGTTTCCGCATTCGCATGGTGGTAGTCTCCTTTGCTGGGATATCTCTGATTATTTTATCAAATGTTTTCGATTTCGTAAAGAGAAAAGTTGAGTTTTTTGCAGATAAAATTATATAACAGGGGACGCGGGCGGAAAACTCCTGCGATCCTGCAAACCGCGCTTGCAATCGGGGGGATTGTGTGATAGGATGGGGGAAAATACGGAAGCGAGGCGATCAGCATGAAATACGCGTTCGGCGCGGACGTGGGCGGTACAACCGTAAAGCTGGGCTTTTTTGAAGAGACAGGCAAACTGGTGGAGCGCTGGGAAATCCCCACCCGGCCGGAAAACGGCGGCGCGGCCATTTTGCCGGACATCGCTGCGGCCATCGACGGCTGCCTGGCCCGGCACGGGGCTGCAAAGACCGAGGTTCGCGGCATCGGCATCGGCGTCCCCGGCCCGGTGGATGACGACGGCAACGTCAACCGCTGCGTCAACCTGAACTGGGACGTTTTCAATCTGCACCGGGCCCTCGGCGCCCTGACCGGGCTTCCGGTCAAGGCGGGCAACGACGCGAACGTCGCGGCCCTGGGCGAATACTATGACGGCGGCGGCAGGGGCAGCCGGTCCATGCTGATGGTCACCATCGGCACCGGCATCGGCGGCGGCTTCATCTGGAACGGCCGGATCCTCAACGGCGCCCACGGCGTCGGCTGCGAGATCGGTCACCTGACCGTGGATCGAAGCCCGGAGGCCAAGCCCTGCACCTGCGGCAAACGCGGCTGCGCCGAGCAGTATGCCTCCGCCCGCGCCCTGGGCCGGATCGCCCAGGAGCGTTTGGCACACAGCAGCGAGCCCTCCCGCCTGCGGGATCAGGAGGAGATCAGCGCACGCACGGTCTTCGCCTGTGCCGCGGAGGGCGACAAGCTTGCCTGCACCCTGGTGGATGAGCTCTGCGATATCCTGGGCCTGACCATCGCCGGCGGCTGCTGCATGGTGGACCCGGAGCTGGTTGTGATCGGCGGCGGCATGTCCAAGGCCGGCCCCGCCCTGCTGGAGGGGCTGATCCCCCGCTTCGAGCACCACATGTTCCACGCCTGCAAGGGCACGCGCTTCGCCCTGGCCACCCTGGGCAATGACGCGGGCATCTACGGCTGCTTCCACCTGGCGATGACGCTATGAGACGATCAGTGAGCCAAAACACCGGAGCGCCGGAGAGAGAATAATATTAAAATATGAAACTATGAAACTATGAAACTATTGTGGTATGTTTCCAGATCAACGATCTGGAACATGGAATTCAATCGTCCCGAAGGGACACCGAAATATTTTCATGTTTTCATGTTTTCATAGTTTCATTGCTCTCGCTCAAAACGGGTTCGTACCGATCGGTACGAACCCGTTCCTTG
>CAMHMK010000023.1 GCA_946186225.1 uncultured Clostridia bacterium
GTCAGTCATCCTCTTCTGCGCGATATGGATCAAAACCATCGCGGTAAAAGAAGCGAACGGAAACGGGGATATTGTGATTGCTATGAAAAACCGTTTGGAAAACATTGGACGCGCTTCGCATATCCGGAAGCGCGTCCGGCTAATTTTGCTGATTCTGGCGGCGGTGATCTTTGTCAGCATCATCGCTGTCGGGATCTCGGCGATCGTCTGTTCGTTCAGCCTTTCCGTCAGCGAATATGATGTAAAAATCGATGGGATCGAGCACCCTTTTACGGCGGTATTGCTCACTGACCTTCACGACAAGCAGTACGGCGCGGACAACGAGCGGCTGCTGGAGAAGATCCGGGAGCAGAAGCCCGACGTGTTTTTTTCAGTGGGGGACATGATCAACGGCGAAGCGGACGACGCCGAGGTGGAACGCTTCCTGGCTCTGCTGGAGAAGCTGCAAACCATTGCCCCGGTCTACGTCTCCTACGGCAACCATGAGAAGCAGTACATGGCCAACGGCGGCAAGGATCTGGCTCCGCTGATTAATGAGACCGGCGCGGTGCTGCTGGACGAGACATGCGTCACTGCCGAAATTGCCGGCAATCGGATCTGCCTGGGTGGCACCTTGGGGCATCTCTATCCCTTTGGCCGCACCAAGGAGGTCTACCGCAGCTCCCCGGAGTATCGTCTGATGACGGAAATGCAGGCCACCGGCCTTCCCACCATCGTCCTGGCGCATTTGCCGGATACCATCATCTTCGTTGAAGCGTACAAGGACTGGGACATCGACCTCTTCCTCAGCGGCCATACCCACGGCGGCGTGATCCGCCTGCCATTTTTTGGCGGCCTCTATGCCCCCATGCAGGGCTGGTTCCCGGACTATGACCGAGGCTATTTCAGCCCGGGCAATATTCAACTGGTCATCTCCGGCGGCCTCTCCGGTCACGGATGGGTCCCACGCATTTTCAACCGCCCGGAGATCTGCGAGGTACGGATTTCATGAGACTGTTTCCCCAAGACCGTCATTTCATTGCCCTTTTGGATGTGAATCCTGAAAAGCAAACGCAGAGATAACGGATCCGAACAAAAAAGAAAAAAATATTTAGGAGGCTATAGGATGAAAAGAAAATTTTTGTATGCTGTTGGTAGTTGTGATGCTGCTGACCTGTGCTGCTTGTTCCAACAAAAATGACAGCAACCCCCATAAGCCCAACAATTCATCTGAAATTGAAGCTGAAAACACTGCAAACAATCAGCACACCTTCGAGGAGCAAGATGGTGATGAGACAGACGATCCTGCAAATGAAGGCGGCTGGTATCTCGAAGACAAAGAGATCAACGGATGGAAATTTCAGGTGATCCATGATCCTGATTGGGAATTTGAATATGACGTTCCTGCGGCAGAGTACCAGGACACAACTGTAACAATTGCGGGTGAAACAAAAACTGTTAACATGCTGCAATCCCCATTCAACTACGGATACGATGAATTGCTCGCGAAATTGAAGGCGATCAATTTCGTCGATGAAACCACAAAACTGTATCCGTATGAGAGGGAAAGAATCAGATATTACGATGAATGGAATCGTTGTGACAACGAGTTTATCAGAGGCTTCAGGGTGAAAGAAACCGGCAGAGATATCATGATTCAAACCGGTGAGCTTGGCGTCAATGGAACCAATAAAATCTGCGTCATCTTCACAGATGACGACGAAGACGAGAATATGGCAATCAGTCAGGATTATGCCTATGAGGTTCTCAGGGAGCTCGTCGGAGAAAAGCTGGCAACCATTGCGGTATATTATTCTGAAGAGGATGATATTGCGTCTGATGACATCGAGGATCAAATGAGCGCAGATCATGATCCGGATTGTGATGGCTATAATTATGAAATTGAAAGAGAGATCAGTGTAGATGGAGATGGAAGGGTCTGGTGTGCCGAATTCTCTGTCAGCATTGAAGCGTTTACATTTGACGACGATCTGGAAGCACTGTGGCAGGAATATTCCAAGGAAGAAACCTGTGACACCAAGTATGCGGACACAAAGCATAATTGTTTTATAACGCTTGGGATTCCGTTCGAATCTCCTATGGGCGATACGAATATGAAGGAATACTTTGCGCATTGCCATGATGGAAGTATTGGAACGCAGTTGGAATCGTTCGATTACGACCATGAGTTACAGTGGAACAGATATAATGACCCGGACGAATTCTATTACAACATGTATTGTACGTATACCAATCTTGCAGATAACGACAACTACGCAAGACCGTATCTGCAGTTGAGTTATTCTGCTTTTGATGATGAAAATGGCACCCCAACGTATGTTTCTCTTTCAGCAAACGGTTGGTTTGATGCCTTCCAAGCAACAAGTACGGAGCCTGATAGCGAAGCATGGAATGCGGAAAGAGATGCAGCTTATCAAGAATTGTGCGAAACCGGATCTAAAACACTGTCCATGCTCCTGAAAACAGATGTCACACTGAATCTGAATGATTTTACTATGAATGAGAATCAGGCGAGTATTGAACTGAAGGTAAACAGCAATGTACTTGGAGAAGACTATGAATACACGGTCAAAGTCAATCTGAATTATACAAATGATCCAAGGCAGGAGGGCGTGTATTATTGGTGTGGAGATTTGTTCGTTGCGTAAAACAGGGTTTCCGTGCCGCCGCAGGGGACCGGGTGCAGGAGATGGACGAGCTGATCGAGCTGGTGGAGAATATTCTGCCGCTGTTTTGCCATCCCCGGCTTCTTCCGGTAGGCGGATAGCCTTTGATGACGGCAAAATAACAGAAGCGACTTGTGACATACCTCTTTATGAAAAGGCATTCGGAACGTGAGATTGCTCCGGGAGGCGATTTTGCATGAACAAGATACGGATTGCGATGCTTCAGGCCCTGTTGCGGGGGTCCGCGGAGGAGCGCAGAGAACAGATCCGGGCGATGGTGGAGCAGGCGGCGGGGCAGGGGATCGACCTTGTGACGCTGCCGGAGATCTGGAACGGGCCCTATCAGCAGGAGCTGTTTCCTTCCTTCGCCGAGCCGCGGTTCGGACCATCCTGGCAGCTTCTCTCGGAGCTTGCCGCGGAATATGGGATCTGGCTCTCCGGCGGGTCCATTGCGGAGTACGGGGACGGTAAGGTCTACAACACTGCCTACGTCTTTGACCGCTCCGGCAGGGAAGCAGCCAGGCACCGCAAGATGCACCTGTTCGACATCCGGATCACCGGCGGCCAGCACTTTATGGAATCTGCGACCCTGACCGCGGGAGATCGGGTCACGGTGTTCAACACGGAGTTCTGCAAGATGGGCCTCTGCATCTGCTACGACGCCCGGTTCCCGGAGCTGTTCCGGCTGATGGTGGATCGTGGAGCGAAGCTGATCCTTGTGCCCGCCGCCTTTAACATGACCACCGGCCCGGCCCATTGGGAGCTCCTGTTCCGGCAGCGGGCGGTGGACAACCAGGTGTTCTGCGTCGCCACCTCTCCGGCCCGAGATATGGAGGCCGGCTACCATGCCTGGGGTCACTCCATCGTCACGGATCCCTGGGGAAGGGTCGTAATGCAAATGGAAGAAGCCGAAGAAATCCGGTTCGTGGAGCTGGATCTGGACCTGGTGGATCAGATCCGGGCGGAGCTGCCGCTGCTGGCCCACCGCAGAACGGACGTCTACCGCCTGGAGCAGCTCGGCGCCAAATGACTTCATAATCAGTTTCATCCTTGTTTTCGGATTTTCCGGTCATTCAAGGAGAATCAAAGTAAACGGGCCGGTCAGGTCCGGGGATCAAAGGAGGTCCTGCGTATGTCGATCCTTTCGCAACTCAACAGTCCCTTTCTCTACATCGTCTGCGGGGCGATCATCCTCTTTATTGCGGCGGTCAGCCTGTTCTTTCTGATCCGGGCCTACCGGGCGGGCAAGGCCATGGGCATCGACACCACCAAAATGAAGCGGGTCATCACTGCCAGCGCCACCTTCACCCTGCTGCCCAGCGTGGGCATTCTGCTGGGTGTCATCGCCCTGTCCGGCAGTCTGGGCACGCCCTGGCCCTGGCTGCGGCTGTCAGTGATCGGGGCCCTGCACTATGAGACCCAGGTGGCCACCGCCGCCGCGGAGCAGGCGGGGCTGGGCGGCCTTTCCGCCACCACCATGACGGCCCGGGGCTTCGTCACGATCTGCCTGCTGATGAGCCTGTGCATCATGTGGGGCATGGTTTTCTCCACGCTCTTCAACAAGCGCTATCTCAAACGCCTCGGCAGCGGGAGCGGGAAGAGCGCCGGGACTTCCGGCTTTGGCGACAAGGCCATGACCGCCATGTTCATCGGCCTGATCTGCGCCTATCTGGGCAGCTATATCGGCGGCTTTGTCTCCGGAAACGGACGCTTTACGTTTACCGGCTCCTGGCTGCCCCTGGCTGTGGTCCTGGCGGCGAGCCTGGCTATGGCGGGCTTCGTGTGGCTGGCAGAAAAGAAGAAGCGAGCCTGGGTGGAGAGCTTCTCCATCGCGGGCAGCATGCTGTTGGCCATGGCCATCGCTGTCCTGCTGGGCAGACTCTGAGAAGGGGGGCGTCAACATGAACGAGAATCATCTTCCCGCGGCGGAAATCTCTGCTTTTGACGAAGAAAAAAAGGCCCTCTTCGAGGCCTATAACAAAAGGACCCATCTCTTCGGCCGGATCGCCAGCATCATTACCCTGGTGCTCCTGCTGGGTGTCCCCTTCGTGATCGGCGGCTATCTGGGAACCTCCCCGGATCTGAAGGCCACCGGGAGCGGCTTTTTGGCCATCGGTCTGGTCTGGTTCGTGAGCTGCATCGCCGAATGGCTGGTCTATACGCCGATGCTGGGGGCCGGAGGCGGCTATCTGGCCTTCATCACCGGCAACCTCATCAACATGAAGATTCCCTGCGCCGTCAATGCCCGGGACATCGTGGGCGTAAAGGCAGGCACGCCGGAAAACGAGATCATCTCGACGCTCTCGATTGCCACCTCCTCGCTGGTGACGATCCTGGTGCTGGCGGTGGGCGTCGCGCTGCTGATCCCGCTGCAGCCCCTGCTCCAGTCGCCGACCCTGGCTCCGGCCTTCGATAACGTGGTCCCGGCTCTCTTCGGCGCGATGGCATACAAGTATTTCCGCAGAAACCTGGATGTCGCAGCCCTGCCCCTGCTGGTCATGAGCCTGCTCTTTCTTCTGGTTCCCGGCCTGATCTCCTCCACCAGCTTTATGATCCTGCCCAGCGGCGCTCTGGTGATCCTCCTGGCCTGGCTGAAGTATAAGAAATCGGGAGGCAGCGGGAAATGATGTGGATCGTCTATGTGCTGTTGGGTCTGCTGGGGCTGATCGTGCTGCTGCTGGGCATCGCCGTCCTGCGGACTCTGTTGGCAGGACACAAGGTCTCGACCTATCAGCCCGACCCGGACCCCGCCCGGGCGGAGCGTTACGCGCAGGCACTTTCCCGCATGGTACGGTACGAAACCGTCTCGGTGCCCGAAGAAAACCAGCGGGAGAAGTTTCTGGGCTTTCATCAGCTGCTGGCTGAGCTCTTTCCGCTGGTCCATGACAATCTCGAAAAGACGGAGCTGGACGGGAACCTGCTCTTTTACTGGAAGGGCAAGCGCAGCGAAAAACCCATCGTCCTCATGAGCCATCAGGACGTGGTCCCGGCGGAAGGGGAGTGGAGCCACGCGCCCTTCTCCGGCGACGTCGAGGGCGGCAAGGTCTGGGGCCGGGGCAGCTCGGATACGAAATGTTCCGTTTTCGCCTTTTTTGAGGCGGTGGAGGAGCTGCTGGCCCAGGGCTTCGTCCCGGCGCAGGACGTGTACCTCTCCTCCTCCTGCACCGAGGAGTGGGCCGGCCCCGGCTGCAAAAAGCTGGTGGACGAGCTGACGCGCCGGGGCGTGAAGCCCTGGCTGGTCTGCGACGAGGGCGGCGGCATCATCACGGATCCCATCGCCGGGATCCCCGGGAACTTTGCTATGATGGGCGTCTTTGAGAAGGGCAAGGCCGACGTGAAGTTCACAGCCCGCTCCCAGGGCGGCCACGCCAGCGCGCCCCCTGCTCACAGCCCCATTGCCCGTTTGGCGGCATTCGTTGACCGGGTAGAGCGACGCTCTCCCTTCAAAAAGCAATTCGAGCCCGAGGTGAAGGCCATGTTCACCCGGCTCTCTCCCTACGCGGGCTTTGGCCTGCGGCTGCTCTTCGGGAATATCTGGCTGTTCGGGCCTCTTTTGAAGCTCGTGATGCCGAAGCTCTCCCCCCAGGCCGGCGCTCTGCTGAAAACCACGGTTGCCTTTACGATGCAGTCCGGCTCCGACGCCTGCAACGTCCTGCCCCAGGAGGCCACCCTCTGGGCCAATATGCGCTTCATCCCCCATCAGGGCATGGACGAGAGCCTGCGGATCATCCGGGAGCTGGCCGCAGAATACGGCCTGGAGACGGAGGTCCGGGCTGCCAGCGACTACACCTCCGCCACGGACATTTCCGGCGAGGTCTGGCAGTACGCGACCCGGATCGTGGAGCAGACCTTCCCCGGCCTGCCCGCCTGCCCCTATGTGATGACCGGCGCCACCGACGCCCGGTTCTACCAGGCCATCTGTGACAACGTGATCCGGTTTGCTCCCGTGATCTACGGCCCCGAGCAGATGAAGGGCATGCACGGCGTCAACGAGAACATCGAATCCGGCTGTCTCCCCGGCGCAGTGGATTTCTATCAGAATCTGATCTGCGGCCTGGCCTGAGGGGAGAAAAACCGTCTGCCGATCGGAGCAGAGGGGCTGCTTTGCGTGCGAGAACGGGGAAGCCTTCCGAACAGAACGGAACGTCTATGATTTATCACAATATTTGCCGTGGGGTATTTCTGGCGCGGCCCAATCGGTTTATTGCCCGGGTGGAGATCAGCGGGCTGGAAGAAACCGTCCATGTGAAGAACACGGGGCGGTGTCGGGAGCTGCTGGTGCCCGGGGCGGAGGTTTGGCTGGCAAAGTCGGACAACCCTGCGCGGAAAACGAAATATGACCTGATCGCCGTCCGGAAAAGCAGCGGCGTACTGTTCAACATCGACAGCCAGGCGCCGAACGTCGCAGCAGGGGAGTGGCTGACAAAACAGGGCTTTGACCGGATCATTCCGGAATACCCCTTTGGTCTGTCCCGGATTGACTTCTATATGGAACGGGGCAGTGAGAAATACCTGCTGGAAGTCAAGGGCTGCACTCTGGAGCGGGAGGGGATCGGCTATTTCCCCGACGCGCCCACGGAGCGGGGCACGAAGCACCTGAAGGAGCTCACCGGAGCGGCTGCCCGGGGCTATCACGCCGCTGTGGCCTTTGTCATGCAGGCGGACGGAATGAAGCTTGTGCTGCCCAACAAGGAGACGGATCCTGCCTTTGCTGCGGCTCTGGAGGCGGCAAAACAGGCAGGGGTGCAGATCCTGTGTCTGCCCTGCCACGTGGAGCCGGACAAATTGGAAATCACCGGGAATCCCCGGATTTGAATCGACGCATCAGAAAGAAGAGGAACACCCTTGAAGAAAGAAAAAGGGTCCCAATCTCCATGAAATACGAATGGTCCACCATTTACGGCGACGGCGTAACGAAGAAATCATGACGCCGACAGAACTCCTGCAAAAGAACTTAGGCCACGTTGCCTTTCGTCCGGGGCAGGAATTTCCACGCTGCTTATTGGACGGGACGGGTTGGGCGTGATGCCCACCGGCCCGGGACCATCTGAAAAACAGATACCCGGAAGCCGAGGCTTCCGGGTACGTTTAAAAAGAAAGGAGGAATGAAAAGAAAATGAAAACAACTTTATGATGTTATTTTACCCGGCAAATATTAAGAAAAAAAGTTGTTTTATTTTAAAAAACTGTTAAGTTAACATAAAAACAAATAAAATGTAAATTTTCAACGAATGCCTTGACAATTTTGGCTGTAAGGTATATGATGTGGACAAAAGGGTTAGCACTCCTTATACATGAGTGCTAAATACGGTTGCGGACGGACAGCGGACGCTTTGGATGCGCTGTTCCACGCCGCAGAAGGGAGATATTGCTATGAATGCCAATAAGTATACCCAAAAATCCATGGAAGCCATACAGCAGGCGCAGACCATTGCCCTTGACCACAACCACCAGCAGATCGAACAGCTCCACCTGCTGGCCTCCTTGCTGCGACAGGAGAAGGGCCTGATTCCCCAGCTGCTCAAGCGGATGGGCAAGACCCCTGAGAGCCTGGATGCCGCGGTGGAGGAAAAGCTGCGTCAGCTTCCTGCCGTTACCGGCTCCGGTCGGGAGGCCGGCAAGTACTATATTGCCCGGTCGGTGGATCAGTTGTTCAATCAGGCCGAAGCTGTGGCGGAGTCCATGAAGGACGACTTTGTCTCGGTGGAGCACCTCTTCCTGGCCATGATCGACCGGCCCGACGCCGCAGTCCAGAAGCTCTTTGCCACCTACCAGATCCAGCGCGAGGAGGCACTGAAGGCTCTCTCTGAGGTCCGCGGCAGCCAGCGCGTGACCTCCGACAACCCTGAGGACACCTATGAGGCCCTGGAGAAATTCGGCACCGATCTGGTCCAGCGGGCCCGGGAACAGAAGATGGACCCGGTCATCGGCCGAGACGAGGAGATCCGCAACCTGATCCGGATCCTCTCCCGCAAGACGAAAAACAACCCGGTCCTGATCGGTGAGCCCGGTGTGGGCAAGACGGCCATCGTTGAGGGCCTGGCCCAGCGCATCGTTCGCAAGGACGTGCCCAAGAGTCTCCAGGATAAGACCATCTTCTCTCTGGACATGGGAGCACTGATTGCCGGCGCAAAGTTCCGCGGCGAGTTTGAGGAACGTCTGAAGGCGGTCCTGAACGAGATCAAGCGCAGCGAGGGCAAGATCCTGCTCTTTATCGACGAGCTGCACACCATCGTCGGCGCTGGCAAAACCGAGGGCTCCATGGATGCGAGCAACCTGCTCAAGCCCATGCTGGCCCGCGGCGAGCTGCACTGCCTCGGTGCGACGACCCTGGATGAGTACCGGCAGTACATCGAAAAGGACCCCGCCCTGGAGCGCCGCTTCCAGCCGGTCAAGGTGGACGAGCCCAGCGTGGAGGATACGATCGCCATCCTCCGCGGCCTGGAGGAGCGCTACGAGGTCTTCCACGGCGTCAAGATCACCGACCCCGCCATCATCGCTGCGGTCAAGCTGTCCGACCGCTATATCACCGATCGCTTCCTCCCCGACAAGGCCATCGACCTGATCGATGAGGCCTGCGCCATGATCCGCACCGAGATGGACTCCATGCCCTCCGAGCTGGACACCGTCCGCCGCAAGATCATCCAGTTGGAGATCGAAGAAGCCGCTCTTAAAAACGAGGACGACGAGCTCAGTATCGGCCGTCTGGCCGAGCTGCAGAAGGAGCTGGCAGAGCAGCGCGACAAGTTCAACGCCATGAAGATGAAGTGGGAGAACGAGAAGGACGCGATCTCCAAGGTCCAGTCCCTGCGCGAGCGGATCGAGAAGATCAACGCCGACATCGAGAAGGCCGAGCAGGCCTATGACCTCGAGGCCGCAGCAAAGCTCAAGTACGGCGACCTGCCAGAGGCCAAGAAGCAGCTCGAGGAGGAAGAACGCCTGGCCCAGTCGGCCAAGGAGGAGAGCCTGCTCCGCAACCGCGTGACCGAGGAGGAGATCGCCAAAATCATCGAGCGCTGGACCGGAATTCCCGTTGCCAAGCTGGTCCAGGGCGAACGTGAGAAGCTCCTGCACCTCGACGAGCGCCTCCACCGCCGCGTCGTGGGTCAGGACGAGGCCGTCCGTGTGGTCACCGAGGCCATCCAGCGTTCCCGCGCAGGCATTCAGGATCCCAAGCGTCCCATCGGATCCTTCTTCTTCCTCGGGCCGACCGGCGTCGGTAAGACCGAGCTGGCCAAGGCGCTGGCCGCCGACCTCTTCGACGACGAGAAAAACCTGGTCCGCATCGACATGACTGAATATATGGAGAAGTTCAGCGTCTCTCGTCTGATCGGAGCGCCTCCCGGCTATGTGGGCTATGAGGAGGGCGGTCAGCTCACCGAGGCCGTCCGCCGCAAGCCCTACTCCGTTATCCTCTTTGACGAGGTGGAGAAGGCCCACCCGGACGTCTTCAACATCCTGCTGCAGATCCTGGACGACGGTCGTCTGACCGACTCTCAGGGCCGTGTCGTGGATTTCAAGAATACGATCATCATCCTGACCTCCAACCTCGGCTCCCAGTATCTGCTCGACGGCATCGACGAGAACGGAGAAATCAGTGATCTCGCCCGCGGCCAGGTTGAGAGCCTGCTGAAAAAGACCTTCCGGCCCGAGTTCCTGAACCGCCTGGATGAAATCGTCTTCTACAAGCCCCTGACACGCGAGAACATTACCAAGATCATCGACCTGCAGATCAATCAGCTCAACGCTCGCCTGCTGGATAAGCAGCTCCGCTGCGAGCTGACTGATGCCGCCAAGACCGAAATCATCGATAAGTCTTTTGACCCCGCCTTCGGCGCCAGACCGCTTCGCCGCTACGTTCAGCACACGGTGGAGACCATGATCGCCAAGAAGGTCCTGGAGGGCAGTATCCTGCCCGGTGAGACCATCACGGTGGACGCTGTCAACGGCGAGCTGATCCTGCGCACGAAGCGCTGAGCACAAAACAACAGGGCTGTGCCGTTTCTCAACGAAACGACACAGCCCCTGCTGCTTCCATATCACTCTGCCAGTGCCTCGGTGCGATTGCGGAAGAGCAGTGAGATGCACCAGATGCCGGCCAGCGCCACGATTCCGTAGATGATGCGGCTGAGCACCGCATCCTGACCGCCGCCGATCCAGGCGACCAGATCGAACTGAAAGACTGAGATCAGCCCCCAGTTCAGAGCGCCGATGATGGTAATGAGTAATGCAGCTGTATCCATTTGACAGCCTCCTTGTGAGTTTGTTGCGCTACAGTTTGTCCAGCCCTGGGCGTTTTTATACAGCATACAATTATTCCGAGATTTCTATGCGATTTTTACAAATCCGGGTTGCATTTATCTGCCGCATTTGTTATAATTGAAACGTCCAAAATTCACCGACAAGTGAGGTATGATTCATGAACGCTTTTTTACCTGCTGACATTCTGCTGCCCAAGAACGCTCCGATGGAGAAGTGGGCTGTCATCGCCTGCGACCAGTTCACCTCCGATCAGGCCTACTGGGATCGCGTCCGCAAGAACGCGGAGGGCAGCGCCTCCACCATCAACCTGATTCTCCCTGAGGCAGAGCTTGGCACGCCCTCTGAGGCTGCCCACACCAAGCTCATCAACGAGACCATGGCTGAGTATCTCAAGAACGACGTCTTTGTCACCTATCCGAACAGCTTCGTTCTGGTCGAGCGTACTCTGGAAAACGGCTCCATCCGTACCGGCCTGATGGGCATGGTCGATCTGGACGCCTACGACTACTCCACCGGCTCCACCTCCGCGATCCGTGCCACCGAGCGCACCGTGGTCGAGCGCATTCCGCCGCGTCAGAGAGTCCGCCGCGACGCTCCCATCGAGCTGCCCCACATCCTGATGCTGGCCGACGACCATGATAAGGTCCTGATCGAGCCGATCGCCGCCAAGAAGGACAGCCTGAAAAAGCTCTACGACTTCGACCTCATGGAGGGCGGCGGTCACATCACAGGCTGGCTCGTCGAGGGCGACGAGGTCAAGGCATTTGAAGACCGTCTGACCGAGTATACTGCCACCGTCGGCAAGAAGTATGAGGGCCTGAAGGGCATCCCCATGGTCTTCGCTGTCGGCGACGGCAACCACAGCCTTGCCACTGCCAAGAGCTGCTATGAGGAGCTCAAGGCCAACCATCCCGGTGAGGATCTGTCCAACCATCCCGCCCGCTTCGCCCTGGTGGAGCTGGAGAACATCCACGATGCGGCCCAGGTCTTCGAGCCCATCCATCGTATCATCGCCAAGACCGATCCCGAGGCCCTGCTCAAGGAGCTGGAGGCGACCTGGTGCGCCGAGGGCGGTTTCCCCGTCAAGTGGTATATCGGCGAGAAGTCCGGCGTTGTCTATCTGGACAAGGCCAAGAGCCAGCTGGCAGTCGGTGCGCTGCAGACCTTCCTGGACAAGTATCTCAAGGAGCATGCCGGCGAGATCGACTACATCCATGACGACGACGTGCTGATCGACCTGGCCAAGCAGCCCGACTCCATCGGCTTCCTGCTGCCCGCAATGGAAAAGAGCCAGCTCTTCCGCGGCGTCATTGCCGACGGAATCCTGCCCCGCAAGACCTTCTCCATGGGCCACGCCAGAGAGAAGCGCTACTATCTCGAAGCCCGCAAAATCAAGTGATCACCCTGCAAGGCGGCGCCTGCGGCAAGCTGAACCTGACCCTGGATATCCTGGGTCAGCGTGCCGACGGCTATCATGAGCTGGAAATGGTGATGTGCTCGGTGGACCTGTGTGACAGGCTTACGCTGTCACTGGAAACCGGACGTCCCTGGTCCGTCGTCTGCGATCGGCCCGGGATTCCGGACGGGGCGGGCAACCTCTGCTGGAAGGCCGCAAAGGCATTCTTTGACGCTGCAGGCTGTTCCCCGAATGGCATATCCATCGAGATCCAAAAGGCCATCCCTGCCCAGGCCGGAATGGCCGGCGGGTCCAGCGACGCGGCAGCGGTGCTGCGCCTGCTGAACGACCACTATCGTTGTTTTACAGAGATCCAGCTTCGTTCCATCGGCCTCACGGTGGGCAGCGATGTACCCTACTGTCTCTTCGGCGGCGTTGCCCTGGCAAAGGGCAGGGGAGAGGTTCTCTCCCGCTTGCCCGACCTGCCGGCCGAAGCCTGCTTTGTCTTGGTCAAGCCGGACTTTGCCATCTCCACACCGGCACTGTTCCGCACGGTAGACGCTGTCGGCGTGACGGCGCGGCCCGATAACCGAGCCATGGAGGCAGCCCTGGCTGCGGGGGACTTACCCGCTGTCGGCCGCCTTCTGGAGAATGCCTTTGAGCCGACGGTCAGCGAAGCCTACCCGGTGGTGCAGGACATTCGCCGCGCATTGCTGGACTGCGGTGCCCTCGGCGCCAGGCTGACCGGTACCGGCTCCGTGGTCTTCGGCCTGTTTGACGACGCGCAGACTGCCGGCCGAGCGGCCCTGGCCCTCCAAGCCGGTTATCCGGAGGTCCACGCAGTACGCGCAGTACCCTGAAAAGCACCTTGCGGCATACCGTTCATAATTCTTTTTAAGTTTGTTTCCAAGTCATTCACACCTTTTTTACAATTATCCTTTATGATGTAAATGTAAGTGGAAGCGACCAATGCCGCTGTACTTTTCATTTCTTCTCTTCTTTTCTCAAAGGCCCCCGTCGGATCCTCCGGCGGGGGTTTTTGAGTGCATCGATAAAAATTGCCCGCTGCCTTTCGACAGCGGGCAAATTTTTGACGTTTTATACTATCTTTTGATAAAAAGGTAACTTTTTATCAATGATAGCATGAGGCGGCTTTCCAGCACGATGTGCTGGAAAGGCTGCGCGAAGCGCAGCAAAATTCAATTAACCTTATAATTGAATTTTAGAATTAGTCCTCGACGTAGGGGAGCAAAGCGATCTGACGGGCGCGCTTGATGGCCACGGTCAGCTGGCGCTGGTGGGCAGCGCAGGTGCCGGTGGTGCGGCGGGGCAGAATCTTGCCGCGCTCAGAAATGAAGCGGCGGAGCTTTGCGGTATCCTTATAGTCGATCGAGGTGACCTTATCCACGCAGAACTGGCAAACCTTCTTGCGCTTGTGCGGTCTCACTCTGGAATCATTGGCCATGATCGGAACCTCCTTTTTTACAGTCTCATGTGAAAAATTCAATTAGAACGGAAGCTCGCTGTCGTCGTCCTCGAGCATTGCGAAGTCCGACGCTGCGGGCGCTGCGGGGGCGGCATAGCTGCTGCCGGCCGCGGGGGCGCTGTTGGAGTCGTTGTAGGAGCGGTAGGAATTGCCGCCGTTGCCATAGCTGCTGCCGCCGGCGTAGCTGTTGCCATTGTAGCTGCCGCCATCGCCGTCGCGCTTGGAATCGCCGAAATAGACGTTATCCGCTACGACCTCGGCTGAGGTCCGTTTGCCGCCTTCCTTGTCGGTCCAGTTCCGCATCTGCAGACGGCCCGAAACGACAGCCATACGGCCCTTGGCAAAATACTTGCTGACGAACTCTCCGGTGCTTCTCCAAGCGACGACGTCGATGAAATCGGCCTCGCGCTCGCCGGTCTCCCGATTGCCGAAATCGCGGTCCACCGCAATGCGGAAGGTCGCGACAGGCACGCCGCTGCCGGTGTGCCGGAGCTCGGGATCACGAACCAGACGGCCCATCAGAACAATGTGGTTCAGCATGGATTTGCCTCCTTACTCTTCCACAACCGTGATCAGGGAACGCATAATGCCGTCGGTGATCTTGAACACGCGGTCCAGCTCAGCGGGAAGCTCGGGCTTGCTCTCAATGTTCATCAGAACATAGTAGCCTTCGGGCTTGTCATTGACGAGATAGGCCAGCCGACGCTTGCCCCACTCCTCGATGTTGGTCAGAGTACCCTCCGCCTCCACCAGAGCCTTGAATTTTTCCACGAGCGCTGCAATACCCTCTTCACCCAGATCGGGATCGATGATGTAGAGAACCTCGTACTTTGCGGAAATCTTAGCCATGATTGTTTGCACCTCCTTTTGGTCTTTCGGCCGCTGAATCCCTCAGCGGCAAGGGGATTGTGCCTGCTCACGCAAGCCGTATTATTTTAGCGGAAAAAGGCTGATTTGTCAACAGCTTTTTTGCTTTTTTTCTTTTTATTTGCGCTCTTGCATTCCATGTTTCGTTGTGATACACTAACTGTAAGCATGCATACCGACAATTGCTTTTCAGGAGGTACACGAAATGACCATTTTAGTCACCGGCGGCGCCGGTTATATCGGCTCTCACACCTGTGTGGAGCTGCTCAACGAGGGCTATGACGTCGTCATCGCCGACAATTTCTGCAATTCCAGCCGGGACGTCCCCGCGCGCATCGAGCGCATCACCGGCAAGCGGCCCGTGGTCTGCGAGCTGGATGTTGCAGACGCCGAGGCGCTCGAGGCCGTCTTCGCGGCCCATCCAATCGAGGCTGTCATTCACTTTGCAGGTCTCAAGGCCGTGGGCGAGAGCTGCCGGATTCCGCTGCGCTACTACCGCAACAATCTGGACACCACCCTGACCCTGCTGGAGACCATGAAGCGCCACGGCTGCACCCGCTTCGTCTTTTCCTCCTCCGCCACGGTTTACGGCCCCAAGAACGCTTGCCCCTACACCGAGGACATGGACACCTCTGCCACCAACCCCTATGGCTGGACGAAGGTCATGATCGAGCAGATCCTGCGCGATGAGTGCGCTGCCAACCCGGAGTTTACCGCTGTCCTTCTGCGCTACTTCAACCCCATTGGTGCACATGAGTCCGGCCTTTTGGGCGACGATCCCAATGGCATCCCAAACAATCTGATGCCCTACGTGGCCCGCGTGGCCGCCAAGCAGCTGCCCCAGCTGACGATTTTCGGAGACGACTACCCGACCCGCGACGGCACCTGCCTGCGCGACTACCTGCATGTGGTGGACCTGGCCAAGGGTCACATCTCCGCGCTGAAATACGCGCAGGACCATGTCGGAGCCGAGGCGTTCAATCTTGGCACCGGCGACGGCGTCTCCGTCCTGGAGCTGGTCAACGCATTCCAGTCCGTGAACGGCGTTCCTGTGCCCTATGTCATCGGCGGTCGCCGTGACGGCGACCTGGCCGAAGTCTATGCCAACGCCCGGAAGGCACACGACATTCTGAACTGGCGCGCAGAAAAAACCGTGGACGATATGTGCCGGGACGCCTGGCACTTCATCCAGACCCGGGCATCCGAAGCATGATGGAGGCCGGGCAGGTATGCCTCCGCCGGGGCGAGGAGGCGGATGTCCGCGCCGGCTGCCTCTGGATTTTTGACAATGAGATCAACTGGGTGGATGAGGACTGCCACAACGGCGACGTGGTGGAGGTCATCGACCACCAGGGCAGGTTCCTGGCATGGGGCTTTTTCAATGCAGCCTCCCGGATCACGGTCCGTCTGCTCAGCCGCGACCGGGATGCCGTGATCGACGATGCCTTCTTCCGCGCGCGCATCGAGCGGGCATGGAACTATCGGAAAAGCCTTGGCTTTTCCAATGCCTGCCGCGTCGTCTTCGGCGACAGCGACGGTCTGCCCGGTCTGACCGTGGACAAATTCGGAGACTATCTCTCTTTTCAGATCGTCAGTCTGGGTATGGAGCGCTGGAAGCAGACGGTGATCGACTGCCTTGCGGAGCTCTTTCAACCGAAGGGGATCTACGAGCGCGACGACGTCCCGGTCCGCGAAAAGGAGGGACTGCTCCAGATCACGGCCTGTGTCTACGGCGACGTTCCGCCGCAGGTGGAGATCCTGGAGCACGAGGCCAGGATGCTGGTTGATATCCCAGGCGGCCAGAAGACCGGCCATTTCCTCGATCAGCAGGAAAACCGGGGCCGCATCCGTCCCTATTGCCCGGGCAGGCCCGTTCTGGATCTGTGCAGCCACACCGGCGGGTTTGCGATCCACGCGGCGCTCTATGGGGCATCTTCCGTCGAGGCTGTGGATGTCTCCGCCGACGCCCTTGCCATGCTCCGGCAAAACGCCGCCCTGAACGGCGTGGAAGATCGCATCACCACCTCAGAAGCCAACGTCTTCGACCTGGTCAAGGACTATGTCCATGCGGGCAGGCGCTTCGGCACGGTCATCTGCGACCCGCCCGCCTTCGCCAAAAACAAGCGGTCTTTGGATGCGGCCTACCGCGGCTATAAAGAGCTGAATCTGCGCTGCATGCATCTGGTTGAGCCGGGAGGCTTCCTGGTCACCTGCTCCTGCAGCCAGTTCATGACGCCGGAGCTGTTCACTGAAATGCTCCGCGACGCCGCCGCTGACTCCGGCCGCACGGTCCGCCTGATCGAGACTCTGATGCAATCCCGGGATCACCCGGCTTCCCTGAACGCGGACCAGAGCTGGTATCTCAAGGGATGCATCCTCAACGTGGAATAAGCTTTCTGAAAGGAGGGCATACATGCATAACGTCCTGGAATACCTGGAGGCCTCCGCTTCCCGACTGCCGGACAAGATCGCGCTGGCCTGCGGCGACGTCACCTACAGCTTTGCTGCCCTCCGGGATCTGGCGGCCCGCCTTGCCGGAGCAATCCCGGCCGAGCTTCATAACGCGCCGGTCGCCGTCTTGGCCGACCGCTCCGCTGAGACAGCAATTTGCTTCCTGGCCGCACTCTACAGCGGCAATTACTACGTCCCCATCGACCCGGATATGCCTGCCGCCAAGCGGCAGGCGATTCTGGACGATGCCGCGCCAGCCGTGGTCCTTGGCAGGGAAGCGGCCCGTTCCGCCTTGGATGGACTGCGCTTCCCCGGACGGTTTCTGACCCCTGCCAATGCGGCTGCAGCTCCGGTTCCGCTGCCCACCTGCGGCGGGGACGATCCCCTCTACATGGTCTACACCTCCGGCTCCACCGGCAAACCCAAGGGCGTCCTTAAGAGCCATGCGGCGGAAATCAGCTTCCTGGAGGCCTACTGCAGCGCCTTCGCCTTCGATGAGACGGAGATCATCGGCAATCAGACGCCCTTCTTTTTCGACGCTGCCGCCAAGGACTTCTATCTGATGCTCAAAACCGGTGCACGGCTGGAGATCATCCCCACCGAAAAATTCGCCATGCCCACCGTCCTGGTGGAATACCTGAACGAGAAGCAAATCACCTTCCTGTCCTGGGTCCCGACGGCCCTGGCCATCGTAGCCCAGCTTCGGACCTTCTCCTTCGTGAAGCCTGAGACGGTTCGCCGGGTTTTCTTCGTGGGTGAGGTCATGCCCATGAAGCACCTGAACTACTGGCGCAAGTACCTGCCGGACATTACTTATGTCAACCTGTACGGCGCCTCTGAGCTGGCTGGGATTTGCTGCTGGTATCAGGTCGAAGGCGAGTTTTCCGACGATGAAAGCCTGCCGATGGGCCGACCGCTGGAAAACTGCCGCATCTATCTGATGGATGGCGAGACCCGGATCACCGAGCCCGGCCGTATCGGAGAGCTCTGGCTGGTCAGCCCGGCTCTGGCGCTGGAATACTATCACGATCCGGAGAAGACGGAAGCCTGCTTCCGGAAACGGGATTTCGGGGATGGGCCGGTCCGCTGCTTCAAAACCGGCGACCTGGCAAGCTTCGATGAACACGGGAACCTGGTTTTCGCGGCCCGATCCGACTTCCAGATCAAGCACATGGGCCATCGCATCGAGCTGGGCGAAATCGAGACCGTCGCCGGAGCACTGCCCGACGTGGCGCGATGCTGCTGTCTCTACGATGCCGGGAAGAGCAAAATCGTCCTCTTTGCCCAGCTCTCGGAGGAGGCCGGCCCACTGACCGGAAGGGAACTGCAAAGCCAGCTCCGCAGCCGCCTGTCGAGCTATATGCTGCCCGCAAAGGTCCATATTATAGAAAAACTGCCGCTGAACGCCAATGGAAAGATCGACCGTCCGGCGCTCCGGCTGCTGATGTAAAGGAGAAAAGAACTTGGACGAATTACTGGACATTCTCAACGAGATCAACCCGGATGTGGACTACGAGACGGAAGATAACCTGATCGACGGAAAAGTCTATGATTCCTTCAGCATCATCACGCTGATCGGAGAGCTCTGCGACCGCTTCGACATTGAGATCGGTCCCAAGTGGATGCGCAATGAAAACTTCAACAGCGCCGAGGCAATGTGGAACATGATCCAGGCGATCCGGGAAGAGGAATCCGTATGACGAACCACATGCTGTGACGCATAGAACAATCCCGCCGACGGCAGCCGTCGGCGGGATTGTTCTATGCGATGCTTACGATAATAACACCATTGCCAGCCGGAAGATCCAGTGTGCGGCTACGCCGGCACACAGGCCGCCGATCGTGTGGCAAAGGATGGCCTTTCCGGTGTGCTCACGGCAGTCCAGAACCTCCATCATGGAGACGTGCGTGCTCAGATAGCCGCTCCAGCACATGCAGATGGCAACGAAGACCGCCAGGTCTCCGACGTTGATCAGTCCCCGCTTGGCAAAGCCCGGGATCAGGCCCAACGCAGCGCCGGCGGAGCCAAGCGCAGTGACAGGCACTGCCACGGCCTCACCACTGGAGAAGCCGAACAGCGGCTGAAGGATGAAGCCCAGCTTGTCGGCCAGGATCGGCAGAAAACCGATGCCCTCAAAGGCTTCGCCGGTGTAATCCTGCCCCGGCACGGAGGCGGTAAGAAGAATCTTCCCATCCTTTTCTGTGACGCCGGAGAGCTCATCCGGCTCGGAGAGCGGGAGGACCAAGCCATCCTCCAAGGCCTCTCCGTCGCGAAGCAGAACCAGCCGGAAGTTGCCTTTCCGAAGCCACACCTCCTCCGGCAAGGAGACGTAGAGGGTTTCATTTGCCGCAAAGGAACGGCCCTTGGTGCTGCAGGTATCGAAGGTGTCATACCATCCGTCGCCGCCGGGGGTGGACTCGGTCCACACCGCGTCGCCGCGGCTGGGATAAACATCAGTGAGCATGTCGCCGTTGTCCGGAATATCGATACTCAGTGTGCTGCGCAGGACGGTGCCGTTAGGGGAGACGCGCTCGATTCTGGCGTATTTATACTGCGCTGAGGGCTTGCCGTTGGTCAGCATCAGCACAATGGAGCAGATGACCAGCACGCCGGGGATGACGGCAAGGCCCATATCCACGCCCTTTTTGCCGCCTTCCATCAAGGCGTCCAGAACGTGGAGGAAGCCTTTGTGCGTGTTGACCTGAACCGCTTCCTGCTCCACATAGGTCTCCTTGAGCGCAGGCTCATCGGGACCGTAGTGCTTTTTCATGAAGATCAGCATCAGTCGCGTAGAGATGATGGCGCCGATGATCGCGCCGAGATTGCCGCAGAGGGCGGCAATGCCAACCTCCTTGCCCAGCGTGCCGGACATGCCGACGGCGAAGCTCGTGACGATCAGGCCCATGCCAAAGGAGGTTCCGAGATTGGTCAGGGCCGGGATCTGGTAGGCCTTGAAATAACGGCGGAACTTTTTGTCGTCGGCCAGCGTCAGGATTGCCGGGTTATCCGAGAGATAGGTGGAGACCATGCCCAAAGCGGAGGCGCCCGGCATACCAAACAGCGGCTTCATCAAAGGGGAGAGAAGCTTGTTCAGCAGGGTTACCACGCCGAATTCCGTCAGCAGACTGGAGATGGCGCCCGCGATCACCGCGATGGCCATGATATAGAACACGGTGTCCATCAGGATCCGATAGGCCGTGTTCATCAGGGTGTTCAGTGCATTTCCGAGTCCCATCGGGATCGAAAAAATGCTGAAAAATCCGCAGAACAGAATCAGGCAGACAATTGCCTTCCGATAGACCCGGCGATCTGCCGTTTTTTTCTTCTGAGCTGCTTTCTGCTCAACTTCTGCTGCGTCGATGGGTTCCGATTTCTTTTCCTCTTCCAAGCCGGACCGCGCTCCTTTCAGGGGGATGTTGTGATTATAATATAAATTGGGGGAAAGGTAAAGCCCGATTTTTGTAAAATGTAAAGATATTTCGGAATCCGCAGAAAAGACTTGCGGCAACGGGGCAGACGTGCTATAATATACCTCAATCAAGGCGCAGAAAGAAGGTGTGCGGATGGCAGGCTCCGGCGTGAAAATCGTGGCCAAGAACCAGAAGGCCCATCATGAATACTTCATCGACGAGACCTTCGAGGCCGGGATCGAGCTGGTCGGCACCGAGGTCAAATCCATCCGCGCCGGCACCCTCTCCCTCAAGGAGGCCTGGTGCCAGATCAAGGATGGCGAGATGTGGATCCGCCAGATGCACATTGCTCCCTATGAGAAGGGCAACATCTTCAACAAGGATCCGCTCCGCCCCAGGCGGCTGCTGCTGCACAAGCGGGAGATCCTCCGCCTCTTTGGAAAGGTAAAGCAGGATGGTTATTCCATCATCCCCCTGTCTGTCTACCTTAAAAACTCCCGCGTCAAGGTGGAGATCGCCCTCTGCCGCGGCAAAAAGCTGTATGATAAGCGCGAGGACGCTGCCCGGGCCGACGCCAAACGGCAGATGGACCGCGCGATGAAAGAAAGGAACCACTGATATGTCCAACCCCATCTTCACCATCACCATGGAAAACGGCGGCGTCATCAAGGGTGAGCTCTATCCCGAGATCGCGCCCCAGAGCGTCTATAACTTTATTGATCTGGCAAACAAGGGCTTTTATGACGGCCTGATCTTCCACCGCGTCATCGCCGGCTTCATGATCCAGGGCGGCGACCCCACCGGCACCGGCATGGGCGGCCCCGGCTACAGCATCAAGGGCGAGTTCTATATGAACGGCTTTGACAACAACCTCAAGCACAAGCGCGGCGTCCTGTCCATGGCCCGTTCCATGAACCCCAACTCCGCCGGCAGCCAGTTCTTCATCATGCATGAGGATGCTCCGCACCTGGATAAGCAGTACGCGGCCTTCGGCAAGGTGACCGAGGGCATGGACGTCGTGGATCAAATCGCCAACACCAAGGTTGATTACAACGACCGTCCCATCGAAGAGCAGAAGATGGCCTCCATCCGCGTCGACACCCTCGGCGAGACCTACCCCGAACCCAACAAGCGCAGATAAGCCGCCACGCCGCAGGCTTTTCGCCTTCTCCCTCCCAAAGCCGGGAGGGAGAAGGGGACTGCCGCAGGCTGCAAAGCAAGATCCATCCAATTCTCAATTCTCAAGCATCCATTCTCAATTTCCTATATTCGGGGCTGTACCGGTTTCGACGGGGATAGTGAGGCAGGATAAGCGGGCGGAGGTGTCTGACCTCCTTAAACCGGGCAACTTTTCTAAATTAACTGACAACGATAACGCTGTTCTGGCGGCTGCTTAATTAGCTGCCCATCCGCCCCGGAAGGACCACGAGCCGGGCTCGGGTGTGATTTGAGTGGTGACCGTGCGTGCGGTAAGCTTTGCCCGCACCATGCATCATGAAGCTACCAAGACCGTAAGCGTGTTTGTTCGCGTGCGGCCGAGGGAATGTAAATAACAAACTGCGCCCGAAGAAGTTCCTGTCAAGTTATTTTCGGACAGGGGTTCGACTCCCCTCAGCTCCACCA
>CAMHMK010000024.1 GCA_946186225.1 uncultured Clostridia bacterium
ATCATACAGCCTTTGGACAAGGCTGTCAAGAATGTTATATTGAATAACAGATGGGGGCTGTTCTACGTATTCTTTTTCTTACATGGTTTTCGCTCGCCGGGCGGGGATTTGATACGCGGAAACCGCCGCGTCCCAACGCTGTGCGTCGGGGCGCGGCGGTTTTGCGTGCAATCGGGCCTGTAAGCCGGGTTCTGTCGTGGACAGCCATCTATCTTGGCGGAACCGTTGCCGGCCCGCTCCATGCCACCTCCTCGGAGACGGTCGGGCAGACCTATGCCTCCTCCACGGTGTTGCTCCGGATAGAGTTTACAGCGCCGGACTGTTCCCAGCCGGTGCGTGAGCTCTTACCTCACGTTTCCACCCTTACCCGCTTGCGCGGGCGGTATCTCTCTGTTGCACTTTTCCTGAAGTCGCCTTCGGCGGGTGTTACCCGTTATCCTTGCCCTGTGGAGCCCGGACTTTCCTCACGGAAGCGCCGTTGGGCGCAGCCGCGCGGCTGTCCGGCCCGGTTGCGAACTGTATTTTATCCGATACGGGCGGGAATGTCAAATACTTCTTGCAGCCGATGCAAAATTATTCCCGTTTTCCGAAAAAAGCCGTGCAATTCCGGGCGGCCTATGGTATACTGGACATGATCCGATCAAATTCAAACGAAATGGGGGAAGGGACCGTGTATCTGCTTCTGTTCGCGCTCTGGCTGGTGTTCAATGGGAAGCTGACCTGGGAGATCGTGCTCTTCGGGCTGGCCCTGACCGCAGCCTTTGCGTCGGCGCTCCGTCTTCTCTTCGGCTACCGTCCCAAATCGGAGCTGCGGTTTTGGCGGAATGCCCCCCTGTTTCTGGCGTATCTGGCCGTGCTGTTCTGCGAGATTGTCCGGGCCAACCTGGGCATGATCGGGATGATCTTCGGCCCCAAGCGCCGGATCGACCCGACGGTCATCCACGTCCGCACGGATCTCAAGACCGAATTCACCCGCTACCTCCTGGCCAATGCCATTACCCTGACGCCCGGGACCCTGACCGTCCGGAGCGAGGACGGGGTTCTGACGGTCCACTGTCTCAAGCCCGGCCTGCTGGAGGACACCGAGCACGGCGCGATCGTGCGCCTGCTTCGCAGAATGGAGGTCTGATATGGGAGACTGGCTGGATCGGCTGCTGATCGCCGCGCTGGTTGTGCTGGCCATCGGCAATTTCCTGGCCCTGCTGCGGGCCATCCGCGGGCCGCGGGTCGCAGACCGGATCATGGGCGTCAACATGATCGGCACGATGAACACGGCCTGTATCTGCATTTTGTCCGTTCTGCTCAAGCAGAGCTGGCTGCTGGACGTGGGGCTGATCTACTGCATGATCAGCTTCCTGGCCGTGGCGGTGCTGGTGAAGAACTATATCGCTCTGCACCGGAAGGAGGATGACGATGCCTGAAGCATTTTGGTCCGTCGGCTGCGCAGTATTTCTCTGCGCGGGCGTGTTTTTCGTGCTCTGCGGCGTGGCGGGGGTGTTCCGCTTCCGCTTCGTCCTCAACCGGATGCACTGCGCGGGCATGCTGGACACCATGGGGATCTTCCTGATCCTGCTGGGGCTGGCCTTTGCCGTGCACAGCATGGAATTCCTGCCCAAGCTGATTCTGATCCTTGCCGTCCTCTGGGTGGGCAGCCCGATTGCCTCCCACCTGGTCAGCCGGATGGAATATCTGACCGACGAGGAAGCAAAAAAGCAATTCCGAGAGGAGGACCGCACATGACCGGACTGGACGTCTTTCAGCTTCTGCTGCTCGGCGGCATCGTGGTCTGTGGGATCGCGGCCTGCCTGAGCCGGAACCTTCTGGTCTGCCTGATCATCTTCATGGCCTATTCGGTGATGATGTCGGTCATCTGGGTCCTGCTTCAGGCCCCGGACCTGGCCATCACCGAGGCGGCGGTGGGAGCGGGCATCTCCAGCATCCTGCTGTTCATTACCCTCAAAAAACTCCGTGACATCCGAAAGAAGGTCCTGGATGAAAAAACAGACGAAACCGAAGCTCTCTGAGCGGCTGCGGACCTGGGATGCGGGCAGCTTCGACCTGACCGAGGCCATCGATCCCGATCCCCCTGTGCCCGTCACCGAGTATGACCTCCGGGCGGAGGATCTGCCCCCGCTGGCCCGGTTGGGGGATCGTCAGGTACGGGGCTTCCGGCGGATCTACCCATGGCTGGCGGCCATTCTTGCCGCGGTCCTGGTCACAATTCTGCTCTCGGCCGTTTTGGACCTTCCCCCCTACGGGGCAGCGGAGAATCCGCCCCACAATGAGGTCATGGAGCGCTACGTCGCCCGTGGCCTTGCGGAGACCGGGGCGGTCAACACCGTTTCAGGCGTGATCCTGGATTACCGCGCCTTTGACACCCTGGGCGAATCCCACGTCCTCTACACCGCAGCCACCGCCGTCCTGGTCCTCCTGCTCTCGGCGAGCGGAGGCAGGGACGAGCCGCCATCCGTCCGCCGGATCATGGAGGGCGATCCGATCCTGCGCAACACGGCCCGCGTGGTGGTGCCGATCGTTCTGCTCTTCGGCGTCTATGTGATCCTCAACGGCCACCTCGGCCCCGGCGGCGGCTTTGCCGGCGGCGCCATCCTCGGCGGCGGCCTGATCCTCTACGTGATCGCCTTTGGCTTCGAGCCCATGGAGAAGCTCATCAGCGGCAGGGTCTACCGCCGGGGAATCACGGCCGCCCTCTGTTTCTACAGCGGAGCCAAGTGCTATTCCTTCTTCTGCGGGGCCAACCACCTGGAGACGATCTTCCAAAACGGGACCCCGGGTGCGATCCTCTCGGCGGGATTGATCCTGCCGCTCAATATCGCCGTCGGCCTCATCGTCGCGCTGACGATGTACGGCTTCTATTCGATGTTCCAAAGGGGGCGGATCTGATGCTGCAATCGCTTTGGGAAAACCGGGTCCCGGTGGCGGCTGTCGTCCTCTTTGCGGTCGGCTTCACGACGCTGCTTCTGCACCGGAACCTGCTCAAGAAGATCATCGGCCTGAACATTATGGACACCGCCGCCTATCTCTTTCTGACCTCTCTGGGCTATATCGCCGGCCGCAAGCCGCCGATCATCACGGACGGCAATACCGATCCCTCGGCCTACGTCAATCCGCTGCCCGCCGGCCTGGTGCTGACCGGCATCGTGGTCTCGGTCTCCGTGACCGCCCTGATGCTGGCACTGACCGTCCGCCTCTATGAGCGCTATCACACGCTGGACCTGGATCAGATCTACCTGATGGCGAAGGATGAAGAGGAGGAGAAACGATGAGCTTTGCTGCGAATATCCCCCTGTTCTCCATCGTCCTTTGCCTGCTCGCTTCGGCGGTGAGCGCCCTCTTGCGGGCCAGGGCTGCGGCCTGGGTCACGCGTGTCCTCACGGCGCTGGTCGCCTTCGGCTCGGTCCTCGTGCTGCTCATGGGAATCAAGAACGGTGCGGCCGTGACCTATCAGATGGGCCATTTCCCCGCGCCCTGGGGCAATGAGCTCCGCTTCGGCATCCTCGAGCCGCTGGTCTCCGGCATCTTTGCCGTGGTCCTGCTCTCGTGTGTGGTGGGCGGCAACAAGGAGCTGCAGCGGGACATCGAACCCGCCAAGCAGAACCTCTATTTTGTGATGGTCGATCTGATCCTGGCGACCCTCCTGGCGCTGCTCTATACCAATGACCTCTTCACCGGCTACGTATTCATCGAGATCTGCACGATCGCGTCCTGCGGCATCCTGATGATCCGCCGGCTGGGGCGGACGACCCTGGCGGCGGTCCGCTACATGATCTTCTCGCTGATCGGCTCGGGTATGTTCATGCTGGGGATCATCTTTCTCTACTCGCTGACCGGCCATCTGCTGATGCCGAACCTCAAGTCCGCCGTGGCGGCCCTGTGGGCGAGCGGGGAATCCCACACGCCGCTGATGATGGCCATGTGCCTGATCACCCTGGGCCTGTGTATCAAAAGCGGTCTGTTTCCCTTCCATTTCTGGATGCCGGACACCTATGGCTACTCCACGCCCTGCTCTGCCGGCATTCTCTCCGGCCTGGTTTCGAAGGGCTATATCTTCCTGCTCATCCGGATCATCCGCTGTGTCTTCGGTGTGGAGGTCTTCTATGCCAGCGGGATCCAGACTGTGCTCTATGTTCTGGGCATCGCCGGAATGATTGTGGGCTCGATCTCCGCCATCCGGGAAAACGAAGTTTTCCGCATGATCGCCTTCTCCTCTGCGGCGCAGATCGGCTACATCTACATGGGCCTCGGTCTGTCGCCGGCCCTCGGCACCGTGGCAGCCATCTTCCACATCCTGACCCACGCCATCACCAAGCCCGCGCTCTTCCTGTCCGCTTCCCGGCTGGTGGAGGTCTCGGGCGGGCGGAAACGCTTCAAGGCCCTCCAGGGGGCGGCGCACCGCGACCCCATGGCCGGAACGGCCTTTGCCGTCGGCAGCCTGAGCATGATCGGCCTGCCGCTGACGATGGGCTTCATCGCAAAGTATCTCTTTGCCTTTGCTGCCTTCCGGGAAAACCGCCTGCTGCTCCCGACCCTGCTGGCGCTGGCGATCTCTACGGTGCTCAACACCTTCTACTTTGCCCGCACGCTGATCCGCGTCTACAACACCCGCGGCGTCACGCCCGTTCCGCCGGTGCGCCTCCGCGCCCAGCCGGGCTTCGCCTTCGCCGCGATCCTGCTGATGGCCGAAAACATCGCCTGCGGCGTTCTCGCCCAGCCCCTGATCGAGATGCTGACAAAGGGACTGTCGATTCTGGAATGAAAACGAAATTCGCATTCGGCTGCGCTGCCGCTCTGAATGCTGACTCGAAGGAGGAATCTTTGTGACCAACCTGCTCATGTGCCTTGCGATACTCCTGCCGCTGGTCGGGGGAGCGGTGCTTCCCCTGTTCCGGGGCTTCAGCAAGCGGAGTCTGCATCTGTATGTGCTGGCCATCCTCGTGCTTGAGGCCGCGGCGGTGACCGGACTGCTTCTTTCCCCGGCTTCGGAGCTGACGGTGCTTGCAATGTCGGACAGCCTGGTCCTCGCCCTGCGGATGGACGGCGTCTCGCGCCTGTTTCTGGCGGTAGCGGCCTACGGCTACCTGCTGACGGGGATCTATGCCTTCCGCTATCTCGCCCACGGCGGACGGGAGCCCTCCTTCTACGCCTTCTTCCTCCTGTCGCTGGGCACGCTGGCCGGCATGGACCTGTCCGGGAACCTGATCACGATGTACCTGTTCTTTGAGGCCCTGACCCTCCTCTCGATGCCCCTGGTCCTCCACGACCGGACGAAGGAATCCATCCAGGCGGCCCTGAAATACCTGTTCTATTCGATCGCCGGCGCATTCCTGGGCCTGGCTGCGATCTTCTTCCTCGCCGCCTATTCCACAAGCCTGGACTTCCGCGCGGGCGGTAATCTCGACCTCGGAAAGCTGGCGGGCCATGAAACGGCCCTGCGTGTTGCGGTCTTCCTGGGCGTGATCGGCTTCGGGGCCAAGGCAGGTCTCTATCCCCTCCACGGCTGGCTGCCCACGGCCCACCCGGTTGCCCCGGCACCGGCCTCGGCCGTTCTGTCCGGCATCATCGCCAAGGCCGGCGTGCTGGCCATCCTGCGCCTGATCTACTTCTGCGTCGGCAGGGACTTCCTGGCCGGAACCTGGGTCCAGACGGCCTGGCTGAGCCTGGCCCTGCTGACGGTTTTCATGGGCTCCATGATGGCCTACCGGGAGAAGGTCTTCAAAAAACGGCTGGCCTACTCCACGGTCAGCCAGATCTCCTACGTTCTGACCGGTCTCTTCCTCCTGACGCCGGAGGGCGTCCTCGGCGGTCTGCTCCACGTGGTCTTCCACGCGACGATCAAGCTCTGTCTCTTCCTTGTGGCAGGCTCCGTCATCGTGAATCTGGATAAGACCCGCTTGGACGAGCTGCGGGGATATGGAAAGGTCATGCCGAAGACCTTCTGGGCCTACACCATCGCCGCCCTTGCCCTGATCGGCATCCCACCCGCCTCCGGCTTCGTGAGCAAGTGGTATCTTGCGGGCGGGGCGCTGCATTCCGGTCTGTCGGTCTTCTCCTGGCTTGCTCCGGTCATCCTGCTGGTCTCCGCCCTTCTGACCGCCGGCTATCTGCTGCCCATCTCCATTGACGGCTTCTTCCCCGGTAAGAACTGCCCCGCCCTGCCCCCGAAGAATGACGAGGGCGGTCCGCGGATGTGGGTCCCCGTGGTGATCCTCTCCGCCCTGACCCTGCTGCTGGGCGTGTTCTCCGGCCCGCTGGTCAAGACTCTGACCGCGCTGGCCGAGGCCCTGTTCTGAGAGGCGCGCCATGAATCCCGTCTGGATGCTTGCGGCGATCCTGCTCCCGCTGGTGGGGGGCGCAGGCCTTCTGCTGCTGAAAAAGAAACAGGCCGGAACGGCAAAAATGCTCGCCCTTGGCCTGACCTGTGCAACCTCGATCCTGGTCTGGGCGCTGATCCTGACCGGCTCAACCGCGTCCTTCCGCCTGACCGCCTTTACGGAAAGCCTGGTCGTCGAATACCGACTCGACGGACTGGGTCGGTTTTTCGCGGGCATTTTGGCGACCCTTTGGCCGATCACGGTCCTCTATGCCCTGTCCTACATGGAGCATGAGCCCCGGCAGGTCGCCTTCTTCAGCTTCTTCACGATGTCCTATGCCGCCAGCCTCGGCATCGCCATGTCGTCAAACCTTTTTACCCTCTATTTCAACTATGAGATGCTGACCCTGGCCACCATGCCCCTGGTCCTCCACCCAATGACCCGCGCGGCAAGCAAGGCCACGCGCACCTATCTGTTTTTCTCGCTCGGCGGCGCGGCCTTCGCCTTCGCCTCGATGATCTTCCTGACCGCGAACGGAGCGGGCGGGAGCTTCGCCCTGGGCGGCTTGCTGGGCGGTCACCCCTACGAGCCGGAGATCACCCGGATCTTCTTCGTCCTGGGCTTTTTCGGCTTCGGTGTCAAGTCTGCGGTCTTTCCCCTGCACGTGTGGCTCCCCCGGGCGGCTGTCGCGCCGACCCCGGTCACGGCCCTGCTCCATGCGGTTGCCGTCGTCAAGGCCGGCGCCTTCGCGGTCGTTCGCCTGACCTGGTTCTGCTACGGGACCGACCTTCTGGCCGGGACCTGGGCCCAGGGGGTGCCGATGTGCTTTGTTATTTTCACGATCCTGTATGGCTCCGCAATGGCGGTCAAATGCCCGCACTGGAAGCGGCGTCTGGCCTACTCCACAGTGGCGAACCTCTCCTACGTGCTGTTCGGCGTTCTGTTGATGACCTCCGCTGGTCTTGCCGCCGGGCTGCTCCATATGGCGGCCCATGCCTGCATCAAGATCCTGTCCTTCTTCTGCGCCGGTGCCGTCCTGCACCGAACGGGGCGGGAATACAATGTGGAGCTGGACGGTCTGGGGCGGAAAATGCCCCTGACCTTCGCCTGCTTCACGGTTTCCGCCCTGGCACTGACCGGAATTCCGCCCTTCAACGGTTTTGTGAGCAAGTGGTATCTGCTCACGGCCTCGGCCGAGGCGGGCACGCCGCTGGCCTACGTCGGGGCGGCGGTCCTGCTGATCTCAGCCCTGCTGACGGCGATCTATATGTTCACCATTGTCTCCCGGGCCTGGTTCCCGCGGAAGGACCTGCCTGCCGCCGCGGCGATCCCGACCTGCGCCGCGACGCGACGTCCTCTTCCGGCCCGCTGTGAGGCGGACTGGCGGATGAACCTCCCGGACGTCCTCCTGGCCCTGGCGACCCTTGTCACCGGTCTTTTCTCCCAGCCGATCCTTGACGCTGTGGAGCGGATCGTGTCCCATTGATCAGGGGAAGCGGTGTTGACGCCGAAGGCGGCGCTGCCCGGACGAGAGCCGTACAGAAAAAGCAGCAGCCTTCCGGGATGGAACGAGAATCATTCCCCCAAGGGGGAAGGATCCCCTCTTCCACCGTCCCCCAAGGGGAAGGACGCACCAAGCGCAACTGCAGCGACAATCGAGGCTTGAAAGGAGAAGTCCATGCTCTTACTGCTAATGATTTTCCTCCCGATGGGGGCCGCGCCGATTGGGTGGCTGATTGGGCGGCAGTCGAGGCGCGGCCGTGACGCGCTGGCGATCGGCGTCGGCTTTGTCGAGCTTGGCCTGGCCGTTGGGGCGGCTCTCCTCCGGCGCTCCGCCGGAGCCGACCTCGCCGCCGGGCTCGAGGGGATCTGCGGTCTCGGCCTGCGCCTGAAATATGACGGCTTCCGCATGGTCTACTGCCTGGTCCTCTCCTTCATGTGGTCCATGACCCTGCTCTTCTCGCCCGACTATTTCGCCCATCATCACAACCGCAACCGCTATTACTTCTTCCAGCTCCTGACTCTCGGCGCGACGATGGGCGTCTTCCTGGCCGCCGATCTCTATACGGCCTTCGTTTTCTTTGAGATCATGTCCTTCACCTCCTTCCCCTGGGTCATCCAGGAGGAGACCGAGGGGGCCATCCGCGCCGCCAAGACCTATCTGGCCGTGGCCGTCATCGGCGGCCTCGTCGCCCTGATGGGAATTTTCCTGCTGCATGCCGGACTCGGGACCCTGGAGCTCGACGCCCTCTATCCCACCGCTCGTGCCGCGGGCAGACAGCCGGTGTTCTACACGGCGGCCGCCTGCATCCTCTTCGGCTTCGGCGCGAAGGCGGGTATGTTCCCCCTCCACATCTGGCTGCCGAAGGCCCATCCGGTCGCCCCGGCCCCCGCCTCGGCCCTGCTCTCCGGCGCGCTGACCAAGTCCGGCGTCTGGGGCATTCTGGCGATCTCCTGCAATCTATTTCGCGGCGACCCGGCCTGGGGGACCGTGATCCTCGTCCTCGGCACGGTGACCATGCTCCTGGGAGCGGTGCTGGCCCTGTTTTCCATCGACCTCAAGCGGACCCTCGCCTGCTCGTCCATGTCCCAGATCGGCTTCATCCTGGTGGGCGTTGGCATGATGGGTCTGCTTGGCGAGGAAAACGCCCTGGCCGCCCGCGGGACCGTATTGCACATGGTCAACCACTCGGCCTTCAAGCTGGTCCTCTTCCTCTGCGCCGGCACGGTGTTCCGGAACCTGCATCAGCTCGACCTCAACGAGATCCGCGGCTTCGGCCGCAAAAAGCCCCTGCTGACGGCGGCCTTTCTGCTTGGCGGCCTGGGCATCGGCGGCATTCCCCTGCTCAACGGCTATGTGAGCAAGACCCTCCTGCACGAGAGCATCGTGGAGGGCACGCACCTCCTTGGCTCCGGCTGGATGACGGCGGTGGAGTGGATCTTCCTCTTCTCCGGCGGCCTGACCCTGGCCTATATGACCAAGCTTTTCGTCGCAGTCTTCGTGGAAAAGCACCCCATACGCCAGGCGGAGTTTGACGGCATGAAGCGCTATCTCTCCCGCCCGGCTGCCCTGGCCCTGAGCCTGTCCGCCCTGGTGCTTCCGGTTCTCGGACTGAGCGCGAATTACACCATGAACGGCATCGCGGACCTTGCGGCGGACTTTCTCCACGGCGAAGCGCCGGCCCACGCAGTCCACTATCTGTCGCCGGAAAACCTCAAGGGTGCGGCGATCTCCATCGCGATCGGCGCGGCGGTGTATCTGGCCGTGGTGCGGACCTGGATGCGGAAGGGCGGACGTTATGTCAACCTCTGGCCTGCGAAGCTGGATCTGGAGGACCTGGTCTACCGTCCCCTGCTGCTCAGGATCCTGCCTGCGGTCTTCGGCTGGCTGTGCGCCATCTTCGGGGAAAACCGCCTGACCAAGGGCCTGGCGAAGGGTGCATTGGCCGTCGGCAGCTGCCTGGGCGTCCTCTTCGGAGAGAACCGCGTGAGCGGTCCGGCGGCAAAGGGCCTCTTTGCCGTGACCCGGACGCTGAGCCATGCGGTCAGCGACAGTCTGGATGCCCTGGTTGTGGCCGTCCGGCGCACGCTCCTCCGCCAGAGCCCGGAGCGGGTGGAGAATAAAGTTGCCGACACTGCCAGCTATCGCCTGGGTGAGCTGCTGGATCAGGCGGCCGTCCGCCTGGGCAGCGAGCGGCCCGGACAGCGGCGGCATGCAAGCCGCCTCTACCAGCTCCATCGGACGGTCCGGGAGGCCTCCCGCCAGATCACGGGCAACCTCTCATTCGCCCTGCTCATGCTGGTGACGGCGATCTGCGCTGTCCTCATCTACGTGCTGCTCCGATAGCGACGCGGAAATCTTTTGAAAAAACACATTGTTTTTTGCCGGAATCAATGGTATAATAACTTCCAATCCTGAAACAGACAGGGATCCCATTTGCAGGAGCCGCAGCCTGCGGCTTCAGAAAGCAGGTATACATTGGATAAAGTGGAATTTAGTATTCAGGACATTCTCCGCGTGCTGCTTCGGAATCTGATCTGGATTCTCCTCAGCGCTGCGCTGATCGGCTTCGTTGCCTGGGCCTATACGACCTACCGCATCCCCAAGATGTACCGCACGACGGTCACACTCTACGCCGAGAGCACCATGCATCGGGATGAGAAGGATTCCATCACCTCCGGCGAGCTGAACTCCAACCAGCAGCTGGCCGTCAACTATGCCTACATCTTCCGCTCCAACACCGTCATGAAGATGGCTGCTGCGGAGCTGCAGGCCAAGGGCGTCAACTACAGCTTCGGCGCGCTCAAGGGCATGACCAGCATGACGACCACAAGGACCTCCATCTTCACGGCGACCTTCTCCTCCAGCGACAGGAGCAACCTCAAGCTGATTGCGGACACCGTCACCCAGAAGGGCGTGGAGTTTGCCAAGCAGGTGGTCAAGACCGGCGACGTGCAGATCGTCGAGGAGGCGGAGACCCCCGGCGCACCCTACTATCCGGACGTGAAGCGGAACACGGTCACAGGCGCTCTGATCGGCTTCCTGATCGCGAGCCTGTTCTTTGTGCTCAAGACGTTGACCAACACCACGGTCTGGAGCGAGGACGACCTGACCCGGCATTATGATGTCCCGGTGCTCGGCACCGTTCCTGCGCTGTCCAATGTGGAAAAGCAGAATGCCAACGCCTACGTGGCGGGAAAGGAGTAGTCCATGGCCTTTCGGAAAAAGATGCTGCGCACCCCGCGGTCGCAGAACGAGGCCAAAAGCCGGATGCTGTCCGCCAACAGCCCCTTTGCCATCCGCGAGGCCTACAACGGGATCCGCGCCAAGCTTCTCTTTACGGGCCGCGGCGAAAAATGCCCGGTCTTTGCCGTGACCAGTGCGATGATGCACGACGGCAAAACCACCAACGCCGTCAACCTGGCGATTTCCGTCGCCTCCACGGCCAAGCGCGTCCTGCTCATTGACGGAGACATGCGCAAGCCGACGGTCCACCGCTACTTCGGCGTGGAAAACAAAAACGGACTGTCCGAGATCCTCGCCGGACTGACCAACGAGGTCAAGATCCGCAAGACCGAAACCGAAAACCTCCATGTGCTGACCTCCGGCCAGATCCCGCCCAACCCGGCGGAGCTCTTTGCCTCTCCGCAGATGGACAATCTGCTTGATTACGTCAAGGACTTTTTTGACTACGTCATCATCGACACCCCGCCGGTCAACGTGGTCTCGGACGCCGTCATTCTGGCCGAAAAGATCACCGGCTACGTCTTCGTGGCCCAGAGCGGGAAAAATCACTTTTATGAGCTGAGCTACGCGCTGGACACGATCCAGCAGATGAACGGGAATGTGGTCGGCTTTGTGCTCAACGACATCTCCGGCAAGAGCGCTGCCCACTATGGCAGCTATCGCTCCAGCCGCTATTCCTACTACGGCAGGAGCTACGGCCGCCACGGCTACAGAAACGGCTACTATAACAACTACTATTACACCTATTCCAACCTGGAAAATAAAAACGCCGCCAGAGGCGGCGACGGGCAGGACGCAGGCAAGAAGGATGAGAAGCCCGCAAAGGAGTGAACGTCAGTGATTGATTTTCACGCGCACATTCTCCCCGGTGCAGATCACGGAAGCGACGGACTGAAGACCTCGCTCCGCCAGCTCGAGCTGGCGGAGGCGGCCCATGTGGATACCATTGTCGCCACACCGCATTTCTATCCCCAATCGGACAGCTTTTCGGAATTCCTGCACCGCCGGGAGCGGACGGCTTCAGAGCTGGCAAATCACTACCACGGTCCGATCCGCATCCTGCTCGGAGCGGAGGTCCACATGTGCGTGGGCCTGGATCATCTGCCGGGGATCAAGGAGCTCTGCGTCTCCGGTACGAGCGTCATCCTCTCGGAGCTGACCTTCCGCGGCTATGCCGGGAATATGGGCGAGACCTTTGACCGGATGCAGGACGACGGCCTGATCCCCATCCTGGCCCATGTGGATCGGTATGACCCGGATATCATCGAAAGCTACTTCTCTCAGGGCGTCCAGGGCCAGGTCAACGCGGACGCGCTGATCCATCGCTTCGGCCGACGGCACCTGCTGAACTGGATCGACGACGGCTGGGTGATCGCCCTGGGCAGTGATATCCACATGACGGAGAAGGGCTACGGCCCCTATCTCAAGGCCCGCGGCATCCTGGGCGACCGTGCCGGACGGCTCGACCGCGAGACGGCAAGGCTGCTCAAGGACGCGAAGGCGCTGACAAACGGGGAAACACAGAAAGGAGAAGGATCATGGATCTCAAGCAGATGAAGCAGATTTTCCTGGACACCGACTTTGTCCACCGCAGCGGAACGCCCGAGGAGCTGCGCGTGGCGAACTATCTCAAAGAACAGTGCGAGGCCCTGGGCGTTCCCGCCCGGCTGGAGTCCTTCCCGGTTGCGATGGCCGAGATCGAGACCGCTCGCGTGGAGGCTGACGGCAAGGAGATCCCCTGCAAGGGCGTGTTCTGCTGCGGCAGCGGTGAGGTCGAGGGCGAGCTCTACTACATGCCGGCCCAGGATCCGGTCTCCATGGCCGGGGCAAAGGACAAGATCGTCCTGCTCGACGCCGGCGGCATTGGCTTCTTTCCCTATCACGATCTGATGGAAGCGGGCGCAAAGGGCATCCTTTTCCAGTACGGCAACCCCTACTATCCCATCCATGACATCGACGAACGGGATCTCCGCGCCGCTGTGGTGGGGGAGGAGCGGAAGGTGCTCTGCGCCATGCTCCACACCTCCGACGCCGTCGAGCTGGTGCGCAGCCGCGCAAAGACCGTCAAGATCACCCTGCAGCAGCGCGAATATGAGGGTGCGTCCCACAACGTGGTGGCCGAGCTTCCGGGCAAAAACGGCAAGTTCATCACCCTTTCCGCCCACTATGATACCACCGCGCTTTCCCACGGCTCCTATGACAATATGTCCGGCTGCGTGGGTCTGCTGGGGGTCCTGGACGCGCTCAAGGACAAGGCGCTGAACTACGGCCTGCGTCTGGTCTTCTGCGGCAGCGAGGAGCGGGGCCTGCTGGGCTCCAAGGCCTTTGTCCGCGACCACGAGGACCTTCTGGCCGACATTGCTCTGAACGTCAACCTGGATATGATCGGCTCCGTCATGGGCAAGTTCATCGCCTGTGTCTCCGCCGAGGAGAAGTTGGTCAACTACCTCTCCTACATGGGCGCGGAGCTGGGCTTCCCCGTGGCGGCCAGGACCGGCGTCTATTCCAGCGACTCCACGCCCTTTGCCGACAAGGGTGTCCCCGCCCTGTCCTTTGCCCGGATCGCTCCCGGCGGCGTGGCTCCGATCCACTGCCGCTACGACCTTCCGGATCTGCTCTCGATGGACCAGCTGGCTTCGGACGTCGGTTTTATCGCGGAGTTCACCCGCCGCATGGCCATGTCCGCGGTCTGCCCGGTCTCCCGGGAGATTCCGGAGAAGGTCAAAACCGAGCTGGACGAGTATCTCTTCCGCAAGCGCAGAAGCTGATGCCCCGTACATAAGAAAAACTAAGAAAAACCGTTCAAAAACCTCCCGGGTTTTTGAACGGTTTTTCTGTTCCGCCGCTTACTCCCGCAGGAGCTTCCGGCGGGCGAAGTTGAGGGGACCCTCCTGCATGCGGTTGATCCAGCTCAGACTCTTGCCGCAGCCGTAGGCCACGCAGGAGTCTGCGTCGTCTGCCACGGTGCACCGCATTCCGGTGCGGTCGGTGATCAGCTTGTCCATGCCCCAGATCTGGCTGCCGCCGCCGGTGAGGATGATGCCGTTGCGGGCAATGTCCGCCACGAGCTCGGGCGTGGTCTGCTCCAGAACGGAGAGAATCTCGTCGGTGATCTGACGGGCGGGCCGGCGCAGGGCCTCCACCATGTCCGCCGAGGAGAGCATCAGCTCCTTGGCCAAGCCGGTTTTGAAATCGCGGCCCTTGATCTGGGTCACGATGGGCTCGCCCCGGTCAAAAACGGAGCCGACCATGATCTTGGCGTCCTCGGCCGTGGTCTGACCGATCAGCAGGCCGTATTTCTTCCGCAGATAGCGGATGATGGCCTCGTCGAAGGCGTTGCCCGCCACGCGGATCGAGCTGGACCGGGCCACGCCCTTCATGGTCAGCACGCCGATGTCGGTGGTGCCGCCGCCGATGTCCACCACCATGTGGCCGTCGGGGCCGGAGAAGTCCAGGTTTGCGCCGAGGGCGGCCGCAAGCGGCTCCTCGATCAGATAGACCCGTCGTGCGCCGGCCTCCTGGGCAATCTGGACCACGGCGCGTTCCTCCAGGCTGGTGACGCCGGAGGGGACCGAGATGATGACACGGGGCTTGACGAAGGCGTAGCGCGAGATCTGACGGAAGAACTCCGTGAGCATTTTCTGCGTCATCTCATAGTCAGACGCCACGCCGCCTGCCATGGGCCGCAGGGCGACCACGTTGCCCGGGGTCCGGCCCAGCATATTCCGGGCCGCCGCACCGACCTTGAGGACCTTGCCGGTGTTCTGATCAACAGCCACCACGGCGGGCTCGCGCAGGACGATGCCCTTGCCCTCGGCATAGATGACGACGTTGGAGGTACCCAGGTCGATGCCCAGGTCCTTGGATAGGAATGACATAAAATCAACCGCTTTCTTTGAGTGGTGTGACGGCGAAGGCGCCGCAGACGACGGCCGATGCGCCGGCGGAGAGCAGCACGCGGCTGACCTCCGAGACCGTAGCGCCGGTCGTCAGGATATCGTCGATCAGGAGCAGGCGCTTTCCGCTCCATCGGTCCGGGCGGCTCGCCCGGTAGGCGTTCTGCACGTTGGCCCGGCGGGCGGCCGGGGTCCCGAGCCGGGACTGGCGGCCGGTGTGGCGCACCTTGACCGCGGTGCGAAGGACCGGGACGCCCAGGGCATTTCCCACGGCCCGGGCCAGGAGCTCCGCCTGGTCATAGCCGCGGCCCCGGCGGCGCAGACGGCTGATGGGGACAAAGGTGATCAGGTCGAAGGCCCCGTCCAGCTTTTGACGGACCGCGTCCGCCAGCAGCTCGCCGAAGGGCTCGGCATAGAAGGAGCAGCCCCCGAATTTGAAGCGGATCACCGCCTCCCGGACGTCGCCGACGTAGGCGCAGGCGGCGACGGCGGACTTGTAAAACTCCCCGCGGCCCGTGATCTCCGGGGCGGGCGGCAGATGCGCCAGACAGTCGTCGCAGATGAAGCCGGTTTCCCGGTCCGGGATCCGGCGGCAGAAAACGCACCGGCGGGGATAGACCAGATCGAGCAGCCGACGCACAAGCGCGCTCATGCTTCCGCGTTTCGCAGCCGCCAGCGCAGTCCGCTGTAGCGCTTCTGCTTTTTGTCGTTGCGGACCATGTACTCCACCACGGAGGCGTCGCCCACCAGGATCAGCAGCTCCCTGGCCCGGGTGATGGCCGTGTAGAGGATGCTGCGGCTGAGCAGCAGAGGCGTGCCCTTCCAGCAGCAGAGGACCACGGCGCGGTATTCGCTGCCCTGGCTCTTGTGGACGGTCATCGCGTAGGCGGGCTCCAGCTGGGGGAGCATGTCCCAGGTATAGACAGCCTCACGGTCGTCGAAGTGAATGGTCATATTCTGCTCCCGGAGGTCGATGGCCCGAATGATGCCCACGTCTCCGTTGAAGATGCCGGAGCCCATCCCGCCGCCGCCCAGACGCTTCCAGATCAGGTCGTAGTTGTTGCGGATCTGCATGACCCGGTCGCCCACGCGGTAGGTAAAATCGCCGTGCTTTTTCTCGGCCCGGTCCGGTGCGGCGGGGTTCAGCGCGGCCTGCAGGAGCCCGTTCAGCGAGCGGGTCCCGGTCTCTCCCTTCCGGGTCGGAGACAGGACCTGGATCTCCTCGGGCGAAATGCCCATGTTCTGGGGCAGACGGCGGGCGCACAGATCGGTGATCGTGCGGCAGACGCCCTCGTCGGAGGATTGAGGCAGGTAGAAGAAGTCCCGGTCCTTTTTGGTCAGATCGGGCAGCTCGCCGCGGTTGACGCGGTGGGCGTTCATCACGATCAGGCTCTCCCGGGCCTGCCGGAAGATTTCGGTCAGCCGGATCGTCGGGATCTTGTCGCTGCGGATCAGGTCGGAAAAGACGTTGCCCGGGCCTACCGAAGGAAGCTGGTCCGGGTCGCCCACCAGGATCAGGCGGGCCTTTTCAGGCAGGGCCTGGACCAGGCTGTACATCAGGGGCAGATCGACCATCGAGGTCTCGTCCACGATCACGGCGTCGCAGCGCAGGGGATTTCGGGCGTTGTGGACGAAGACCATCTGCCCGTCCTCCGGGGAGACGTCCACCTCCAGCAGGCGGTGGATCGTGCTGGCGTCTCGTCCCGTCAGCTCAGTCAGCCGCTTGGCGGCCCGACCCGTCGGGGCGGCGAGGAGGGTCTTGCAGTGCATCCGGTCATAGAGATCCAGAATGCCGCGCAGGGTCGTGGTCTTGCCGGTGCCGGGTCCGCCGGTGACCAGCAGGAGCTTTTCCGTCGCGGCGGCGCGGATGGCCTCCCGCTGCAGCTCGGCGTATTGGATCTCCGCGGCGGCCTCGACCTCGGCCAGCAGCCCCGCCAGATTGACCGGCAGGGCGGGGGCTTTGCCGGTCATCTCCAGCAATCGGGTCGCCAGATACCGCTCCGCCTGCCCGAGCTCGGGCAGATAGACGGCTTCCAGGTTTGCCACCGTGTCGGTGATCACCCGCTCCTCGGCGGCCAGCCGCTCCAGCCCCTCGTCGATCGTCTGGCTGCTCAAGTGGAGGAAGTCTGCGGTCACCCGGACCAGCGCTTCGCGGGGCACAAAGACGTGGCCGCCGCGGGTGTTGTAATCAAGTTCGTATAAAATGCCCGCGTCCACCCGGCGCTCATCGTCGCCGTCCATGCCCTGGCCCAGGGCAAAGGCGTCCACGCGGGCGAAGTCCGCCCGGAAGCCCTCCCCGGTCAGGAAGTAGGGGTTGTCGGAGATCGCCATCATGGACAGCTCTCCGTAGGCGCGGAAGATCGGAACGGCCAGCTCCGCGGGCAGACCGCTCTGGGTCAGGAACTCCGCCAGATGCCGAAGCCCCTGCTGGGAGAGAAAGCTCTCGTGGATCTCCTCCGCCTTGGCCGGGGAGATGCCGCTGATTTCAACCAGACGGCCGTGGTCGTGCTCGATGACGTTCAGACTCTCTGCGCCGAACCGCTCCACGATCTTTGCTGCCAGCTTCGGCCCGATCCCGCGGACCGCGTGGGAGGACAGATAGGCCAGGATCTCGATCCGGCCCTCGGGCATCAGCCGCTCCACCGAGGCGATTTCCAGCTGCCGCCCGTAGGTGGCGTGCTCGGTCCAATGTCCCTCAACGCGCAGGCGCTCGCCCACCGAGGTGCTGGGCACAACGCCCACCACGGTCACGGGCTCCTTGTCGCCTGCATTCAGCCGGAGCACACTGTAGCCGTTCTCCGGGTTCTGAAACACCACGGCAGCCACGCTGCCCTCCAGTTGTGTCCGTTCCGATTCCATCTAAGTATTCACTCCAATGTGGATTCCGTTTCCAAAACCGCTTCCAGCTCGCCCGCGGCGACCAGCAGGACCGGCCCACCCAGATGGGTCAGCGCCTCGGCGATCTGACGCCCCCGGGCGTCCAGACCCAGGTCCAGCAAGAGCAGGGGCCGGCGCAGGACACCCATGCGGTGCAGCAGACGCCAGGCCCAATAGGTCTGCTCCAGCATCGCTCCGTCGCCCGAAGCGGGAATAACGGCCCAGAGGTCTCCGGAAGGGAGGAGCAGCCGGGCGGATGCCCAGACAAGCACTGCGAAGATCGCCGCCGTCAGCAGCGCGCCGAGCAGAAGTTCCATGATACCGCCTCCTGCCCCATTCTATGCGGGACAGGGCGGTTTGGTGCGTGGTTCAGACCTCCCAGCCGGAGAGATAAGCCTCCTGTTCCGGCGTCAGGGTATCGACGGCCATGCCGACCCCCGCCAGCTTGAGCCGGGAGACCTCCTCGTCAATGGCCTTGGGGACCTCGTGGACCGTATGGGAGAGCTCGCGGCCGTGGTCCTTCATGTATTCCAGGCAGAGGGCCTGCAGGGCGAAGCTCGTGTCCATGATCTCCGCCGGGTGGCCGTTGCCGGAGGCCAGATTGACCAGGCGGCCCTCGGCCAGCAGATTCAAAACGCGGCCGTCGGGCAGCTCATAACCCACGATCTCGGCCCGCCGCGGGAAAACGCGGACCGCCATCTGCTCCAGCTCCTCGCCGTTGACCTCCACGTTGAAGTGTCCGGCGTTGGAAAGGAAGGCGTTGTGCTTCATGACGGCAAAATGGCGCTTCGTGATCACGTCCCGGCAGCCGGTCACGGTGACGAAGATATCGCCCTCCGGCGCTGCCTGGTCCATGGTCATCACGCGCATCCCGTCCATCGAGGCCTCCAGGGCCTTGATCGGGTCGATCTCGGTGACGATCACGTTCGCGCCCATGCCCTTGGCCCGCATCGCCACGCCGCGGCCGCAATAGCCGTAGCCCGCCACGACCACGGTCTTGCCCGCCACGAGCAGGTTGGTGGTGTGCATGATGGCGTCCCAGACGCTCTGGCCGGTGCCGTATTTGTTGTCGTAGTAGTGCTTGCACATGGCGTCGTTGACGTCCATCATCGGGAAGGGGAGCTTCCCGGCCTTTGCCCGGGCAAAGAGGCGGTGGATGCCGGTGGTGGTCTCCTCACCGCCGCCGATCAGGCGGTCCGCCAGGTGGGCGTATTCACCGGTCAGCAGGTTTACCAGGTCGCCGCCGTCGTCGATGATCAAATCGGGGTGGCAGGAGAGGGCAGCGACCAGGAGCTCCCGGTATTCCTTCTCGCTGACCCCGTGGATCGCATAGGTTTCCACACCCAGCGACGCCAGACCGGCGGCCACGTCGTCCTGGGTGGAGAGCGGATTACAGCCCGTGGCATGGACCTCTGCCCCGGCGGCCTGCAGGCAGGTGGCCAGGTAGGCCGTCTTGGCCTCCATATGGATGGACATGGTGATCTTCATCCCGGCAAAGGGCTTCTCCTTTTCCATCCGCTCCCGGATCGCGCCGAGGGCGGGCATGAAGTCCCGGACCCAGGCAATTTTCATCCGGCCGTACTCGGCCAGGGACATATCTTTGACGATGCTCATGGAAGTGCCTCCGTTTGATACAATTTCTAATATAATAACACAGCCAGCCGGTGAAATGCAAGAGCGGCCTTCAAATGTTTACAGATTCTTTCTTGAAATCTGTCCGCGGATGGGCTATACTGGAAATAACCCGAATGGAGGGAAGCCTATGAAAAATCCAATCGTTCAAATGCACCGATTTCTATTTAAGAACCGGAATCGGGGTCTGCGAAACCTGATGCTCTTCGTTGCCATCGGCAACGTCATAGTCTACCTGCTCTTTCTGCTCAATCAGAGCAATCCGCTGTTCTATTTCCTCCTGATTTTTGACCGCGCGTCCATTCTCAGGGGTCAGGTCTGGCGGCTGATCACCTACCCGCTGACCTACCTGGTGGAAACCGGCTTCCTCTGGGGCGCGATCGGTCTGTTCTTTTATTACTGGTGCGGGCAGATCCTGGAGCAGTACTGGGGCACCCTGCGGCTGAACGTCTATTATTTCAGCGGCATCCTGCTCACCGACCTCGCCGCCCTCCTCCTGCGCGCGGAAGCGGGCTCGGATTATATCAACCTGAGCCTCTTCCTGGCCGTGGCGACGATCCTCCCGAACGAGATGGTCCGCATCTACTTTGTCATCCCGGTCAAGATGAAATGGCTCGGTCTGCTCGACCTGCTCCTCACCGTCGTCAGCGTGGTCAACGGGATCATCCTGATGGTGCAAACCCTGGAGCCGGGGACCTTCCCCTACCTGGCCTGGCTGCTGCCGATCGTTGCCCTGCTGAACTACTTCCTGTTCTTCGGCAAGCAGATCGTCAACCTCCTGCCCGATTTCATCCGCTTCCATCCGACGCGTAAGAGCTGGAAACGGGCCGTCAAGCAGGGCACGGTCTACAACGCGCCCCGCGCCCGCGACAACGCCCGCTTCCGCTGCACGGTCTGCGGCCGCACGGAGCTTTCCAACCCCGGCCTCGAATTCCGGTACTGCTCCAAGTGCGTCGGCTACCGCTGCTACTGCCAGGACCACATCAACAACCACGCGCATATCACCCAGGAATAATTGCGAAAGGAACCAATATGGCCCGATTTTTTGTTGAAACCCTCCCCGCGGCTGGGGAAATCTTCCGGCTGGAGGGGGAGAACGCCCAGCACGCCAAGGTCCTGCGCCTGCGGCCCGGCGAGGAGATCACCCTCTGCGACGGGCGCGGTCTGGAATGCTCCGCCGCGCTGACGGAGGCCGGGGAATACCTGGCCGGGGAGACCCGACCCTGCCCGGCCGAGGCTGCGGTCAGCGTCACCCTCTATCTGGCCTTCCCGAAGGCCGACAAGCTGGAGCACGTGATCCAAAAGGCTGCCGAGCTTGGCGCGGCGGAGCTCGTGGCCTTCCCCTCCCGCTACTGCGTCTCCCGTCCGGACGAGAAGAGCCTGCCCAAAAAGCTGGACCGCTGGCAGAAGATCGCCCGCGCCGCAGCCGAGCAGTCCCGTCGCGGACGCATCCCCGCAGTCCGCGTTCTGCCCTCCTATGCCGCCGCTCTGGCGGAGGCCGCAAGAGCAGACCTGCCGATTTTCTGCTATGAAAACGAACACAGCCGGACCCTCCGCGCCGCAGTGGAGGCCGGACCCTTCCGCACCGCGTCCATTATGACCGGAGCCGAGGGCGGCTTCAGCGACGAAGAGGCCGGCCAGGCCGAGGCGGCTGGCCTGAAGATCTGCACCCTGGGCCGCCGCATCCTCCGCTGCGAGACCGCCCCGCTGGCGGCTCTGTCAGCCCTGATGTACGCCGCAGGGGAATTTTAGAAAAGAGAGAACGCTATGCAATTCCGATTTTACGCCCTGATCTCCCGAATGCGCTATATCACCCGATGGGGTTTGATGCGCAACACCTTCTCCGAAAATATCGCCGAACATAGCCACATGGTCGCGGTCCTGGCCCACAGCCTGGCCCTGATCCGCCGTGATATCCTCGGGCTGGAAGCCGATCCCGAGCGCTGCGCCGCCGCGGCCCTCTACCACGACGCCTCGGAGATCCTGACCGGCGATCTGCCCACGCCGATCAAGTACTACAATCCGGCCATCAAGGCCGCCTACAAGCAGGTCGAGCGCGTCAGCGGGGAAAAGCTGCTGGCCATGCTCCCCGCGGAGCTCCGCCCCTCGATGGCCCCCTATCTCTTCGAGGATGACCCGGCCAGCCACGACATCGTCAAGGCTGCCGACAAGCTCTCGGCCCATATCAAGTGCATCGAAGAGCTCAAGGCCGGGAATGCCGAATTTGAATCGGCTGCCCGCCAGACCCGCAAGGCCCTGGAGGAAATGCGTCTGCCCGAGCTCGATTGGTTCCTGGCCCACTGCCTGGACAGCTTTTCCCTCAATCTGGACGAACTGGAATAACGGCACGATAAACCGGGGCCGGCTCCGAAGAGCCGGCCCCTTGTCTTATCCTCTGTGCGTTTCGGCGCTTAGCAGCCGCAGCCGTCGTTGCAGCCGCAGCCGTTGTTGCAGCCGCAGCCGTTGTTGCAGCCACAGCCGTTGTTGCAGCCGCAGTTGTTGCAGCCGCAG
>CAMHMK010000025.1 GCA_946186225.1 uncultured Clostridia bacterium
CGTCCTCGTTGATGGTGCCGCCGACCGCGCACAGGGAGTTGTGGCAGTTGGTCAGCAGGTAGGGCAGGGGGAACTTCGTCATGCCGGAGGCACGGCCCGTCTGGATGATGCCCACGTAGGTGATGTCGTGGGAAGCCATGGAGTCGTACTTCAGCTTCAGATCGTCCATGTTGCCGGAGGTGTTGTGGGCCTTGAGGATGCCGTAGGCCATGGTGCCCTTGACGGCCTCTTCCTTGTTGGCTTCCTTGCCGGTGAGGGCGGGAACCTGAGCGGGATCGGTGACGATGGTTTCGCCGTTGACGAGGTAAATGCCGGTTTCGTAGAGCTTGATCATGATGTTAAATCTCCTTCGTTCAATCGTTCGTCTGTCAAGCGCAGATTTGAGGGAAGCACCGGACCGGTCTTTAGCAGATTTGTACAATCCTTTCCGCCTTTTGCAGCCCATTTTTTCCCTTCTACCGAATTATACAATACTCGTATTCAGAATGCAAGAGGAAAAATGCACATTTTCGGGGAATTTGAAATTCGTTTCCGCCCTGCCCCGCACCAATCGCCCGCCGACGCACGGAACAAAGAAGAAAGCTCCTCCGGGCAGAGGAGCTTTCACGTTATGGCGCTATCCTGCGTTGTCAATCCGCGCTGCTGTACATGGGGTAGCGGAAAAGGACTTCGCCGTCCAGGCTGCGGTAGGTGCAGAACAGCTCGTCGTTCGCCTCCAGGATCCGTCCGTCGTAGATGGTCGCCCAGCTTTCCTGCAGGGCTGTCAGACGGTCTCCGTCCTCGCTGTAGAGCTCGAAGCCGTGCCCGTTAAAGATGGCGTAATAGGATTTTCCCGTCACCAGATCCAATACCTGGGAGCTGGTTTCGTAGAAATCGATGGAGGTCGCCGGATCGACCTCAATTTCCCAGATCCCGCTCAGATCGGCGGGGATGAAATAGAAAGCGTTCGCATCCCAGTTTTGCCCCTGATATCCGTGGATCATCTTGCCGTCCCGGATGGCAACGCCGATGGACAGGCTGTTCAGAAGATCCGTCTTCAGCTCCGCGCCGGTGACTGCGTTGACGACATGCAGCACGCCGTCGTCCTGCTGGACGTAGAAGGTCTGATCATCCAGGCTGTTCCAGTTTTCGCCGGTCCAGAGGATCTGGCCCGAACGGTCATAGTAGACGTCTTCCCCCTCCGGGCGGTCCAGCATATAGCCGCAGGGCACGCTGCTGAGCCAGCATGTGCCGTCGGTACGGAGGATCTCCTTGCCGTCCGGATCGAGCACAACGTAGATACTGTAATATCCGTCGCTCCCGTTGTTGAGCTCTGCAAGGAAGCAGCCGTTCGGCGCATAGCTGATCGAGTTGTATTCCGGTTGAACGACCCAGTTCCCGTCGCGGTCGATCAGACCGCAGGATTCGCCGTCGAGACTAACCGCGGCCAGACCGCCGCGGAAGACGTTGGCATACCGATAGGGGCCGAGAACAGGGGTCCCGCTCTCGTCAACGAAATGGTAGACCTCCGGCTCTTCGGAGTAACCGGTACAGACCAGATACAGACCCTCAGCGAAGTTCAAGTTCCACCAGTCGCATTTGCCGGGGAAGAGTTCGCGGCTCGTGATCAAAACGTTGCCGGACAGATCGAAGACCAGAAAATCCGGCTTCTCCCAGTTCCGGCTGCAGAGGAAGCGATCCGCGAAGGGCTGGATGCTCACGTACTCGCACGGGATCGTAAAGCTGCCGTCCATCGCCACGACGCCGTAGCGGACATCTCCGACGTGGTAGGTGTAATCGCCCTCATCCACCGTCGAGACGTTTTCCAACCGTTTGGTTTTCCAAAGCGGGAGGAAGACGGGATCCGAATTGGGGTCCATTTCGTCACCTCCGCTGCTGAGCACGGTGACCGAGGAATAGACGCCGTCGGTCACGATGGTCCCCGTTTCGTCCACGAAGCCGCAGTGGTGGCCGCAGGCCCAGCTCCGGCCATCCGGATCGTCTTCATAGAGGGTGTCGGAATAATAGGGATAGACCCGGCCGTTTGCGTTTTCGGGGTGGAATTCGCGCAGATCGACGTCTGTGGGTCGGGTATAGAGCCCTCCCGCTGCAGGGCGGTAGGCGGAGGGATCGGTGTAGACCTGCCAGCCGCCCGGCGTCACGCTGCCGGATGCGACCGGCGCCGGCTCCGTGGTCGCCGTGGTCGGGACGGAGGTTTCGTCCGCCGGATCCGATGCCGGCGCGGTGGTCTGCCGGGGGGGCTTGCCGTTCACGGTGCAGGCGCTCAGCAGCAGGGCGAGGACACAGAGGATCGGGAGCAGCCGAGTTCTCATGGAAATCGCCTCCTAATCTTAAATATTTTGGTATGGGGCTCGATGGGGCGGAGCAGATCAGTTTGCGGCAGGGCTGCCGTCCGTGCCGGCGGCCACGTAGCCCTCACCCGCGATCAGGGCCTGGCCGTCTGCGGTGCAAAGCCACTCATAGAGGATGCGGTTGGGGCTGTCCGCCGGCGCGTCGGCGGGGATGACGCAGTAGATGTCGTTCAGATGGGGGTATTCCCTGGAGGCGATGGTCTCGCGGCTGGGCTCCACACCGTCCACGGCGATCAGCTTGAGTCCCTTCGCCATCTCCATGTCATGCGCGTAGTAGTAGACGGAGTAGCCGATGGCGTTGGCGCTGCCGTCGTAGCTCTTGACTGCGGTCATCAGATCCCCCATCGAGGCGGAGACATAGTCCTTTGGGGCCTCCATCATCGGAGTGTCGCCCATGATCAGCTTGATCATCAGCGCCTGGGAGCCGGCCCCCTCGTTGCGCTGGATGGGGATGATCTCAGCGTCGTTGCCGCCGACCTCCTTCCAGTTGGTGATCTCGCCGGTGTAGATCTTGCGGATCTGCTCAGTGGTCAGACTGTCTACGGGGTTGCTCTCGTTCACCACGAAGACCAGACCGTCACGGGCCAGGGTCTCGATCTCGTATTCAAAGCCGGCTTCCTTCATCTCGTCAAAGACCGAGGCCTTGGGCTGGCCGACGATCAGAACGTCGCACAGGCCGTCCTTGAGATTGCGGAAGGACTGGGTGGTGCGGTTGAAGTGGACCAGATCGGCGGCCTGCTCGCGGGATTCGCCCAGCAGGACGGAGGCAACAGCTTCAGCCAGGGGAATGCAGGCCGTGGAGCCGTCCATGCGCGGGAAGTTCTCCCGCGTGAAGCGGAAGACCGGAACGCCGATCTCTGCGGAAGCCTCGGCGGTCGTGGCTTCCGGGGCGGCGGTCGTGGCTTCCGGGGCGGCAGACGTTGCGGGGAGGGGCTTTGTGCCGCCGTCGCAGCCGGCCAAAACACCGACGATCAGGATCAGGGCAAGCAATACAGCAAGTTGTTTCATCGAATGGTTCCTCCTTTTCGGCAGGCGGTTCCGCGTCTGCACTTATCAATTGGACGACACAGCGGCGCAAAGGTTCCGGTGTATGGAGCGCCGCTGCCGGTCTGACCGGGGGTTCGTGAAAAATAGTCAAATTCCCGGTTGCGCGAACGAAGATTATTTGGTATACTGTGCGGAGAGGTGAGTATTCCATGAATTTGATCGAGCATTACGGCTCTTATCTGCCGATTCTGATTCCCGCATTCTGCTTCCTGCTGCTGGGCCTCTGGCTTTGGCTGATCAGCGAGCGGGCGATGGAGGCAAGCCCCAAACAGCTTCGCTGGCTCTCCGAGTACCGCAGACCGGGCTTTCCCTTCCGGGCTGAGCGGATGCCCTTCCCGAGCCTGCGCTGGCCGGCGCTGATCGCGGCTGCGCTGATCGCAGCCGCCTGGCAGGGCACCATCCTGCTCAACACCGGCTATACCCTGCTCGGAAGCTGGACCGCCCTGCGCCCCACCCGATACACGTTCGTTCTGATGGGCCTGGCCGCCCTCGGCACGGCAGCGGTTTATCTGCTCCTGCACATCCTTTATGAGAGCCCCTTTGCCGCCTTCTTCGGCGCTCTGCTCTTTGCCCTTTCTCCGACAGACAGCCAGGGACCGGTCTGCCTGCTGGCGGTCGCCCTCCTGCTGCTGATCCTCTATCTGCGGGCGGAGAAGCCCGGCTTCCCTGCGGAGCTGCTCTATCTTGGCGCGATGGCGTTCTATTGCATGGCACTGACCGTCTGCGCTCCGGCGGTCTGGCTGATCCCGGCCCTCATTGCCGCCCATCTCTACAAGCTGGTCTGGCAGCTCCGGAACAATCGGCTTTCCTTCGGCGCGCTCCTGATCGTCCTGCTGGTCGCCCTGGTCTGCTGGGCTGTGGGTCTGCTTGGCGCTGCAATGACAAGGGCCTTCGTCCTCGCGGGCGGCACGCTGACGGCTCTGCGCGCCGTGATCCGTCCGGCCAATCTGGGGACAGTCGTCCGCAGCCTCCTGCACGCGATTCGTGTGGAGCTGCTCGCGATGCCGCGGCTGGGCCATCTGGTCAATCCGCTGCTCGATGCGCCGCTTTCCGCTCTGGGCATCTGGGGCCTGGTCAGCGCAGCCGGAATGGCGATCAAGCGCAGGAACCCCCGTGCGGTTTTGGTTCTGATTGTTGCCGCCCTGCTGGGGCTGATCTGGCTCGTGAGCGCCCGCTGGCTGCTCCCGCTGGGTCTGGCGCTGACCCTTGGCGCCATGCTCCGCAATGCCGAGCTCGGCAAGAAGTGCATACCGGCGGCGACCGTCTGCCTGCTTGCCGCCTTCTACGACGTCTGGATTCTGCTGGCAACCTGGTGGCTGCCGCTGAACCGTGAACTGATCAGTCGGCTTCTGTGCTTCTGATCATCGGAATAACTTTCACAAAAGGAGAACCATTATGATTGCAATCGCCTGTGACCACGGGGCATTTGCCCTCAAGGAAGCCGTAAAGACCCATCTGCTCGCCCGTGGGCTGGAGGTGCGTGACTTCGGCACCGATTCCACCGCCAGCTGTGACTATGCCGATTTCTGCGGTCCGGCGGCCAAAGCCGTCGCCTGCGGAGAATGTGAACGCGGCATCGTGCTGTGCACCACCGGCATCGGCGCGTCCATCACTGCCAACAAGGTCCGCGGCATCCGCTGCGCTCTGCTTTCCGATCTGATGTCCGCCCGCCTGACCCGTCAGCACAATGACACCAACATGATGGCCCTCGGGGCCGGGGTCGTGGGTGAAAAGCTGGCCCTGGAGATCGTGGACGTCTGGCTGGACACCGGCTTCGAGGGCGGACGCCACCAGCGCCGGATCGACAAGATCGCTGCCCTGGAGCAGGAGCAGCTCGGCTGATATGGGAGATCTTGCACTCGGCTCCCTGATCCAGAAAATGGGGATCCTGTTTCTCATCATCGGAATCGGCTTCCTCACCGCGAAGGCAAAGGTATTCCCCCAGAACACAAATCGGGTGCTGGCCCAGCTCGTCATCAATGTGACGAACCCCTGTACGGTCCTCTACTCCGTGCTCGGTGCGGAGCGGGGTCTGACGAACAGCGAGGTCTATCTGCTGACCGGCATTGCCGCTGTCTACTTCGCCGTGGTGATCGCCCTCGGCCTGGCCCTTCCAAGACTGCTGCGCTGTCCGCCCGACAAGCGGCGGGTCTATGCCTTCATGTGTACCTTCAGCAACATGGGCTTCCTGGGCTTCCCGGTGGTGAGCGCGCTCTACGGCCCGAACGCGGTCTTTTATGCCTCTATTTTCAACCTCTTCTTCCAGATCATCGTCTACACCTACGGCGTCCGGCTGATGGACCGGCAAAATGCCCGCATCACCTGGAAAACCTTCTGCTCGCCGATGATCATCTGCTCGCTGATCGCCTACGTCTGCTACCTGACCGACGCCAAGGCTCCCACCGTCGTGGTCGATACCCTGCGCATGCTCAACAACGTGACCAGCCCGGTCTGTATGCTGGTCATCGGCATCGCCCTGGCCAACGTCCCGGTGGGGAAGGTATTCACGAACTGGCGGCTCTACGTCATCAACGTCATCCGTCTGGTGGTCCTGCCGATCCTGGTCTGGCTGGCACTGCACAGCTTCATCCGGAATCCCTTGATCCTGGGCGTGACCGTGGTGATCTCCGCCATGCCCGTCGCGACCATGACCACCCTCCTGGCCGCCAAATACGGGGCCGACGAGGAACTGGCCGCCTCCGGCGTCTTCCTCTCCACCCTGATGAGCCTGGTCACAGTTCCCCTGGTCATGGGCCTGCTCTTCACCTGACGGACATTGATCCATTCTCCGATTGATAACGCAAATGCCCCGGGACGGTTTTTCCGCCCGGGGCATTTGCATATCTTTTTTTACTCAGCGAAGTAGGTCTCAGTCAGGGTGATGATCTCGCCGGCGCGCTTCTGGGCGTTGCCCATGTTCACCGGATCGAAGCAGAAGACGCTCACCACATAGCTGCGGTTGGGCAGGTTGACGATGCCCATCGTGCAGCAGCAGAGGTTGTCCTCGCAGTCGGTGATCAGACCGTAGGTGGCGCCTTCGGTGGCAAGGGTCGGAACGATCTGCTCGTTCTCCTTCGGCGTGCAGATGATCTCCTTCATCCGGGCGGAGGCATCGGGGCTGACAATCTCGCCGCGGCAGATCTTGTTCAGGATCTCGGCGCAAAGGCTGGCCTTCATGTAGTTCGGCCTCCCGCTGGTCGCGCTCAGAGCACGGTTGTAGCTGATCTGCATGCCGTTGGCGGCGGCGAAGTCCTTGACGGCCTGCATGCCCGCGGCGGCGTCGCCTCCACCGATGGCGGTGGTCAGACGGTCGGCGGCCGCGTAGTCCTGCTCGACGATCATAGCCTTAACGTCGGCTTCAATGTCAGCTTCTGTCATGGTGCCGTTGGCCACCTGCTGATAGGCAGAGCCCATGATGAACACAGGGAGCATCCGGTTGACTTCCATCCAGGCCTCGGGGTCCGCCTGATGGGAGGCGGTGACCTTCGTGCCGACGACGGGATCCATGACCACAAGATCCCAGTTGCTGGACAGCGGCTGCAGGTTGTCGTCCAGGGCGGCCTTCAGGGCAGCCTCGTCGATGGCCTTGACGTCTGCGGGCTGCTGCGGCTGAGACGACTGGCTGGCTTCCTCGGTGGTGGAGCCGCTCTCATCAGACACAACAGGGGCGTTGGTGTCGCTGTTCACGACGACGTTGGTCGGATTGACGGAGGGCTTGCTATCCGTCTGCTTCTGAACGATCAGAATGACCACACACAGCAGGGCGGCAAGAACCAGCATACCCATTGTGATACCCAGGAAGATATCCGGTTTCTTTTTCGTCATTTGTAAACACTCCAATTCTGCATTTTCTGCGCAGGAGCAGGACTCCCGGCGCGACGGACGGCACGGGTTCTAAACCGAACCGGGCCAAGCATAGGCTGGGGATACAGGACCTCAGATTATTACAGTTCAATTCTATCACAAATCATTCCGTTCGTCAATGGATTTTTCGGTCAGGAGGAAATATGAAACACGCTTTTTTATCCGCGGCGGCGGCTGTCGCCTTCGCGGTTCTGCTCACGCTGACGGTACGCTGCGGCCGGAAAACCACGGCCCGGACAACTCCGGCAATCCCGATGCAGACCACGGTTGCTCCGTCTGCTTCCCAGGCCGGGACGGAGCTGCAGGCGCCACAGCCCTTTGACCGGAACTATTTCCTGCCGGTCCTGCGGGAAGGGGAGATCGTCAGTCTGGATCTGCGGACCTATCTCACCGGCGTCTTGCTGGCGGAGCTGCCCGCGAGCTTCTCCGAGGAGACCTGCAAGGCCCAGGCCGTGGCCTGCCGCACCTACGCACTGCGCAGCTATGACCGGCGGCGGCACCAGGGCGCGGCGGTCTGCACGGACTCTGCCTGCTGCCAGGGCTGGCTGGATCCTTCCACGGTATCGGCGGACCGACGGGCCGGGGCGGAGGCCGCCGTGGACGCCACAGACGGACTGGCGATCTTCTATGACGGCGAGCTGATCGACGCCACCTTTTTCTCCTGCTCCGGCGGTCAGACCGAGGACGCCGCCGCGGTCTGGGGCGGCGATCTGCCCTATCTGCGTTCGGTTCCCAGTCCCGGGGAGGAGGGAGCGACGCATTTTTCCGACGAACAGCGAGTCCCGCTGGCGGAGTTTCAAGCGGCTCTGCGGTCCGCCGACCCGTCGGTCTCCTTTCCGGAGGCCCTCGGCGCCTGGGTTGGGAATGTGACCCGAACCACGGGCGGAGGGGTGGACGTGATGGTCCTGGGCGGGCGGCCCTTCCGGGGCACGGAGCTGCGAAAGATCTTCGGCCTGCGCTCCACGGCCTTCACCCTGACGCTGACCGCCGATGAGGCGATCTTCAAGACCTCGGGCTTCGGCCATCGGGTGGGCATGAGCCAATACGGTGCGGAGGCCATGGCAAGGACCGGGAAGCGCTTTGATGAGATTTTGACCTGGTACTATCAGGGGGTGACAGTGGAGCGGGCGGACCCTTAGTTGGGCGCGCTGTCCTCCGCAAAGAGGGCTCTGATCCGCTCCATCAGCGGGGCGTATTCGGGTCGGGCGGGCAGCTCCTCGCTGCTGAGGAAGGCTGCGGCCTCGGCTTGGGCGTCCCGGAGGGTTGTCATGTCGTTGACCAGACTGCCAACCTTGAAGGCGGGCAGGCCGTGCTGCCGGGTGCCGAAGAAGTCGCCCGGTCCGCGGAGATTGAGGTCTTCCCGGGCAATCTCGAAGCCGTCCGTGGTCTTGCAGAGGGCCTTGAGCCGCTGGAGGGTCTCGGGGTTCCGGTTCGCGGTAAAGAGGACGCAGTAGGACTGTGCCTCGCCGCGACCGACTCTGCCCCGGAGCTGGTGGAGCTGGCTCAGACCGAAGCGGTCGGCGTTCTCCACCACCATCAGGGTCGCGTTCGGCACGTCCACACCCACCTCGATCACGGTGGTGGCCACTAAGATATCAAAGTCTCCCCGGGCGAAGGAGCGCATGATCTCGTCCTTCTGGGCGCTCTTCATCCTGCCGTGGACCAGGGCCACACGCAGATCGGGGAAAACGGCCATCTGCAAGGTCTCGGCCCAGACCTCGGCGGATTTCAGGCTCTCGGTCTCCCCCTCCTCAATGGCGGGGCAGACAATGTAGACCTGGTGGCCTTCCGCGGCCTGCTTGCGGATAAAGGCGTTGATCCTGGCCCGCATCTGCTCGCCCACCAGGAAGGTCTGGACCTTCTGGCGGCCCGGCGGAAGCTCGTCGATGACCGATACGTCCAGATCCCCATAGAGGACCATCGCCAGGGTCCGGGGGATCGGCGTGGCGGACATGACCAGGATATGAGGGTTTTCCCCCTTCTCGGCCAGCGCGGCCCGCTGGGCCACGCCGAAGCGGTGCTGCTCGTCGGCAATGACCAGCCCCAGATTGTGAAAATCAGTGGTCTCGGAGATCAGAGCGTGGGTGCCGATGACCAGATCGGCCTCGTGGGCCGCGATGGCCTGGCGGGCGTTCCGCTTCTGGGCGGCTGTCATCGACCCGGTCAGAAGGGTCGTGCGGACTCCAAGCTTTGCCAGCAGGGGCTCCAGCGAGCGGGCGTGCTGCTCAGCCAGAATCTCGGTGGGAGCCATCAGTGCGGCCTGCAGATTGTTTTTGGCCGCAAACCAGGCGGCGGCTGCGGCGACCACGGTCTTGCCGCTGCCCACGTCGCCCTGCACCATGCGGTTCATGACCCGCCCGCCGGAGAGGTCGGCGGCGATCTCCCCGATCACGCGCCGCTGGGCGTTGGTCAGGGAGAAGGGAAGTGCGGCTTCAAACGGCGCAAGCTCCAGCCCGGTCAGCGGTTGGCACTTTGCCTGGCTTCGGCGGCTGCGGAGCATCGAGAGGCCCACCGAAAAGATGAAGAATTCCTCAAAGACCAGCCGCTTTCGGGCTGTGTCCAGGGCCTCGAAGGAGGATGGGGTGTGGATCTCCCGATAGGCTGTCGCCGCGTCGCAGAGGCCGTATTTCTCCCGGAGCTGCGCCGGAAGCAGCTCTGGCAGCTCGCCGATGCAGGCGTCCAGGGCCTGGGCCACGCTCCGGGCAAGCATGCCGTTGCTCAAACCTGCGGTCAGCGGGTAGATCGGCATGATCCGCCGGGTCTGAACGCCCGGGCGGTCTACGGGCTCAAAGACGGGATTCGTGACCTCATAGCCCAGATAGTCGCCGTTCAGCGTGCCGTAGAAATAGTATTCCTCTCCGCAGCGGAGACTGTCCGCCACATAGTTCTGATTGAAAAAGGTCAGGTTCATCCGGGCCGTGTCGTCGGCCACGGTCAGCTTGGTCAGATCCAGCCCCTTGCGGATATGGGCCGTGCGTGGGTTCGAGGTCACGAAGGCACGGAAGCAGGCCGGCTCGTCAGCCTGCATCTCGGCGATGGGGACGATGCGGGTCCGGTCCTCATAGGCACGGGGGAAGTAGGCGATCAGATCGTAGAGCGTCCGGATTCCGATGGATGAAAAGCTCTTTGCACGGGCCTCACCCACGCCCTTGAGATAACGGACCGATTCAAACAGCTTTGCCATGGACACACCTCCGCGGAGCATTCATTTTATAATGTGTATTATAGCAGATTTTCCCAAAAGAACAAGGGAAAAATGGAAAGGCGGGTTATAAATGGCGATGTCCTGGATCTGGATGGGAATGGTTGCCGCGGCCATGGCCTACGCCGCGCTCCACGGAACCGGCCCTGCTCTGAGTGGGGCCGTCGCGGCGGGGACGAAGCAGGCCGTGGAGTTGGGTTTATCCATCGCGGGGAGCCTCTGCCTGTGGAGCGGCTTTGCGGCCCTGCTTCGGGCGGGCGGACTGCAAAAGCGGCTGGCTGCTCTGCTCTCGCCCCTGCTTGGGCGGATCTATCCCACGGCAGCCCGTGACCCCGAGACGATGGAGGCCCTCTGCGGCAACACGACAGCGAATCTCCTGGGCTTAGGAAATGCGGCGACCCCGCTGGGGATCGCCGCCGTCCGCCGGATGCAGACCCTGGCCGGAAGCCGTGAGGCGACCGACGAGGCCTGCCGCCTGATTGTGATGAACACGGCATCCATCCAGCTTCTGCCCACCACGGTCGCTGCCCTGCGGGGCGGCCTCGGCTCGGCCTCACCCTTTTCCATCCTGCCTGCGGTCTGGGTGACCTCCCTGCTCTCGGTCAGCGTGGGGCTGCTGGCGGCGCGGATTCTGCAGAAATGGCTCTGACGAACTACCTCGTGCCCGCCATCCTCCTGCTCGCGGCAGCCTCCGCCCTGCGGAAACGGGCGGACGTCTACGGCACCCTGATCGAGGGCGGACGCGATGGCTTGAGACTGACCGCAGCCATCCTCCCCTCGCTCGTTATGCTGCTGACCGGGCTCACCCTGCTGCGCGAATCGGGGGCGCTGGGAGCTCTGACCGGGCTGTTGGCTCCGTTGGCGAGCGCCGTCGGCATCCCGCCGGAGACCGTGCCGCTGCTGCTGGTCCGGCCCTTTTCGGGGAGCGCGGCCCTTGCCGTCGGCGCGGAGCTGATGGCCGTCCACGGCCCGGATAGTTTGATCGGACGGACCGCTGCCATCATGCTCGGCAGCACCGAGACGACCTTCTACACCGTTTCGGTCTACTTTTCCGCCGCCGGGATCCGAAAGAGCCGCTTCGCCGTTCCCGCTGCCCTGACCGCCGACGCCGCAGGCTTCCTTGCCGCTGCCTTCTTTGCCCGTCTGCTGCCATAGCTGCACAGGCGCAGCTGACAGCGTTCTCACACCTCGCGCTCCTTCTCCGGCCGCCAGTTTCGCCGCCTGGGTCGTGAGAGCCGGAGACTTGCAAAAAAGGCCTTGAGCTGTTCGGCGCATTCCGCCTCCAGAACCCCGCGCACCGTCTCGGGGCGGTGGTTGAAGGGAAGATCAAAGAGGTTGATCAGGGAACCGCAGCAGCCGTTCTTCGGGTCCGAAGCCCCAAAGACCACCCGCGGGATGTGGGCGTTGACGATGGCCCCGGCGCACATCGGGCAGGGCTCCAGGGTCACATAGAGGGTGCACTCCCACAGCCGCCATCCGCCCAACGTCCGGCAGGCCTCGTCGATGGCCTCCAGCTCTGCGTGACGCAGGGCGTTTTTGTCGGTCTCGCGCCGATTCCGGCCCCGTCCGACCGGGGTATCTCCCTTTACAATTACGCAGCCCACCGGGACTTCGCCCTCGGCAGCGGCCTCGGAAGCCAATCGAAGGGCTTCGCGCATCCAATCCGAATCTGTCATAAATCTCATCTCCTGCTCCAATCCTATCCGACCGGGCGTCAGAATACAAGAAAAATTTTGGAAAAAACGAAAAAAAGCGCAAAAAGGGGCTTGCCATCCAATACCATTTGTACTATAATGAGATGAATTTTCAGAGGCACCAACGATTTTGGGCCTTTTTACGCATCACATAAGGAAGTGCAATATGTCTACTGCGAAAAAACCCGCGAAGTCTTCTCTGGAGTCTTTGGCTGCTCCGATTGCCGCTTTGATCGCAAAGGGAAAGAAGGAAGGAATGCTTCAGTCCAGCGAGCTGAACGCTGAGCTCTCCAAGATTCCGTGCAGCGTCGAGCAGATCGAACAGGTCTACGAGGCCATCGAGGCCATGGGCATTCAGATCCTCGGTGCGGAGCTCGAGCTGGATGACGGCCCCATTGATCTCGGCTCTGCCGACGCCGAAGAGGAGATCATCGACCCGGTGGAGCTCGCCGCCGAATACAACCTTGACGACCCGGTCCGCATGTACCTCAAGGAAATCGGCCAGGTCCCCCTGCTCACGCCCGAGGAAGAGATGGAGCTTGCCCAAAAGGTCGCCGAGGGCGACAAGGAGGCCAAAAAGAAGCTCACTGAGGCCAACCTTCGTCTGGTCGTCTCCATTGCCAAAAAGTATTCCGGCCGCGGCCTGCACATTCTGGACCTGATCCAGGAGGGAAACACCGGCCTGATCCGCGCCGTGGACAAGTTTGACTATACCAAGGGCAACAAATTCTCCACCTATGCCACCTGGTGGATCCGACAGGCCATCACCCGCGCCATTGCAGACCAGGCCCGCACGATCCGCGTTCCGGTCCACATGGTCGAGGTCATCAATAAGGCCACCCGCTGCAACCGCAAGCTGGTCCAGGAGCTGGGCCGCGAGCCGACCCTGGAGGAGATCGCCGACGAGCTGGGCCTGCCGATCGAAAAGATCATCGAGGCCAACCGCACCGCCGCCGACACCCTCTCCCTGGATACCCCCGTGGGCGACGAGGAGGATACGACCATCGGCTCCTTCGTGGAGGACGACAACACCCCCGGCCCCGCCGAATCCACCTCCAACACGATGCTGGCCGAGGCCCTGGCCGAGATCCTGGGCACCCTGACCCAGCGCGAGGCCGACGTGCTCAAAATGCGCTTCGGCATGTATGACGGCCGCAACCATACCCTCGAGGAGGTCGGTCAGATCTTCGGCGTGACCAGAGAGCGCATCCGCCAGATCGAGAACAAAGCCATCCGCAAGCTCCGCCACCCGAGCAGAGCAAAGAAAATCAAGGACTTCTACTGCTGAGTCCCGGTCAAATGGCCCGCAGGTGCATTCCGCTTGGATATGTGCCTGCGGGCTTGCTGTGTTCGGCTGCCGGGTCGATGCACATTGTCAGATCCGGTAGATTTATCGCGCGAGCAAGGTTGACAAGACGCGGGTCAAGATGTTAGAATCTATATATATGTTTTCAGAAAGAAGGATCGCACCTTGAAACGAATCGTGGCAATGATCTGTGTCATCCTGCTTCTCTGCGGCTGCACCATGCATGGCGCAGAAAAGTGGCCGGCGCCGACGGTACCGGCAATCTCGGTGCCGTCAACCGAGCTGCCTTTGCAGACACAGCCTGTCGCACGTCCTTCCACAGCGGCCCCGTCGACAGACGCGCCGGCGCTGCCGACCGATGCTCCGCCGGATGCCACTCCGCCGGAGTCCACGCCGCCGGAGCTCGAGACAAGCCTGGCAGTTCCGGCCTGGACGGGCGAAAAACCGAAGATCTGCATCGACCCCGGACACTACGGCGGCGCAAACCAGATCACCGGCGAACAGAGCTGCGGCTACTCCGAGGGTGACTTTACGCTTCGTGTCGCGCTTCGCCTGCAGGAAATACTGATGGAAAAATATGGGATCGAAGCCTGTCTGACCCGCGCGACTGGGACCATCTCCCTGCACGGCTATACAAACGCCGAGCTCGACGGCGGGCATTTGGAGCTTCGGCCGGGCGTGGCTGCAGAACAGGACTGCGATTTTTTCTTCTCGATCCATACGAATGCCAACCTGCCCGACGCGAACGGCTATCCGCAGACGCTTCAGCCGATCGGGATCACGAAGACCGTCGTCCTCGCAAATCTGCTCTGCTGTGAAGATCCGAAGTGGCTGGCCGTCGCCAACGAGGTCGGCATGCGCGTCAGCGCGGTGAACGTGGAGATGGGATTTGCCGAGGACAGGCCCTTTCAATGCGGTGTGCCAGGGCAGATCCCGGAGTGGTCTGATGCGTGGAACGACAGTCTGACCCTGCCCGGCGCAGTCCTGTGCCGCCACGGATCCTCAGGGGATTACTACGGCGTCCTGCGCGGTGCGGCGAGCTATGGGATCCCAGGCGTAATCGTAGAACATGGCTTTCATACCGTGGCGCAGATGCGCAGCGCCGCGATGAACGGAGATCTGGCCGAACGCTGGGCGGAGGCGGACGCCGACGGAATTGCTGCCGGCCTCGGGATCCAGCCAATCAACGGAAAGGAGTCGAATGAACATGACTGAGTATTGCATCAAATGCGGGAATCCGCTGAAGGAGGGGGACGCCTTCTGCGTGAATTGCGGAACGCGTCGCCAGCAAACGGCAGCGCACGCCGGAAACCAGACGAACCGGTCCGATCCGCAGTGGCGCACGGTTCCTTCCGCCGGAATTCCGTCGGCTCCGCCGCAGGGCTGGGCCGGGCGGACCCAGACCACGCCGGCAGCCGAGCCCCAGACGAAACGGGCCAAGCGACCCGTTTGGATCCCGGCCATGATCGCGGCGCTTGTTCTGCTCCTTGTCGCCGGCGGCGTCTTTGCCTGGTTTGCCTTGAATTCGAACAAGATGACGGATGCCTATTGGCAATACCGCGCCGCCATTTCGGCAAGCGGAGACCCCAACCGGATTGCCAGCGCCGAAGCCCAGGCCACGCGCTGGGCGGAGACCGGCCTGTTCTCAATCTCGGAGCGAGAGCAGATCCTGAGCGAGCTCAAGACCCTCGCGGAGTCTGCCGAGAACCCGGGAGACACGCTGAAGGACCAAAAGGAGCGCCTTGCCAAATTCCGCGCTGAGGCGGAGACCTATCCGGAAAGCGCCTGTGCCGGTCAGTATGCTGCGCTGCTCGCCGAGGTCGAGGAGGCGCTGGCGGCAGGCGATGCGGCAACCGCCGAGGACCTCCTCCGGCTCTGCGATCAAGCCCTGCCCGCCCTGCGCAGCGGCGTTGCCTTTGCCATTGAGGGTGAAGATGCGGATCGCCGCGTTGTCCTCTCCGCCCCGGCGGAAACCGCTCTGCCGACGTCTGAGCCACAGACGGAACCTGCGACGACGACCGAGCCGCCGCAGCCCGCTGTGCCGATCAGCATCCGGGTCCAGCAGGTGGACGTCCACAACTACCCGGAGGTCACGCTGTTCCTGGAGATCGTAAACAAGCAGACCGGCGAGGTGCCGACTGATCTGGACCAGGCGATGTTTGTGATCAACAAGCGGGATGCGAACGGCAAATTTATCCGTCAGACCGTCACCGGCCTGCGCCAACTGAACGATCATGAGCCGCTCAGCGTCGTCATTGCCGCCGACGTCAGCGGCAGTATGAACGGCGCTCCGATCGAGGAGGCCAAGTCGGTCATGCGCTCCTTCCTGCAGTCCCTCCAGTACCACACCGGTGACGAGGTCGCGTTGGTTTCCTTCTCCACCGGCGTTCGCCTGGAGCGGGATTTCTGCGGCGACGCCAGTTTGCTGGCTTCCGACGTGGATCGCCTCTACACCGACAATATGACCAGTCTCTATGACGCGCTCTACGCCTCGGTTTGCAGTGCTGCGGCCCGAAGCGGCGCGCGCTGCGTCCTTGCCTTCACCGACGGAATGGACAATTACAGCAATTGCAGCGTTGACGATGTCATCGAGGTGGCGACCCGCTATGATGTGCCTGTATTCATCGTCGGCGTGGGCGACGTGGATACCGGCGCCCTGCAGAGCATCTGCTCGGAGTCCGGCGGCAGATACTACGACGTGGAAGACATTCCAAGCATGAGCCAGCTCTACGAGACGATCTACCGGTACGAAAAGGATCTCTACCGCCTCAGCTTTGAAGACAGCACCGGCATGGCAGTCTCAGATGAATCGGAGATCGACCTGAGCTGTGACAGCACCGAATATGAGGGCTCGTGCAGCTATACCTATCAGCCCAGCGTGCTGCTGGACGTGGAGGATGCCAACCTATACACCTCCGGCCCGGAGTACGACGTGGCAATGTATATCAAATTCTTCGCCGAGGCCAGAACGAATTCAAGCATGAGCCCGATCGCCCCCTATATTCTCTATGACAGCAATTTCTACCGCGAACAGAAGAGGTTTATCGAGAACAACCCGGCCGGTTTGACCCTGGAGAGCTACGAGATCGTCTCCACCGATTACCGAAGCAGCGACGAGTGCGTCGTCACCACCCGAGAGACCTACTACGTGCAGGGCCGGACCACCCTTCAGCTCGTCGTCCAGCAGTGCAAGTACGTTGTGGGCAATTACGGCGGCGAATGGCTGATCACCGACTTTGCCGAAAACGTCAAGGTTCTGCAAAAGATCAACCAGTGACGCAGTCGCATACTGCCTGCCGACGTTTTGTATACTTCACATTGACATTTGTGCATTTCGTGTTATAATCATAGGGTATGAGTGAGTTCCGACGGCAGATTTGCACAAAGCCGCCGACGTCAGAAAAAGACACTTACACTTGTATTTATTTGAAGGAGGAATCGATTCATGAGCAAGATCCTGAAGATCTGTGACGGCAACGAAGCGGCTGCATATGTAGCGTATGCCTTCTCCGAGGTCGCCGCGATCTATCCGATCACCCCGTCTTCTCCCATGGCGGAGCACGCCGACAAGTGGTCCGCCCACGGCTTGAAGAATATCTTCGGCCAGAAGGTCCGCCTGGTGGAAATGCAGTCCGAAGCCGGCGCAGTCGGCGCCTGCCACGGCGCGCTTGAGGCCGGCACCCTGGCCACGTCCTTTACGGCCTCCCAGGGCCTGATGCTGATGATCCCCACGATGCACCGCATCTCCGGCGAGCGTCTGCCCGGCGTGCTGCACGTGGCGGCCCGCACGGTCGGCACCCACGCCTTCTCCATCTTCGGCGATCATTCCGACGTCATGAACTGCCGCCAGACCGGGTTCGCGATGCTGAACTCCGGCAGCGTGCAGGAGGTTGCCGATCTGGCCGGTGTGGCGCACCTGGCCGCGATCAAGTCCCGCATCCCCTTCCTGCACTTCTTTGACGGCTTCCGCACCTCCCACGAGGTCCAGAAGATCGAAGCCCTGGAGTACAGTGACTTTGCAAATCTGGTGGACTATGACGCCCTGGCGAAGTTCCGCGCCAACGCCCTCAACCCCGAGGATCCGCGGATGCGCTCCATGGTCGATAACCCCGATATCTACTTCCAGCAGCGAGAGGCCAGCAACGGCGACTATGCCGCTCTGCCCGACGTGGTGGAGGACTACATGGCCCGGATCAGCAAGCTGACCGGCCGCGAATACCACCTGTTCAACTACTACGGCGCGCCGGACGCCGACCGCCTGATCATTGCCATGGGCAGCGTTGCCGGCACCGTCCAGGAGACCGTCAAGTATCTCAACGACCACGGCGAAAAGGTCGGCTTCCTCCAGGTCCACCTGTTCCGGCCCTTCTCCGCGAAGCATCTGCTCTCTGCCATTCCCGCCACGGTCCGGAAGATCGCTGTCCTCGACCGCGTCAAGGAAGCCGGCTCCATCGGCGAGCCTCTGTATGAGGACGTCTGCGCCGCCTACATCAACAAGGCCGACCGTCCCCTGGCCTATGCCGGCCGCTACGGTCTGTCCTCCAAGGACACCACGCCCGCTCAGATCAAGGCCGTTTTCGACAACCTGACCCTGGACGAGCCCAAGGATCACTTCACGATCGGCATCGTGGACGACGTGACCCATCTGTCCCTGCCCGTGGGTCCGGCCCTGCTGACTGAGCCCGAGGGAACCATCTCCTGCAAGTTCTGGGGTCTCGGCTCCGACGGCACCGTCGGCGCGAACAAGAACTCTATCAAGATCATCGGCGAGACCACCGATATGTATTGCCAGGCCTACTTCGAGTATGACACGAAGAAGTCCTTCGGCATCACCAAGAGCCATCTGCGCTTCGGCAAGCACCCGATCTCCTCCACCTACTACGTCTCCAACGCGGACTTCATCGCCTGCCACAACCAGACCTATCTGCGCCGCTACGACATCATCTCCGAGCTCAAGCCGCACGGCTCCTTCCTGCTCAACTGCGAGTGGAGCGAGGACGAGCTGGAGGAGAAGATCCCCGGCGACATCCTCCGCTACATCGCCGAGAACGACATCAAGTTCTACATCATCGACGCCAACAAGCAGTCTCAGGCCATCGGCCTGGGTAACCGCTGCAACATGGTCCTGCAGGCCGCCTTCTTCAAGCTGGCCAACGTCATCCCCATCGAGGACGCTGTGACCCACATGAAGGCCGCCGTCAAGAAGACTTACGGTCTCAAGGGCGAAAAGATCGTCAACATGAACCTCCAGGCCGTGGACGCCGGCATCAATGCCCTGGTCGAGGTGAAGGTCAAGGACAGCTGGAAGCAGCTCTCCGGCGCGGCCCTGCCCCCGGTCCCGGAAGACGTCCCCGACTACATTAAGAACATCCTGATCCCGATCAACGCCCAGAAGGGCGACGATCTGCCTGTATCCACCTTCAAGGGCCGCGAGGACGGCACCTTCCCCCTGGGCACCTCCCGCTTTGAGAAGCGCGGCATCGCCACGCACCTGCCCGTGTGGAACAAGGACGCCTGCATCCAGTGCAACCGCTGCTCCTTCGTCTGCCCGCACGCTGTCATCCGTCCCTTCCTGCTGAACGAGGAAGAGGCTGCCAATGCCCCCGCCGGTCTGGAATTCGTGGACGCCAAGGGCATAAAGGGCCTGAAGTATACCATGGGCGTATCCACCCTGGACTGCACCTCCTGCGGCAGCTGCGTGGCCTCCTGCCCGATGTCCGGCAAGGCCCTGCGGATGGTCCCGACCCACGAGGTCGACCTGGACCAGACCAACTGGAATTATCTGATGGACCTGTCCGACAAGAATGCCATGGACAAGTTCAGCGTCAAGGGCAGCCAGTTCCGCCAGCCGCTGATCGAGTTCAACGGCGCCTGCGCCGGCTGCGGCGAGGTTCCCTACATCAAGCTGCTGACCCAGCTCTTCGGCGACAAGATGTACCTGGCCAACGCCACCGGCTGCACCCAGGCCTGGGGCGCTGCAATGCCCTGCGTCCCCTACTGCAAGAACAAGGAAGGCAAGGGTCCTGCCTGGTCCAACTCCCTGTTTGAAAACAACGCCGAGTTCTCCTACGGCATGTGCCTGGCCGTGCGCCAGCTCCGCGACGCCGCTACCGACTACGTCAAGGAACTCAATGAGGTCACCGAAAACACAGAGCTCAAGGCCCTGATCGCAAAGTGGCTGGAGACCTACGAGGATCTCGACGCCTCCGCCGAGGCCACCAAGGCTCTGGTCGCCTGCCTGCAGACCGCCCAGTTCAACGAGGCCGAGCAGAAGCTGGTCGATGAGATCCTCAAGCGCAAGAACGACTTGTCCAAGAAGACCATGTGGATGTACGGCGGCGACGGCTGGGCCTACGACATCGGCTACGGCGGCCTGGACCATGTTTTCGCCATGGGCGAGGACGTCAACGTCCTGCTGGTGGACACCGAGGTCTACTCCAACACCGGCGGCCAGTCCTCCAAGGCCACGCCCATCGGCGCGGTCGCACAGTTCCAGGCAGCCGGCAAGAAGACGGCCAAGAAGGATCTGGGCATGCTCCTCATGACCTATGATAACGTCTATGTGGCCCAGTGCTCCATGGGCGCCGATCCCAACCAGCTCATCAAGGCCATCAAGGAGGCCGAGGCCCACAAGGGACCGTCCATCGTCATCTGCTACGCGCCCTGCATCAACCACGGCATCAAGAAGGGCATGAACAACGTCCAGCAGGAGATGAAGGACGCCGTCGCCTCCGGCTATTGGAACCTCTACCGCTACAGCCCCGAGACCAAGAAGTTCACCCTGGATTCCAAGGCCCCCAGCATGAAGCTGTATGACTTCATGAAGGGCGAGGTCCGCTACGCTTCCCTGGAGCTCAGCTTCCCGGAGAACGCCAAGACCCTCTTCGCCGAGGCTGAGGAAGGCGCCAAGGCCAAGTACGAGTACTACAAGCATCGCAGCGAGAATTGATCATCAGAATCATCCCACGGGGACGGCTGTAAACGCAGCCGTCCCCGCTTTCTCTTCATAGAATTCCCACCATTTTTCCTTTACAAACGCCCATGCTTCTGCTATAATAAATCAAAATTATAAAAGGGCAAGTCTGCCCAGATAGGAAAACCCTATGACAGATTTATCCAAGCTTCGGAATTTTTCCATCGTCGCCCACATTGACCACGGCAAGTCTACCCTGGCTGACCGACTGCTGGAGGAGACCCACACCGTCGAAAAGCGCGACATGGAGGAGCAGATCCTGGACAATATGGATCTCGAGCGCGAGCGCGGCATCACCATCAAGGCCCGCGCCGTCCGGCTCAACTACCACGCCGACGACGGGGAGGACTACGTCCTGAACCTGATCGACACGCCGGGTCATGTGGACTTCAACTATGAGGTCTCCCGCTCGCTGACCGCCTGCGAGGGCGCGGTCCTGGTGGTGGACGCATCCCAGGGCATCGAGGCCCAGACCCTGGCCAACACCTATCTGGCCATCGACGCCGGATTGGAGGTCCTGCCGGTCGTCAACAAGATCGACCTTCCCGCAGCCCGCCCCCAGGAGGTCAAGCAGGAGATCGAGGACGTGATCGGCCTGCCCGCCATGGAGGCCCCGGAGATCTCCGCCAAAAACGGCATCAACATCCACGCAGTCCTGGAGATGATCGTCAAGGAGGTTCCGCCTCCGAAGGGGGACCGGAACGCCCCCCTCCAGGCCCTGATCTTTGACAGCCAGTATGACTCCTACCGCGGCGTCGTGGTCTACCTGCGCGTGATGCACGGCACGATCCGCCCCGGCATGGATATCAAAATGATGGCCTCCGGCGCTGTGTATAAGGTGGTTGAATGCGGCTACATGAACCCCCGCGGCATGACCCCTGCCAATGAGATCGGCGCGGGCGAGGTGGGATATCTGACTGCCTCCATCAAGACCATTTCCGATACCCGCGTGGGCGATACCGTCACCGGTGCGGAGAACCCTGCCCCGGAGCCCCTGCCCGGCTACAAGACCTGTCAGCCCATGGTCTTCTCCGGCGTCTATCCCGCCGACGGCTCCAAGTACGGCGATCTGCGCGACGCCCTGGAAAAGCTCAAGCTCAACGACGCCTCCATGTCCTATACCCAGGAGAACTCCGTCGCCCTCGGCTTTGGCTTCCGCTGCGGCTTCCTGGGCCTGCTCCACATGGAAATCATCATGGAGCGCCTGGAGCGCGAGTTCAACCTGGACCTGATCACCACGGCGCCGAACGTCGTATATGAGATCGACAAGACCGACGGCAGCCGGATCCAGGTCTACACCCCCCTCAACTACCCCGACCCGGCGGAGATCGCCCAGGCCTATGAGCCCTACGTCAACGCCAGCGTGATCGCCCCGCCCGACTACGTGGGCAACATCATGGAGCTCTGTCAGCAGCGCCGCGGCGAGTTCAAGGATATGACCTATCTCGACCAGAGCCGCGTGGAGCTGCACTACGATATGCCCCTCAACGAGATCATCTACGACTTCTTCGACGCCCTCAAGTCCCGCACCCG
>CAMHMK010000026.1 GCA_946186225.1 uncultured Clostridia bacterium
AAAAATGACAGGAGCACACAGCGGGAGGCTGTGTGCTCCATTCGGATGTAAGAAAAATGATTACTTCTTGGATGCGAGCAGGTCGCGAATCTCAATGAGAAGCTTTTCCTCTGCGGTGGGTTCGGGAGCAGGTTCTACCGCTTCCTCCTGTGCCTTCCGCGCTTCGGCTGCCTTGCGAAGCTTATTGACGCCCTTGACCATCAGGAAAACAACCAGCATCAGGATCAGGAAGCTGATGATTGCGGAGATGAAGGAACCGTAGTTGAGATAGTTCTTGATCACCTCGCCGGTCTCGGGATCGACCTTATCAAAAATCGTGGGAAGCTGAATCTTCCAAGCAGTGAAATCGACGCCGCCGGTGAAAATGCTGATGATGGGCATAATGACGTTTTCCGTGAAGGAAGCCACCAGGTCCTTGAACACGCCGCCGATGATGATGCCGACGGCCATGTCAAACATGTTGCCGGAGATTGCAAATTCTTTGAATTCCTTGATAAAGCCCTTCTTTTCTTCTGCCATTTCTTTTTCCTCCTTTCTCAAAGATTTCAAATAAACGGCCAACGGCCGGTTATTTCTTGATGACCTCGATGCCGCCCAGGTATTTGCGCAGGACCTCGGGGACGACGATGGAGCCGTCCTTCTGCTGGTTCTGCTCGACCATCGCCGGGAAAATGCGGGAGGTGGCCAAGCCGGAGCCGTTCAGGGTGTGGACGTACTCGGTCTTTCCAGTGGCCTCGCGGCGGAAGCGGATATTGCCGCGCCGTGCCTGATAGTCGCGGGCGTTGGAGACGGAGGAGACCTCCTTGTAGCCGTTCATGGACGGGATCTGGATCTCGATATCATAGGTCCGCGCCATGGAGGCAGAGCAGTCGCCCGCCGCCAGCTTGACGGTCCGGAAGTGGAAGCCCAGACCCTTGACCAGGTTTTCGGCCTTCTTCACCAGCTCCTCGAAGGCCTCGTCGGACTTCTCGGGCAGGGTGTACTGGAACATTTCGATCTTGTTGAACTGGTGGCCGCGCACCATGCCGCGCTCGTCGGCGCGATGGGATCCGGCCTCCCGGCGGAAGCAGGGCGTATAGGCGAAGAGCTTGTGGGGCAGGTCGGCCTCGTTCAGAATCTCGCCCCGGTGGAAGGAGGCCAGGGCCGTCTCCGCCGTGGGGAGCATGAAGTGTATCCGCTCGTCGGTCGGGTTGGCGATCTTGTAGACCTCGTCGGCAAACTTCGGGAACTGGCCTGCGGTCTCGCCGCACTGGTACTCGAGCATGTGGGGCAGGATCACCATCTCATAGCCGTCGTGCAGATGGCAGTCCATAAAGTAGTTGAGCAGAGCCCATTCCAGGCGCGCGCCCATGCCGGTGTAGATCCAGAAGCCGGTTCCGGCCAGCTTGGTGCCGCGCTCATAGTCGATCAGGCCCAGATCGGTGCACAGATCCACGTGATGCTTCGGCTCAAAGTCGAATTCGTGGGGCTTGCCGTAGTAGCGCAGGGGTTCATTGTTCTCCTTGCCGCCGGGCTTGAGGTCGGGGTCGGGGAGATTCGGCAGGCTCAGCATCCAGGTGCGGTACTCAGCCTCGACGTCGGTCAGGGCCTTGTCGTTCTCAGCGATGGCGGCCTTGAGGTCCGCCATCTGCTTGAAGATGGGGGCAACGTCCTGTCCGGCCTTCTTGAGGACCGGGATCTGCTTGCTGACCTTGTTCTGCTCGGCCTTCTTGGTCTCGGTGGAGAGAATCAGCTCACGGCGCTTGCGGTCCAGCTCCAGGATCTTGTCCACGGCCTCGTCGCAATCGACCTCCTTGGCGCGGAGCAGACGCTTGACCTCTTCGGGGTTATCCTTGATTCGTTTGATATCCAGCATATACTTTTCCTCGTTCCGTGATTTAATCCATGATCAGGCTCTCATAGTAATCCATCTCGCTGGGCGAGAGCAGATCCTTGAGCGGCTCGATCTGGTCCAGGATTTTTTTCAGGGTCTTGAAATGACCTTTCTCGTTGGCGGTGATGGCCTTCTGCAGCAGCTCGCTGACCTCGATCGCGTCCGCCGCCTTCTGCTCGGCTGCGGCAAGTGATTCGGTCAGGTTGGTTTTCTCCGTTTCCAGTCCGGCCTTCTCGGTCTGCAGGTTCTCATACTGCATGGTCAGCTCTGAAAGCTGATTGGATGCTTCTGCGGCCTGGCTCTCCGCCTGAACCTGCAGGGCGTCGTACTGATCCTGAAGCTCCGCGAGCTTCTGCGTCAGCTCGTCGTTCTCATTCTGCATGTCGGTGATGGTCTTGTTCAGATTCGCAGACGTCTTCTGGCTGTCATTCTTGATGGCGGCATTGGTGGATTGCAGGCGCTTATTCTCGATGACCATCGACAGGGCGACCAGCAGGAAAGCGAATGCAAACAGGATGGCCAGATAGCTGACCAGTGCGCTGCGGCGCTTTCGGGAGAGCATTTCTTCTCCGGCGGCAGCGGTTTCCGTCTTTTTCTCTTCCGGTTCAGGCATTTTGGGCTTCCTCCTTGATCGGGGTCTTCTGCAGGGCAAAAAGCAGGCGGTTCAGGTCCTCCGGACCGTAGAACTCCAGCTCAAAGCGGCCCTTTCTCTTTCCGTTGACGATCCGTACCTTTCGTCCCAGATGACGGCTCAGCGACTTTTCACATTCTGCAATGTAGTCCACAGCCAGGGGCTGCTCCGTCTTTTTCTGCTTCGGCTTGCCGAGATTCTGGCAGAGGGTCTCCGCCTGACGGACCGAAAGCTGCAGCGCCATGATCCGCTGGGCTGCCTGGCGACGGAGCTTTTCGTCCTTGAGGCTCAAAAGCGCTCTGGCATGGCCCGCCGAGAGCGTCCCGCTGCGGACCAGGTCCGCCAGCTCATCCGAGAGACTCAGCAGCCGCAGGCTGTTGGCGACAGCGGAACGGGAACGGCCCACCCGTTCGGCAATGATCTCCTGGGTCAAACCGTACTCGTCCATCAGGGTTCGGAAGCCGGCGGCCTCCTCCATCGGGTTCAGATCCTCGCGCTGGAGGTTTTCCACCAGGGCCAGCTCCATGACGGTCCGGTCGTCGGCTTCTATGATCATCACCGGGACCTCGTCGAGGTTTGCCATCCGGGCAGCCCGCCAGCGGCGCTCGCCCGCAATGATCTGATAGTAACCGTTTGCCGCCTCGCGGACGGTCAGCGGCTGGATCAGGCCATGCTCGGCGATGGAATCTGCCAGGGTCTGCAGGGCCTCCGGGTCGAATTCCCGGCGCGGCTGCAGGGGGTTGGGCTCGATCCTGTGCAGCGGCAGGCTGCGGATCTCGCCGGAGGCTTCGCTGAGGGCAGCGTCGTCGATCAGAGCGCTCAGCCCGCGGCCGAGGCCGGATTGCTTCTTCTTCATAATTACTTCTGTCCTTGTCGGATAATTTCCTCCGCCACCGCCTGATAGGCAATCGCCCCGCGGCTATGGCGGTCGTATGTAGTCACAGGCTCTCCATAGCTTGGCGCCTCGGCCAGGCGAACGTTGCGCGGGATCACGTTTGCAAAGACCTTGCCGGGAAAATGCTTGCGGACTTCCTGGGCCACCTGGCTGGAGAAGTTGGTTCGCCCGTCGAACATCGTCAGCAGTACGCCGAAGATGGACAGGTTCGGATTCAGACGTTTCTTAACGGCCCGCATCGTAGCCATCAGATCGGAAAGTCCCTCCAGCGCGTAGTATTCGCACTGGACCGGGATTAGGATCTGCTCGCAGGCACACAGGCCGTTCAGCGTCAGCAGCTCCAGAGAGGGCGGACAGTCAATGAAAATGTAGTCATATTCCGCCTTCAGAGACTCCAGAGCTTCCTTCAGCACAAATTCGCGCCGATCCATGCCGATCAGCTCCACCGAAGCTCCGGCCAGGGCGGAGGACGAAGGGATCACGTCTCCCCATTCCGTACGGACCACAGCCTTCCGCGCAGGGATGCGATTGATGATGACGTCATAGGAGGTGTGGCTGGCGCGCCGGGAGATTCCCATACCGGAGGAGGCGTTTGCCTGGGGATCGAAGTCACAGAGCAGAACGCGCTTGCCCTGATCATGCAGGGCCGCGGTCAGATTGACCGCCGAGGTGGTCTTGCCGACGCCGCCTTTTTGGTTGACGATTGCAATGATCTTACCCATGGAAACCTCCGGTTCTCCGTTTTTCTAGATTATAGCACACATTTTGTAAAATGCAAGAAAAAATGGGATCGAAGAAAAATGTTTCACGTGAAACAGCAAGGTTAGATTACACTCACATATATTATAAAACAATAACTCTTATACAATTAAAAAGAAAATATGGAAAATAACAGAGAAATTTCTTGTAAAACGGAGGCTTTTGTGGTATAATTGATAGGTCAAGGACTCACTATTTTTCCTGGGGGTGCATTTATGTATTCCAATGCTTTCATCTGGGCCAAGGTCATCGCCTATCTGGACGAGCGTCTGACGCCCGGCATCGTTTCTACTTACTTTGACCAGTCCTACGTGCTTGATTGCACAGACCGGACTTTAACGGTTTATGCTCCTTCGGAGTTTTGCAAGGATTTCATCGAACGACGCTGCCTGGGATATATTCAGGACGCCATGCAGGAGCTGACTGCACAGGATTATGAGATCCGTGTGGTCTGCGAGGAGGAGATGGAAGACTATAACAGCCAGCGCGAAAAGAACGTGAATAAGTTCAATCCGCAGTTCACCTTTGAATCCTTCGTGGTCGGCCCCTCCAACCGATTTGCCTACAACGCGGCCCTGGCTGTCACCGACAAGCCTGCCGGCGCCTACAACCCGCTTTTCATCTACGGACCCTCCGGGCTGGGAAAGACCCATCTGCTTTATGCCATCGCCAACCAGATTCAGAAAACGCTTCCGGATTTCAATATCATCTACATTTCCTCCGAGCAGTTCACAAACGAGCTGATCACGGCTCTGCGCGAGCATAAAAATGTGGAATTCCGCCGCAAATACCGCGAGGCAGACCTGCTGCTCATGGACGATATCCAGTTCATCGGCGGCAAAAGCGCCACAGAGGAAGAATTCTTCCATACCTTCAACGAGCTCTTCGAGAGCCGCAAGCAGATCGTTCTCACCTCCGACCGTCCGCCTGCGGATATTCCGCTGCTGGCCGACCGCCTGCGCACCCGTTTTGAGGGCGGTCTGATCTGCGACATCATCCCGCCCGACTATGAGACCCGCATGGCCATCATCCAGAACAAGGCCGCCTCTCTGGGCATGGAGATCCCGGACGATATCTGCAGCTACATCGCCCAGAACATCACAAACAACGTCCGCTCCCTGGAGGGCACGGTCAACATCATCAAGGCCTACCACGAGCTCGACGGGATGCGGCTGGATCTGGCCTCGGTCTCCCGGGCCATCAAGGATATGTATTCCGAGGGCAGTCACAATCTGCCCACAGCGGCCCTGATCATTGCGGAGGTTTCCCGCTTCTACGGCGTAGAGGAAAACCTGCTCCGGGGCCGGCTCAAGTCCAACAACATTGTTATGCCGCGCCAGATCGCCATGTACCTGATCCGGGACCTGACGCACCAGAGCTACAAGACCATTGGCCGCGAGTTCGGCCGCGATCACACCACCGTTCTATCCGCCCTGCAGAAGGTGGAAGCCCTTTTGGCCAAGGAGGATAAGGAGACGATGGACAATCTTCGGGACATCACGGCAAACATCAACGCGAAGCTGTGATCCCGTCTGCAGAGAATCCACAAGCCGTGTGGATTGTGGATTTCAAACCTGTGGAAAACCTGTTTTTCCCCATTTCGGAACAATCTGCCTGTGGAAATCGTCGAAGCATCCACAAATGCCTGTGGAAAAGAAAACCCTTGCGCCGCAACGGTTTCCGACCGTTTTCCACCATCCACAGGTCCTACTATTAAGACTACTATAATTATACTCTTTCTTTCTTAAGAAAGAGAAGAAAGAAAAGGAGTCGCCTATGAAATTCACATGTGAAAAAACGCTGCTTTCCAATGCCATTTCCATCGTCTCCCGGACCGTCAGCCCGAAGAGCAGCCTGGTCTTCTTAGAGGGCATCTATCTGCGTGCAGACGAGAGCCTTCAGCTGACCGGCTACAATCTCGAGACCGGCATCACGGTCCAACTGGAAGCCAGCGTCCGGGATCCCGGCGAGTGCGTCATGCCGACCCGTATGTTCGCGGACATCATCCGCAAGCTGCCGGAGGAGATCGTCTCCATCGAGGTGGACGAGAGCTACCGTGTCAGCATTTCCGCAGGCGTATCCAAATTCCACCTGATGGCCACTGCCGCCGACGAATATCCCCAGCTGCCGAAGGTTGAGGAGGCAAGCGCCGTCCATCTGCCCCAGAAGGCTCTGCGCGAGCTGATCTCCGGTACCATCTTCGCGGTCTCGGACGACAGTGCCAACGCCATCTACACCGGCTGTCTGGTGGAGGCGGAGGGTCAGTCCATCACAATGGTTGCCATCGACGGCTACCGCCTGGCCAAGCGCACCTGGCACAATGAAGAGGCAAAATTCCCCGCGATGCACTTTGTCGCCCCCTCCGCCGCCCTGAAGGAGCTGGAAAAAATCCTCTCCGACACCGACGACGAGGTCAGATTCACCCTCGGCAGAAAGCACATCTCCTTCTCCGTCGGCACGGCGACCCTGATCTGCCGACTGCTGGACGGCAAATTCGTGGACTGGCACCGCTTTATTCCGGAATCCACGCCCATTAAGCTGGTGGCAAATCTGCGGGAGTTCACCGAGACCATCGAGCGCGTCAGCCTGATCGTCAATGAAAAGTATAAGAGCCCGGTCCGCTGCCTCTTTGCCAAGGATGGGGCCGAGTTCCGCACGGTCACCACCATCGCTTCCGCCGCAGACGGCTGCCGGATGGCCGGCGACGGCAAGGATACCGAGATCGGCTTCTCCTGCCGCTATATGATGGACGCCCTCCGCGCCGTGCCTACGGACGAGGTCTGCATCGAGCTCTCCGGCGGCCTGAGCCCGATCCTCCTCACCCCGCCGAACGATGAATACGATTTTACTTATCTGATCCAGCCGGTACGGCTCAACTGAGAAAGGTCCTGCAATGAAAGTACGTGTCCGCCGGGTGAACCCGGCCGAAATATCCATTCCGATCACAACTGAATACATCAAGCTCGAAAGCTTTCTCAAGCTGGCCGACGCCGCGCCCTCCGGCGGAATGGCGAAAAACTTCATCCAGGACGGGGCTGTCACGGTCAACGGCGAGGTCTGCACGATGCGCGGCAAGAAGCTCCGCCCCGGCGACGTCGTCTGCTTTGACGGCGCAACCTACAAGGTCGCCCAGGGCCAATGAAGCTGCTGGACCTGCGCCTGACGGGATTCCGCAATTATCAGGATCAGTTTGTCGAATTTGACCCCGGGATCAATCTCTTTGTGGGTCAGAACGCCCAGGGCAAGACGAATCTGCTGGAGGCCGTCTGCTATCTCAGCCGCGGCGCGGCCTTCCGCACCCGGAAGGAGGCCGAGCTGATCCGCTTCGGCGCCGAATTTGCCGCCTTAGAGGCAAGCGTCTTCTCCTACGATCGGGAGCAGACCCTGAAAACCGTGATGTTCGCGGGCAGAAGGCCCCGCCAGCTCTTTCTCTCCGGCGTGAAAAAGACCTCCCGCGAGGACCTGGATGGGGTACTGAATACGGTCTTGTTCTGTCCTGAGGACCTGTCCATCCTCAAAAAGGGCGGCGCGGAGCGGCGAAAGCTGCTCGACGACGCTCTGTGTCAGCTCCGGCCCCGCTATGCGAAGGCGCTGGAGGAATACCGGCGCAACTACGCGCAGAAATCTGCCGTTCTCCGGGACCGGGACGAGCACCCGGAGCTGCTGGATCTCCTGCCCGAATACAACGAGCGGATGGCCCAGACCGGCGCGATTCTGATCACCACCCGGGCAAAATATATCCGCCACTTAGCCGAGCAGGCCGCCGTCCATCACGCGGCCTTCACCGCCGACCGGGAGCAGCTCTGTCTGAGCTATCAGACGGTCTCCACGGTCCGTGACCCGACTGCCCCGGTGCGGCAGGTCTATGAATGGCTGCGGGAGCACCAGGAAAGTCACGCCAGGGCGGAGCTGGCCTCGGCCCAGTGCCTCTCCGGCCCGCACAAGGACGATTTTGAGGTCTCCATCAACGAGCTCTCCGTCAAGACCTACGGTTCCCAGGGACAGACCCGCACCGCGGCCATCTCCCTGAAGCTGGCCGAGCGGGACATTTTCGAGGCCGACACCGGCGAGCAGCCGGTCCTTCTGCTGGACGACGTGCTCTCCGAGCTTGACGCCGGACGGCAGGACTTCGTGGTCAACTGCATCCGGAGCGGCCAGGTATTGATCACCTGCTGTGAAACCGACCGCGTGACCCACGCCGGACGGACGTTTTCCGTCGAGGACGGAACGATACATACCGCTGAACCGTGAATTCGAATTCACGGACAGAGCAAAGGAATGATTTGCGTGTACATTCCCATCGGAAACGATTTTTCGATCCGGGAGCAGTCCATCGTCGGGATCTTCGACCTGGATAAGTGCTCCTACGGAAAAAAGACCCGGGAGTTTCTGGCCCGGGCCGAAAAAAGCGGCCAGGTCGTCCCCGCGACGGACGATCTGCCGAAGTCCTTTATCGTAACCTCTGAATACGGTCTGGACCGTGTCTGGCTGGTCCAGTTCAACGCAGGCACCATCGAAAAGCGCGGGATCCGCTGAGCTTTCAATCGCACGGTTCCCGTCTGCCCACATGAAACTAACCTCAGCAAAGGATATTGATCTATGATGAATGAAAACATGGAAACCATGGAAGCAAAAGTGACCCCTGTCGAGACCGAATACGACGGCTCGCAGATCCAGGTTCTGGAGGGTCTGGAGGCCGTCCGCAAGCGGCCCGGTATGTACATCGGCTCCACCTCCGAGTCCGGTCTGCACCATCTGGTCTATGAGATCGTGGACAACTCCATCGACGAGGCTCTGGCCGGTTACTGCGACCACATCATGGTCACGATCAACCCCGGCAATACGATCACCGTCCGCGACAATGGCCGCGGCATCCCCGTGGACATCCAGCCCCAGACCGGCCGGCCCGCCCTGGAGGTCGTTTTCACGGTCCTGCACGCCGGCGGCAAGTTCGGCGGCGGCGGTTACAAGGTCTCCGGCGGCCTCCACGGCGTCGGCGCCTCCGTGGTCAACGCCCTGTCCGAGTGGCTGGAGGTCGAGGTCCACAAGGAGGGCAAGATCTACCAGATGAAGTTCTCCCGCGGCAAGATCACCCAGGAGATGCGGATCATCGGAAGCTGCGAGGATACGGGCACGACCGTCACCTTCCAGCCGGATCCCGAGATGTTCGACACCCTGGAGTACAGCTACGACATCCTCCACAAGCGGATGCAGGAGCAGGCCTTTTTGAATGCCGGCCTGAAGATCTCCATCGGCGACCTGCGGACCGAGGACGGCCCCCGCGACTCCATGCGCTATGAGGGCGGCATCCGGGAATTCGTGACCTACATCAACCGCAATAAGACCCCGATCCACGAGGCCCCGATCTATATGACGGGCCGCAAGGACGACGCCGTGGCCGAGATCGCCATGCAGTACAACGACGGCTACAACGAGGTCCTTGTCTCCTTTGCCAACGACATCCATACCCCCGAGGGCGGCATGCACGAGACCGGCTTCAAGACGGCCCTGACCCGCGTGCTGAACGCCTACGGCGTCAAGTACGGCATCATCAAGGGAGAGGACAAGGTCTCCGGCGAGGACTGCCGCGAAGGTCTGACCGTTGTCATCTCGGTCAAGCTGCCCGAGGCCCAGTTCGAGGGCCAGACCAAGCAGAAGCTTGGCAACGCCTATATCCGCACCCTGGTGGACAACGTGGTCAACCAGCAGCTCACCGATTTCCTGGAGGAAAACCCCTCCGTCGCCAAATCCATTCTGGAAAAGGCCATGATGGCCAACCGCGCCCGGGAGGCTGCCCGGCGCGCCCGGGAGAACATCCGCCGGAAGTCGGCGCTCGACGTGGAGCGTCTGCCGGGCAAGCTCTGGGACTGCAACGAGCGCGACCCTCGACTTACCGAGCTCTATATCGTGGAGGGCGACTCCGCGGCCGGCTCAGCCAAGAATGGCCGGGATTCCCGCTTCCAGGCGATCCTTGCCATGTGGGGTAAGATGCTGAACGTGGAGAAGGCCCGGGCGGATAAGATCTACAACAACGACAAACTGTCTCCTGTGATCCAGGCCCTGGGCTGCGGCATCGGAGAAGAGCTGAATTTAGAGAAGCTCCGCTATCACAAGATCATCATCATGGCCGATGCCGACGTGGACGGCTCCCATATCCGGACCCTGCTGCTGACCTTCTTCTTCCGCTACATGCGCCCGATGATCGAAAACGGCTACGTCTATGCGGCCGTCCCGCCGCTGTATAAGCTGCGCCGCGGCAAGACTGAGAAGGTCGCCTATTCCGATGAAGAACGCGATCGAATCTCCGCCGACCTTCGCGGCGACAATGCGAACGTCAAGATCGACATCAGCCGCTTCAAGGGCCTCGGCGAGATGGACCCGCATGAGCTCTGGGAGACCACGATGAATCCCGAGACCCGTACCCTCCGCCGCATCACCCTCGGCGACGCCATCGCCGCCGACCAGACCTTCACCGTCCTCATGGGCGAAGAGGTCGAGCCCAGAAAGCAGTTTATCGAGAAGAACGCGAAGTACGTTGTGAATCTGGATTTTTAGGGACCAGGGATCAGGGATCAGTCAATAACCAAGAGTTCTATGGTGACTGGTCACTGGCAACTCAAAAAAAGGAAGAATACCAATGTCAAAAAATCGTGATTACAAGCCGGAGGACATTCTCTTCCCGGATCAGGCAATTATCACCAATGATCTGGTCAAGGAGATGGAAACCTCCTTTATGGAATATTCGATGTCCGTCATCGTGGACCGGGCGCTGCCCGACGTGCGCGACGGTCTCAAGCCGGTGCATCGGCGCATTCTCTACGCCCTCTATGAGGACAACCTGACCTCGGACAAGCCCTTCCGCAAGTCCGCGACCTGCGTGGGCGACGTCATCGGCCGCTATCATCCCCACGGCGACGCCTCTGTCTACGACGCCATGGTCCGTCTGGCCCAGGACTTCTCGATGCGCTACCGTTTGGTTGAAGGTCACGGCAACTTCGGCTCCATCGACGGCGACCCCCCCGCGGCCTACCGTTACACCGAGGCCAGAATGTCGAAGATCTCCAACGAGATGCTCCGCGACATCGACAAGCAGGTCGTCGACTGGGTCCCGAACTTCGACGAGACCCGGAAGGAGCCAAAGGTCCTGCCATCCCGCTTCCCGAACCTGCTGGTCAACGGCTCATCCGGCATCGCGGTCGGTATGGCCACCAACATCCCGCCCCACAACCTGCGCGAGGTCATTGACGCCTGCATCGAGGTCCTGGACAACCCCGAGGCGGAGCTTTCCGACATCATGCAGTACATCAAGGGCCCGGATTTCCCCACCAAGGGCATCATCCTGGGCCGCTCCGGCATCCGCGCCGCCTATGCGACCGGCCGCGGCCGGATCCTCGTGCGCGGCCGCGCGGAATTTGAGGAGCACGGCCAGGGCCGTATCCGCATCATCGTGACCGAGCTGCCCTACCAGGTCAACAAGCGCCGCCTGGTCGAGAACATCGCCGAGCAGATCAAGGACAAGCGCCTCGAGGGCATCTCCGATCTGCGCGATGAGTCCGACCGCAACGGCATGCGCATCGTCATCGAGCTAAAAAAGGACGCAAACCCCCAGGTGGTCCTGAACCGTCTCTACGCCCAGACCGCCCTGCAGTCCTCCTTCTCCGTGAATATGCTCGCCCTGGTGGACGACCAGAGCCAGCCCCGCTGCCTGAGTCTGCGCAACGTCCTGGACGAGTACCTGTCCTTCCAGGAGCAGGTCATCATCCGCCGGACCGAGTTCGATCTCAAAAAGGCCCTCGAGCGGGCCCACATCTTAGAGGGTCTGCTGATTGCCGAGGACAACATCGACGAGGTCATCCGCATCATCCGCTCGGCCTATGACGACGCCAAGGAGCGTCTGATGGAACGATTCGAGCTGGACGACATCCAGGCACAGACGATCCTGGACATGCGTCTGAAGGCCCTCCAGGGCCTTGAGCGCGAAAAGCTGGAGGCCGAGTATCAGGAGCTGGAGGAAAAGATCGCCTGGTTCCGCAAGGTCCTGGCCGATCTCAACCTGGTCAAGGGCATTTTGAAGGACGAGCTGATCCAGATCCGCGACAAGTACGGCGACGATCGACAGACCGAGATCCAGGAGGTCGAGGATGAGCTGGACATCGAGGATCTGATCGAAGAGGAGGACTGCGTCTTCACGGTCTCCGAGCAGGGCTACGTCAAGCGCATGCCCGTCACTGAGTACCGTGCCCAGCGGCGCGGCGGCCGCGGCGTCCATGCGGCCAACCTCAAGGAGGAGGATTTCGTCCGCGATATCTTCGCGGCCTCCACCCACGATGTGATCCTGTTCTTCACGAACCTCGGCAAGTGCCACCGCAAGAAGGGCTACCAGATCCCCGAGGCGAGCCGCACGGCCCGCGGCACGGCGATGATCAACGTCCTGCCGCTGGAGGCGGGCGAGTACGTGACCGCCGGCGTCACCCTGCGGGAGTTCTCCGAGGAGGAATTCCTGGTCATGGTCACCCGGAAGGGCACGGTCAAGCGTCTGCGCCTGTCCGAGCTGAACACCGCCCGGAAGGCCGGCATCCGCGCCATCACCCTGGATGAGGATGACAACCTGATCGCGGTCCGCCGCACCGACGGCAAGCAGAAAATCCTGCTGGCCACCCGCGAGGGCATGGCGATCTGCTTTGACGAAAACGACGTCCGCTGCATGGGCCGCAACGCGGCCGGCGTGCGCGGCATCACCCTCGGCCCGGACGACTGCATCGTCGGCGCCGGGATCTATGAGGAGGGCAAGACCCTGCTCTCCGTCACCGAAAACGGCTTCGGAAAGCGGACCGAGCTGTCCGCCTTCCTCCGCCTCGACGAGAACGGCGAACGCACCCTGACCCAGTCCCGCGGCGGCAAGGGCATGACGGCCTACGGCCTGTCCGAGAAGACCGGCAAGGTGGCCGGCGTCCGCGTGGTCTCCGGCGACGAGGATCTGATGGTCATTGAGAACAACGGCGTCATTATTCGCATGCAGATTGCCGACGTCAACATCTACGGCCGCGTTGCCCAGGGCGTCCGCGTCATGCGCCTGGACGAAGACAGCAAGGTGATCTCCATCGAAACCGTCGCCCACGAAGAGGCGGAAGATTGAGCGGGTCCCCGGAGGGAGCACCGGAAAGGATGATTGTATGAAAAAATCCACCATCGCACTGGTAGCCGCCGCCGGAACGACGGCAGTGGCAGCCTCGATCCCCTATTTCTACCGGCAGAATACCGATCTGCGGGCGTCCCACTACGTCTTTCGTTCTCCAAAGGTCCGCGGGGCTCTGGACGGCTTCCGCATCGTCCAGGTCTCCGACCTGCACAATCGAGAGCTCGGCAAGGGCAACTGCCATCTGCTTGGACTGCTGGAGGCCCAGCTGCCGGATCTGATCGTCATCACCGGCGACCTGGTGGACTCCTATCATCCGAATCCCGAAAAGGCCCTGCAATTCTGCCGTGCGGCCGTCAAGGCGGCCCCCTGCTACTACGTCACCGGCAACCATGAGCACCGGATGTCCCAGGAGCGGTTGACGCAGTTCCTCCGCCGGATCGAGGACTGCGGCGTCACGGTCCTGCGCAACCGGGCCGTGGAACTCGGGCCTCACACCACCGACGCCGAGGGCAATCCGAAGGGCGAGGGTTATTTCCGCCTGCTCGGCGTGGACTGCCAGCAGGGCAAGACCGACACCCTCCAGCGGCTCATGCAAAAGCGCGACCCGGAGGAGCTGAATATCCTGCTCGCCCACAAGCCGCACTATGCCGATTACTATGAGAAGGCCGGGGTGGACCTGGTTCTGACCGGCCATGCCCATGGCGGGCAGTGGCGTCTGCCCCTGGTCGGAGCGATCTATGCGCCGGGACAGGGACTGCTCCCGGAATACACCGCGGGCATGTACCGCCTCGGGAAGACTGTGATGTGCGTCTCCCGCGGCCTGGGCAATTCTTCCTTCCCACTTCGGATCGAAAACAAGCCGGAGCTCGTGACCGTGATCCTGCGGGCGGAGTGACGAAGAACTCCTGATCGGGTTTACCGGGTGAGAATGAAACTATGAAACTATGATACTATGAAACTATTTCGGTGTCCCTTCGGGACGATTTGAATTGATTTCCCAAATCGAAGATTTGGGAAATACCACCATATTTTCATAGTTTAATATTTTAATAGTTTCATAATCTTCCCTTGCCTGCAGTTTTTTGACACGTTGAAACAGGCCGCTTCCGAGAACTTCGGAAGCGGCCTGTTTGCATGTTGGATTACTGTTCTTCCTTCACGTAGGACACGATCACGCGGCGGTTGGGTTCGGTGCCGGTGGAATAGGTGGTCACGTTCGGAACGTCCTGCAGTGTGGCATGGATGACGTGGCGCTCATAGGCGTTCATCGGCTCCAAGGTCAGGTTCTTCCGATATTTGACGACCTTCGCCGCCATCTTGCGGGCCAGGCGCTGGAGGCTCTCCTCGCGCTTGCCGCGATAGTTTTCGGCGTCCACGCTCACGCGGGTCCGTTTGGAGGCGTCATGGTTCAGGGCGTAGTTGGCCAGATGCTGGATCGCGTCCAGGGTCTCGCCGCGGCGTCCGATCAGCGCGCCGAGATCGGCGCCCACCAGTTCGACCTTGATCATGTCGTCTGTTCTCCAGGCGTGGGGAACCGCATCGGAGCCCATTCGCTCCAGCAGACCCTTGAGGAAGATCTCCACCTTCTCCTCCAGGGAGCCGGCCTCGACGGGGGGATAGTTTCTGGTCTCGACGGGAGCCTTGGGCGTCTCACGGCGAGGCGCCTGCTTTTTCGGCTCCTGCCGGGGCTGCTTGGGGGCTTCGGTCTTGGGGGCCTCGCGGCGGGTCGGCTGCTTGGGCATTTCCAGCGGCTTTTCCAGCTTGGGGGCCATCTTCTTGGGCTTGCGGGAGGCGGCGGAGAGGGCCGGGGCGGGTTCGGCGGGGGCAGCGGGGGCGACCGGCGCGGCGGGCACGGGGTCGGGTACCTGATAGGTGACCTTTACCTTCGCCGGAGAAGCGCCGATCCCCAAAAAGCCGGTCCGGGCGTTCTCAAGGACCTCGACGCTGACCTCTTCCCGGTCCATCCGCAGCTCGGCGAGGGCATTGTTGATGGCCAGCTCGATGCTCTTGCCGGTGGTGATGATATATTTTTCCATTGCTTACTCCTTTGTTTGCACCTCAGTCGTCATAGCGGTGCGGGTCGTAGTTTCTGCCGCGGCGGTTGGGACGGCGGACGTCCTCACGGCTTTCGCCTTCGCCGGCTTCCTCATCGGTGCCGTCTGCGGCTGCCTTCATTTCCTGATAAGCAGCCTCCTTGGCGGCCTGTTCGTTTTTCATCCGCTGCTGGATCTTCTTCTTGCTGGCGGAGCCGACCATACCGTCGGGGTTCTCGGCGCGGCGCTCGGCGCGAAGACGCTCCCGTTCGGCCTCCAGCGCGGCCTCCTTGGCGGCCTGCTGGCGCTTGATCTCGTCCTCGGCGTCATAGATTTTCTTGTAGTGCTTGTTGAGGAAATAGTCCTGGACCATGCCGAATACGCCCTGCACGATCCAGTAGACGGACAGACCGGCCGGGGCCACGAAGCCGATGTAGACAGACATCAGCGGCATCAGATAGGTCATCATCTTGTTGGACTGGGCCTGCTGACTGCTCTTGGCCATGTCCATGTCCTGATTACCGTTCTTGTCCACGACCAGGGCGTTGTTCTGCTTCTGGCTGATCAGCACGGAAAGCATGTTGATGCCGCCCGAGATGATGGGCAGCAGGAACTGGCCGACGGCGTTCCATACGCCGGCAACGCCGAAGTAGTTCCAGAACAGGACGTGGGGGATGGTGGACAGCTCGATGCCCAGCAGCCTGGTGTTCATGGCGAAGATCGAAGGGCTGACGGCCTGCATGGCCTCCAGATTGGTCTTGATGTAGGGCATGGCGGACATCTGCCAATAGGCCGCGCTGCGGCCGGAGGCCAGCGCCTTTGCGGTCATGGAGCCGGAGTCCACCAGGACCTTCTGGACCTGGGCCAGGGTGGCGTCGGAGACGCTGCCGTGGAACATCAGCCAGGTGATGGGCTCGCGGATGATCTCATACAGCGGGATCAGGATCAGCAGGGGCAGCAGCGACCAGATGCAGCCGCCGCAGCCGGATGCGCCCTCCTTGCGGTAGAGCTCGTTGACTGCAGCCTGGTAGGCCTGCTTGTCGTCGCCGTACTTCTGCTCCAGGGCTTTGACCTGCGGGGTCAGACGGGACATCTTCATCATGCCCTTCTTGCTCTTGGCGGAGGCGGGCAGGAGAAGGATCTTGACGAACAGCGCAAACAGGATCAGAGCGGCGCCGAAGTTACCGGTCAGGTCGTACAGCCAGCTCAACAGATAGGAGAAGGGAAGCTTGACGTAGTCGAAGAAATCCATCTTGGTCTCGGTGCTCAGTCCGGAGATAAACGCGTCATCCAGCGCCTGACCGTCCTGCAGCTTGGAAGCCGGGTTGGAGATGGAGCAGCCTGTGAGCGTCAGGGCAAGAATCAGGATCAGGATCAGAGCGATCCGCCTGGCGCGCCGGGAGTTGTTTCGATGTTGTTTCATCTGAAATAGTTCTCCATTTTCGGTTGTGATTGCCGGAAAAACCGGCACGGATGTGTCCGTGACCGCGTCACGGTACGGGATCGAAGTAGTCGTGCTTGGAATACGGGTTGCAGCGGCAGAAGCGCTTGGCGGCCAGAGCGCCGCCCTTGAGGGCGCCGTACTTGCCGATGGCCTGACGGGCGTATTCGCTGCAGGTGGGCTCGTAACGGCAACGCCGCGGGAAGGCGGGGGAGATGAAGCGCTGGTAGAAGCGGATCAGCTTCAGAAACAGCCATTTCATGCGGGATCCTCCTCCTTGAGCAGATGCAGACGGCTGCACTGACGCAGAAAGCTGCGCTCGAATTCGGAAAAGTCTCCGTCGATGGCCCTGGTCCGGGCCACGATCACAACGTCAAAGCCGCGCTTGAAGCGATTCTCATGGATGCGGTAGAGCTCGCGGATGCGCCTCCTGGCGCGGTTGCGATCCACCGCGTGGCCGAGCTTGACGCCTGTGGTAATGCCGAGACGGTTTTCATGCAGACCGTTGCGCTTGCAGTAGACCACGACAAAAGGGCCAACGGCGCTCTCGCCCTTGGCATACAGCTTGCGAAACACATGGTTGAGCTTCAGCGCCGTGGTAAACTCCAAAGCAAATGCCTCCGATATGGGTTCGGGGCGAACAGATGCTTCATCCGTTCACCCCGAACGCGTCTGCGAAAGCAGGGGACGATCCCCTGGACCTTCGCGGCGGACCTGCGCCAATGCGCCGCCGCCATCCGTTTCCAAATTAAGCAGAAATGACGGCTCTGCCCTTCGCACGACGGCGGGCAAGCACCTTACGGCCGTTTCTGGTCGCCATTCTCTGGCGGAAGCCATGGACCTTCGCTCTGTGGCGCTTGTGGGGTTGATAGGTACGCAGCATGGAATACACCTCCTGAAATTAATATGCTCAACAGCTCTGACGCCCTTGCCCAGAGCCGCAGCGAGTCAACGAAAAAGCCTTCGCAGGCTCATACGGCTTACATTATAGCCCGAACCGGGGGGAAAAGTCAACATAAAATTTCCGGAACCCGAAAAATTGTGGCCGTAATGGGATCGAACCACGAAATATAGCGGTCGCTCCGGTCAGAGAAAGGGCCGCCGCGATCGGCAGCGGCCCTGCAGGCGTTTGTTACAGCTTCCAGATGTTGTCCACATACTCCTGGACCGAGCGGTCAGCGGAGAAAATGCCGGACTTGGCGGTGTTGACCAGCATCATGCGGTTGAAGCGTTCGCGGTCGGCGTAGACGCGGGCCACATCGCGCTGGGCCCGGGCATAGTCGCCGAAGTCGGCCAGGGTCATATAGGCGTCGGCCACGCCGAAGCGTCTGGTGGTCAGACTGGCGGCGATGTCGTCGAAGCGCTGGCCCAGCTCGCCGGAGGTGAGCATATTGAGGACCTTGCGCAGCTCGGGCGTCACATAGGCGTTCGGGTCGTAGCCCGTCTGCCACAGCCGCTCCACCTCGTCGGCCTTCATGCCGAAGAGGAACATGTTCTCGTCGCCCACCTGCTCGTGGATCTCCACGTTCGCGCCGTCGAGGGTGCCGATCGTGACCGCGCCGTTGATCATGAACTTCATGTTGCCGGTGCCGGAGGCCTCCTTGCCCGCGATGGAGATCTGCTCGGAGATCTCGGCGGCGGGGATGATGATCTCGGCCAGGGAGACGCGGTAGTCCTCGATGAAGACGACCTTCAGCTTGTCGCGGACGTCCGGGTCGCTGTTGACCAGGTTGGACACCGCCACGATCAGGCTGATGATCTGCTTGGCACGGATGTAGCCCGCGCTGGCCTTGGCGCCGAAGATGAAGGTCCGCGGCTGCCAGTCGGCGTTCGGATTCGCCTTGATCTGGTTGTAGAGATAGAGGATGTGCAGGACGTTGAGCATCTGCCGCTTGTACTCGTGCAGACGCTTGACCTGGACGTCAAACAGGGAGGTCGGATCCACATTGACGCCGTTGGCATGGGCAATGTACCGGGCCAGACGCTGCTTGTTGTGCAGCTTGATCTCGGCCAGGCGCTTGCCGACGGTGACGTCGTCCTTGTACTTGAGCAGGTCCTCCAGGACGTTGGCGTCCTTGAGGAAGCCGTCGCCGATCAGCTCGCAGAGCAGTTCGGTCAGCTCGGGGTTGGACTGACCCAGCCAGCGGCGGTAGGCGATGCCGTTGGTGACGTTCAGGAAGCGCTCCGGGGTGTACTGGTAGTAGTCGTGGAAGATGGTCTGCTCCAGGATCTCGGTGTGCAGGCGGGAGACGCCGTTGACCTTGTGGCAGCAGGCCAGGCAGAGGTTCGCCATGCGGACCTCGTTGTTGGCGATCACGGCCATCCAGTTCAGCTTGGCCTCGTCGTTGCCGTAGAAGGCGCGAAGCTTCTCCATCAGGCGGCGGTTGATCTCCTCGGTGATCGCGTAGACGCGGGGCATCTGTTCCTTGAAGAGGCTGATGCTCCAGCGCTCCAGGGCCTCGCTCATGACGGTGTGGTTGGTGTAGGAGAGGGTGCGCTGGCAGATATCCCAGGCCTCGTCCCAGCCGAAGTCATAGACGTCCATCAGAAGCCGCATCAGCTCCGGCACGCACAGGGCCGGGTGGGTGTCGTTGATGTGGATGGCGACCTTGTCGGGCAGGCTGCGGAGCGTGCCGTATTTCTTAATGTGGGAGCGGAGAATGGACTGCAGGGAGGCCGAGCACAGCAGATACTGCTGGCGCAGGCGCAGGCGCTTGCCCTGAATGTGGTCGTCGGCGGGATACAGGACCTTGGAGATGGTCTCGGCCATCGTGTTCTGCTCCAGGGCGCGGACGTAGTCGCCGCGGGAGAAGGCCGCCATGTCGAAGCTCTGCGGCAGCTTGGCCGACCAGAGAACCAGCTTGTTGACGGCGTCGGTGTTGTAGCCGGAGATATAGAGGTTGTAGGGAACGGCCATCACCGTGGAGTAGCCGTGCTGGGCGATCTTGAACTTGCCGTTGTCGTACCACTCGTTGACCTCGCCGCCGAACCGGACCTCCACGGCGTCGTCCTCCTTGGGGACCAGCCAGACGTCGCCCATCTGCAGCCAGTTGTCGGGCAGCTCCATCTGCCAGCCGTCCACGATCTGCTGCTTGAAGATGCCGAACTCGTAGCGGATGGAGAAGCCGGTGGCGGGATAGCCCAGACCGGTCAGGGAGTCAAGATAGCAGGAGGCCAGACGGCCCAGACCGCCGTTGCCCAGACCCGCGTCGGGATCGAGGGCGTAGAGATCCTGAATGTTGATGTCGAGCTTTTTCAGCGCGTCGGTGAAGACCTTTTCCCAGCCGAGGTTGTAGAGATTGTTGTGCAGGGAGGTGCCGACCAGGAATTCCATGGACATGTAATAAACCTGCTTGCGGCCTTCCGCCTGATAGCTGCGCTTGAAGGCGCGGCGGCGGTCATACATGGCGTTGCGGATGACGGTGCACAGGGCCTTGTAGGCCTGCTTGTCGGTGGCCTCGTCCATGTTGCAGCCGAAGAGCCGCATGCAGGCGGCGTTCAACAGCTTGATGGCTTCGGATTGATTCATAATGCCTCCAATTGAATGAAAAATAAACATGGAAACGCGCCATGCGCCGGAAAAACCGGGGCGGCGCGGGGAATCGCAAAACCGCACGGCGGAGGGTTCCCGCCGCAGCAGTTTCTATAGTATAGCATTATTTATCCGTGATTTCAAGGTTAAGTTTTACCGATAACCTGGGAAAAGCCACCAAAAATCGGGATTCCTCCGCGTCTGAGATTGGCGATTATTTCAAATCGGGGAATAATTATAAAAGGAACCGGACTGCAATCCGGACTTGCACATCCGGGACAGCTGTGCTATAATCAAAAAACCAAAACAGCTTCGGAGGTTCAGATATGGATTCTTCCGTTCATTCTATGTTTTCCCGGCCGCTGCGGATCGTCGCGGCGGTGTTTGCGGTCTGCGCTGCCCTGCTGCGCGTCTATATCCTGAAAAACTGTCTGGGCGAAGGCGGCCTGCCGGCCGCGGGCAGCCCGGTTCTGCTCTGGACGGTGCTGTTCTCCGCAGTCTGCGCTGCGGTCCTTCTGCTGCTGAGCCTGCGCCTCAATCGCCTGCCGGGGAAATCCGACTGCCTGCTGGATACCGGCTTCGGACTCTTTCCCCTGCTGGTCTCTGCGCTCCTGATCTTCTTCGGCAGCCTCTTCCGCATGCTGGACGGGGCGCAAACGATCTCCCGGGTCGAGCGGGTGACGGAGGGATTGGGCATGGTCAGCGCAGTGTGCATCGTCCCCGCCGTTCTGAACCGGAAAAAGCTGGGCCGCGCCGCCTACTGGCTGCTGGCTCCGCTGACGGTTTACACCGGGGCCACACTTCTGCTCCGCTTCCGCGTCTGGAGCCATGACCCCGTGCTGATCGACATCGTGCCCAAGCTTCTCACCATGGTTTGCGCGATGGTGACCAATGCCCTTGTGCCGGGCTTCTCGCTGGGCGTGGGCCACCGCAGGAGCACGGTCTTCTTCGGTCTGGCCACCGGCGTCTTCGCCGCAATGTCCCTGCCGGACTACCTGCTGGGCGCCAAGTCCGGACGCGGCGACTGGCTGATCTTTTTGGGGCTTGGAGTCTGGGCAGTTTCGAACGCCCTGCTCCTGCTGCGAAAGCGGGTCCAGGACGAGGTCCCGGAGCCTCTGCCCGAGGAGGACGGAGCTTCCGCCGAGTAGCATTTTCCTGATATTTCCGGAATGTTTTTTCTGTCTCTGCGCAAGCTATCGCCAGAAAGACCCGCGCGCCGGTCCGGACGGACGCGCGGGACGGATCCAAACTGAACCCGGCCGGTTCGTCAGAACCGGCCGGCCTTTTTCTGTCCGGGAACCTTTTGGACGGGAAATCGTCTTTTGACGCAGGGAACACAGGTCAGC
>CAMHMK010000027.1 GCA_946186225.1 uncultured Clostridia bacterium
CGCTGTGAACTTTTCGTTAATTATTTCACTGTCCTCTTGACGGGGAGCGGTTCATTTTTTCGCAGCACGCCGTTTTTTATGCCTTTTAAGCCATCTGCAGCTTCTGCACCTTCGGGACCAGCTCGATCAGATTGGCGCGGGAGCGCTCGATCATCGCCTTGCCCTCAGCCGAATGCGGGTCGCGCCGCAGGGTCCGCTCCAACAGGCGGACGTTCGCCAGCAGGGCTGCGCGGTTCTCCAGCTCCTGCAGGGCAGCCCCATCCTCGGTGCCGAAGTAACGGCTCAGGGCCAGCCGCCAAAAGCGGACGCCGGTCTCATAGGGGATGCCAAGGAACCGCTGCGTGACGCCGTGGTCCAGTTGGGGGAAGCCCAGGAAGGCCAGGTAGATCGCGCCGAACTCAAAGACGGGGTCGCCCTGGCAGAGCGTGTCCATATCGATCAGCAGAGCCTCACCGTTCTGGACCAGGATGTTCTTGGTGTGATAGTCGCCGTGAAGGACGTGATTGTTCTCCGGGACAGCCCGGATCAGCTCCAGAAGACGGGCATAGGTTTCAGGCGGCAGGACCTCCTGCAGCCGTTCGGCCCGCTCCAGCGCGGCAGCCTTGCGATCCGGCATTTCACCGGGATCTCCGGTGGCAGCGTGGATGGTTTTGAGCAGCTCCGTGTACATCTCAACAAAGTGCGCAAGCTGCGTGGGATCCTCTGCGATCAGCTCTGAGAGGGATTTGGCCTTGAGCAGCTCAAAGACGGAGCCAAAGCGCTCGCCGACCCGAACCACGGCATAGGGGATGGCAGTCGGGATGCCCAGGACAAAGGCCTTGCGGGCGAGCTCGCGCTCCCGGCGGATCTCCGGAAGGGCGTTGGGATCGGCATAGACCTTGATCACAGTGTCCGGATTCAGGCGATAGACCTCGCCGTTCGCGCCGGAGCCGATGACCTCGCAGCCCTCCACGGAGACCCGGCGATAGGCCCGCTCGATCGGGAGAATCTCCACAAAGCCGGTCAGATCGAAGATCTCATAGACCTCAGAGCTGGCGCCGATGATTCGCAGCTCCGGCCAGGCCTTGCGCAGACGCAGGAAGACGCGCAGGCCAGCACTGGAGACGTAGCTCAACTCTTCCAGATCCAGAACAAGCGGCCCCTTGGGCTCACCGGCAAGCTCGGCCTGGATTCGGTTCTCAACCTCCGCGGCGTTGCCGGAATCCAGCCTGCCGCCCAGGCAGAGGGTCAGTTTATTGTCAATGCGGCTTTTTGTCAGTTGCATCATGCTCTTCCTCCTCTTTGATGGGTACGTCACGGAAAACCTCCGAAACAAGCGCAGTGAATTCCCGGTAGGCAGGGTATTCCGCCAATGGGGACAGAAGCCTGACAATGCTTCTGTAATACCAGGCCTGGGCCACGGGATCCTTTTGATGGAACTGCTGCCAAAGGGCGTCGCCCACGCGGCGGTACTGCTGCGCAAAGGAGCGCATATTGGAGAGCTTGTCCCCCAGCCAGAGCATGCGGATCCCGTCGTCCTCTGCGCCTCTGAGCCCGTCCAGGGAGGCGGACTTGCGCTGCCACCAGGTCTGTTCGGGCGGATGTTCCCGCTGCTTATCCTCAGTCTCACTGGCAACCAATGCGGCAACCCGCGGGCCGAAGCGCTCCGCAATTTCCCGGGACGTGTGGGGCGTGTCCTCCACCACATCGTGAAGCATACCGGCAGCCAACACCTCCGGGTCGTTTGTCATCCCGGACAGGATCAGGCTGACCTCCATCGGGTGCAGGAGATAGGGCTGGCCCCCGATCCGGACTGCTCCGGCATGGGCCTCGGCCGCAAATGCAGCGGCGCGTTCAAACAAAGACTGGGGCATTGGTCGTACCTCCGGAAGCATTCTCCGCGTGTAAGACGGAGCCTTGTTTCTTTGCATTCATTATAGCGTAAAAACCGATGCATCGCAAGACAGAATTTCAGGATCGGAAGAAAATCAAAGGCTGGGCCGGAAAAGGCTTGGACTTTTCCGGTCGATGTGTTATAATGGAGGAAAAGGAGGCGAAGCCCAAAATGCAACTGAATTTCTACGGGGCTGACCGGGCTGTGACCGGCTCCTGTCACGGGCTGACCGTCGGCGGGTATCATCTGCTGGTGGACTGCGGCCTGCAGCAGGGTCGGGACGAAACCGATAACCATCTCTTCCCCTTTGCGGCGAATCATATTGACGACGTGATCGTCACCCACGCCCACATCGACCACTCCGGCCGCCTGCCGCTGCTGATCAAGCAGGGCTTCCAGGGGCGGATCTACGCCACGGCCATGACCTGCAAGCTCCTTCGGATCATGCTGCTCGATTCCGGCCACATCCAGGAATCCGACGCCGAATACGAAAACCGCAAGCGGGAACGGAATGGCAAGCCGCCGGTTGAACCGCTGTACACCATTGCGGACGTGGAGCAGACTCTGACCCATCTGGTGCCGGTGGACTATGAGACTGACATCCGGATCAACGACAACGTGACCTTCCGCATGACCGACGCCGGTCATCTGCTCGGCTCGGCCTACGTCCAGCTCTGGGCGACCGAAAACGGGCAGACAAAGAAGCTGGTATTCTCCGGCGACATCGGCAACGTGGACCAGCCCGTCATCCGGGACCCGGAGCCGATCAGCGGGGCGGACTATGTGATCATGGAATCCACCTACGGCGACCGCAACCATGAGAAGCCCGACGACTACTGCGCGGTTCTGACGCGGATCCTGCGGAGAACCTTTGACCGCGGCGGCTCGGTGCTGATCCCGTCGTTTGCCGTGGGCCGAACGCAGGAGCTGCTGTTCTTCTTCCGGGAGATCAAGCATCGGGGTCTTTTGCCGGAATACCCGGACTTTCCCATCGTGGTGGACTCTCCGCTTGCCGTGGAGGCCACGAACATCTTTACCAGCGACCTGAGCGGCTATCTGGACGACGAATCTGCGGAGCTGATCCGCCGGGGCGTCCCCCTGTTCTCCGTGGAGAACACCCGTCTGGTCGTGACCCAGGCGGAATCTCAGGCCCTCAATGAGGACCGGACCCCCAAGGTCATCATCGCCGCCTCCGGCATGTGCGACGCGGGGCGCATCCGCCACCATCTCAAGCACAATCTGTGGCGGCCGGAATGCTCCGTGGTCTTCGTGGGCTTCCAGGCCTACGGCACTCTGGGCCGGGCTCTGCAGGAGGGCAAGAAGGCCGTCAAACTCTTCGGCGAGGAGGTCCAGGTGCGAGCTTCCATCGAGACCTTCCAGGGGCTGAGCTCCCACGCCGACCACGACCATCTGGTCCGGTGGGCCGAGCAGTTCCGGGACGACAAGCCGACGCAGATCTTCGTGGTCCACGGGGACGAGCCGGTATCCGAAGCATTCGCAGCGGAGCTGCGGGATCTGGGCTTTGCTGCCCACGCCCCACTCTATCAGGAATGCTACGATCTGTTGGCAGGGTCCATCCTGATGGAGGGCGTTGTGGTCAAGCATAAGACCTCCGCCCGGGCCGGCTCCCCCGAATATCGTGCCCTGGAGGAGGCAGGCCGCCAGCTTGAGGAGGTCATCCGACAGAACAAGGGTCTGCGCAACAGTGACCTGCGGAAATTTACCGCCCAGCTGGAAAAGCTGGTGGCGCAGTGGAAGCTCAGCGACGACTGATACTATAATTATTGAATTTTGCTGCGCTTTGCGCAGCCTTTCCCGCACATTGTGCCGGAAAGCCGTCTCATGCGATCATGGATAAAAAGTAACCTTTTTATCAAAAGATCGTATGAGAAACAGAAGGGAGGCTCCCCAATGGAGCATGAAGAACAAAGGCCTCAGCGCCGGAGTCGGCAGCCGAAGCAGGTGCGGGGCAGTCTGATCGCGTTCGGAGGGCTGCTCCTGCTGGCGATCCTGGTATTTCTGATCGTCAAGCTGGTGCAGGGTCCGCCGGATGTGACTGCCGGGATGAAGCGGCCTGCCCCTGCCGCGGTAGAGACCCTCTCCCCTGCCCCCGTGACCGGGCATCCGGCGCAGGAAGCAGGGACGGAAGCTCCCGCAGCTTCAACGGATCCCGTCCCCTCGGACACAACGGGAGCGGCCACGGTGGATTCCACCGCTCCGGAAAATACGCCGTCGGCGCCTGCCACAACGACTCCCGCAAAGGCGGAAGCGACACAGACGATCACAGCCAATTCCCTCCCGGAGCAGCTCCTGCTGCCCCTGACGATGGCCGGCTCCTGGCTGAAGACCGAGGATCGGCTCTACTTTGCGCAGCCCGCCGAAGGCAAGCGCGTGCCGGAGGTGACCGTTGACCTGATGTGCGTGGGCGACAATCTGATGCACTCCACGGTGCTGAAGGCTGGAGAAAAGGGTGACGGGACCTATGACTTCCACGCCCTCTACAAGTACATCAAGGATGAGGTCCAGGCGACCGACCTGGCCTGCATCAACCAGGAGACCATCTTCATCAACGACCCGAAGGAATACACGAATTACCCGATTTTCGGCGGTCCGGTGGACGTGGGCGTGGCTGTGGCGGACACCGGCTTTGACATCATCACCCAGGCCACAAACCACTGCTACGACAAGTTCTCCCGCGGCATTCGGGACACGATGGCCTTCTGGCGGCAGTACCCCGAGATCTGCGACGTGGGCATCCACGACAGCGCCGAGGACGCGGAGATCATCCGCGTGGTGGAGTGCAAGGGAATCCGGATCGCGATTCTGAATTACACCTATGGTACAAATATGGGCGTTCCCTCCGACGACTGGGAGATCGATTTCCTGGATCGGGAGAAATGCGCCGCCGACATTGAAAAGGCAAAGCAGATCTCCGACATCGTCCTGGTCTTCCCCCATTGGGGCTTCGAGAATCAATTCACCCCCAACGCCGAGCAGCGCGAATGGGGCCAGTTCTTTGCAGACCAGGGCGTGGGCGCCATCATCGGCTGCCACCCCCATTCTCTCCAGCCGATGGAGATTCTGACCGGCGTGAACGGAAACAAGGTCCCGGTCTTCTGGTCCATGGGCAACTTCATCTCCCACATGCTGGGCAATCAGAACATGCTGGGCGGCATGGCCCGCCTGACCATCGCAAAGGACCGCTGGGGCGCCTATATCTCCGCCACCGAGCTGGTCCCCACGATGTGCTACGGAACCGAGGCCAGCGGCAAATGGGAATTCTACGGAATGCGGCTGAGCGACTATACCGACGAGATGGCCGCCAACCACTATGTGGAGCACACCAGTGTGCAGGAAATGTGGGATCTGTTCCATGAGATCATCGGCTCGGATGCGGACAGCTCTGTTTGGTCGAATTGATCGGTTCCGGTCAGGGCCGGCAGGGATGCACCGAACCGCAGCAACAAAACAGGATCTGAAAAAACACGTACCGCCGACGCAAGCGCGTCGGCGGTACTCCCGTTTATGGGTGATTTTTGGTTTGCAGGAAGGGACAGAGCCTATTTCCAGAACAGCCAGAGGATGAAGATGAAGAGCACAACGCCTCCGCCGATCACGCCGACCACAGTCAGACCTGCCAGCACGGCATAAAAGGTGTAGCGCATCGTCTCACGACGGGTCAGGGCCTCGCCTCGGTTGATCTTCTCCTGAAGCTCCGCCCGTGCCTCAGCACGCTGCTTGCGTTTCCGGTCCGCGTCGTACCAGGGCATCCCCTCGACGTTCATGTCCGCAATCGTGCGGCCATCGTCGTCCTCATACTGCTTTTTTTCGCGCGCCATCAGTCGTAGAGGTGGCAGGCGACAAAGTGACCGGGCTCAATCTCCTTGGTCTCAGGGGCACACTTGCTGCAGATGCCCATGCACTTGGAGCAGCGGGTGTGGAACTTGCAGCCGGCAGGCGGATTCGCCGGGGAAGGAATGCTGCCCTGCAGGATGACGCGGTTCATCTTGTAATCGGGGTCGGGGACCGGGATTGCAGAGAAGAGCGCCTGGGTGTAGGGGTGCTTCGGGTTGGCGAAGATCTGATCCTTGCTGGCATACTCGACCATGTTGCCCAGGTACATGACGCCGATGGTATCGGAAATGTGCTGGACGACGGAGAGATCGTGGGAGATGAAGAGGTAGGTCAGGCCCAGCTCCTTCTGCAGGTCCATCATCAGGTTGATGATCTGCGCCTGGATGGAAACGTCCAGAGCGGAGACCGGCTCGTCGCAGATGATGAAATCGGGCTTCAGGGCGATGGATCTGGCGATGCAGATACGCTGGCGCTGGCCGCCGGAGAATTCGTGCGGATAGCGGTCCTTGTGGTAGGGCTGGAGGCCGCACTGCTTCATGACCTTATCCAGGTATTCGTCCATCTCATTCGCGGGCACGATGTTGTGCTCACGGACGGCCTCGCCGATGATCTCGGCAATGGGCAGACGGGGAGAAAGGCTGGAATAGGGGTCCTGGAAGATCATCTGGATCTTCGGGCGGAGTTTGCGCATCTCTGCCTTGGAGATATCGTGGATCTCGGTACCGTTGAAGTAGACCTGTCCGGCCGTCTTCTCGGTCAGGCGGAGGATCGTCTTACCGACGGTGGTCTTGCCGCAGCCGGACTCACCGACAAGACCCATCGTGGTGCCGCGCTTGATATTGAACGAAACGCCGTCCACCGCGCGGACATAGCCGGTCACACGGGAGAACAGACCGGTCTTGATGGGGAAGTACTTGATCAGGTTGTGAACCTCAAGCACGTTTTCGGGATTATGCTCGATGGGCGGTTCGGCCTTGACGTCCTTAATCCGCTGCTCAAGCTGCTGGAAGATCTCAGCTCTGGTAAGCTGCTTGGCTTCTTCTGCCGCTTCCTTCTTTACAGTTTCAGCTGCCATCTTAGTCCTCCTTCTTGTCTTCGTACAGGTAGCAGGTTACCATGTGCGTGGGGCTGACGTAGACCTCATGAGGGTACTCGCCGTTGCACTTCTCGGTGCATTTTTCACAGCGGTCACGGAAGTAGCAGTAGTTCGGCATGTTGATGGGGTTGGGGACGGAGCCGGGGATACTGTAAAGCCGGTCCACTTTCTTATTGACGACGGGCTTGGAGGCCATCAGGCCGATGGTATAGGGATGGCAGGGGTTGTGGAAGACTTCAGAGGCAGTGCCGCGCTCGACAACTCTGCCGGAGTACATGACAACCACGTAGTCTGCCATCTCAGCGATGACGCCGAGGTCGTGGGTGATCAGCATGATACTGGAATTGATGCGGTCCTTCAGGTTGCGGAGCAGGTCCAGGATCTGCGCCTGAATGGTCACGTCCAGAGCCGTGGTGGGCTCGTCGGCAATGATCAGCTTCGGGTCGCAGGCCAGCGCCATGGCGATCATGACACGCTGACGCATACCGCCGGAGAGCTCGTGGGGGTACATGGAGTAGACGCCGTCGGCGTTGGCAATACCGACCATCTTGAGCATCTCGATGGTGCGGTCCTTGACTCTCGTCTCATCCCAGTCGGGATAGTGGAGCTCCAGAACCTCGTTGACCTGCTGACCGATCCGGAAGACCGGGTTCAGAGAGGTCATGGGCTCCTGGAAAATCATGGAGACCTTGGAACCGCGGATCTTCTGCATGACAGCCGTCGGAGTCTTGACGATGTTGTAAACCTCGCCCTCGCCCGCATTGAAGCGGATCTCGCCCTTCACGGTCTGGCCCTGGGGACGCTGAACCAGCTGCATCAGGGACAGAGAGGTGACAGACTTGCCGCAGCCGGACTCGCCGACGACGCCGACGGTCTTGCCGCGCGGAACGTTGAAGGAGACGCCGTCCACCGCGCGGACCGTGCCGATGTCCGTGAAGAAGTAGGTGTGAACATCATCAAATTCCACGACGTTGTTCGGGTCCTTCATCTTGGTCATGTACTCGGACGGATCCACATGCTTGCGGTTGCGCTCACGCTCGATCGCATTGGTAATCTTTCTGTTCTCGCGGGAGATCCGTGCGGATTCTCTCCGGGAGATGTAATTTACGCCTTTTCTTTTAGCCATACTCAGTCACCTCATTTAGCGCTTCATCTTCGGGTCAAACGCGTCACGCAGACCGTCGCCCACGAAGTTAAAGCCAAGGACCGTAACCAGAATCAAGAGACCGGCCGGAATCCAGATCCACCAGGCAGTCTGCATAACCTGCATGTCGTTGACCTGGTTGATGATGGAGCCCCAGGAGGCCATCGGATACTTAACGCCGAGGCCGAGGAAGCCGAGGGTCGCCTCCGTCAGAATGACGCTGCCGAGGCCGGCGGTCGCATTGACGATCAGCAGAGGCATGACGTTCGGAATCAGGTGACGGAAGATTCTGCGGCTGGTACGAATGCCGGTCGCCTCAGCAGCCACCATGAAGTCCTGCTCACGCAGGGAGAGGATCTGGCCGCGGACGATACGGGCGATGCCGGTCCAGCCCAGGATGCCGAGGATGACCATCGTCATAAACAGACGCTGTGTAGCGCCAACGTGCATGTTGTCCATGACGGAGCCCAGGATGATCAGCATCGGATAGAACGGGATCGCATTGAACAGCTCGACGAAACGCATCAGGATGGTGTCCACCACGCCGCCGAAGTAGCCGGAGATACCGCCGATGATGACGCCCAGGAAGAGCTCGAAGAAGATGACGACGAAGCCGACCAGCAGGGAAACGCGACCGCCGTACATCAGACGGGTGAAGACGTCCATGCCGTTGACATCGGTGCCCAGGGGATGCGCGCTAGTCGGAGCCGCACGGAAGTCGAGCAGGGAGGTCTTCTGCATGGTGGAGACGTAGTAGTTGCCGTTGACGATCTGGATAGACGCCTCGGTCTCTTCACCGTGCTGATCAACGAAGCTGAAGGTGTTTTCCTTATTCCGCATGGCTTCCTGGAGCTTCTTGACGAAGTCGAGCGTCAGCTCGATGCCCTTGCTCTCAGCGCCGTAGGCGATGTCGGATGCCAGGAGGATCTCTTCGCCGGCAGCGTTCTGCACGGTGTAGTCGTCCCCATTGTCCACAAGCGCAAACTGTTCGCCGTTGAACTCAAAGCCGGCGTCGCCGTTGGCAATGGCAGTCTCCAGCGCAAAGACGAAGTCCTTATCGGCGTTCAGGGCGTCGTACTTGGAGCCCACGGGAACGAAGTTGTTGGAGATCACCACAGCAGGCTCGCCGGTCGGGGCGATGACATGGATCTCAACATCGGTCTTTTCGATGGTATACTCCGCCTCTTCGAAGGTGAAGGAGGCAGCGTCGCCGTTCAGAGCCTCAGTGAGGGCTGCGGTGAAGCCTTCAGGATCGGTCAGGGTTTCCAGGAAGCCCTTTTCCTCGGTGACGGGGTTGCCTTCTGCATCCACGGATTCGACGTTGACCGTGCCGTAACGATAGTCGCGGCTGATGTTGAACAGGCCTGCGCCATTGGCGTAGGAAAGAACGAAGCCGTTCTCAACGTCGCCGGAGATGACGAAGTCCGTGCCGTTATAGCTGACAGCAGTCTCCCCTGCCATGACCGCGGCGCTGACCGCATGCAGGAATTCGGTGTCAGACTGGAGCTCGGAGGCTTTGCCCTGGATGGGGGTGTAGATGTTGTAGGTGGAGACCGCAACAGACTCGGTGGAGGGGACGTAATACTTCCGCTCGATCTTGCTGATTTCGACGGAAACAGTGGTGCCGTTGTAGTCAAACTCGGTCTCTTTGCCGCCGGCTTCCGCATCCGCCTGGATCGCAGCAAGCAGGCCCTCATCGATGTTATCCATCTGATGGGTGATCTTGCCATCCCTGCCGATGGTGGCAGCATGGGAAGTGCCGTAGATGGCGCAGGCGGGAGCCGTCTCGCTGGGGTTGATGACCTTCAGCGTGTAGTGCTCATTGCGGGCGGTGAAGGGGATCTCCTGGTCCTGCGTCAGGACGTACTTGTTGCCCTTCTTCTGGGTGCCGAGCGCCTTGAGGACGCCGGACTGAACGGGCGTGCCGGCCTCGCCGATGAAGCGAGAGTCGGTGTTGAACTTACCGGTTGCATACTTGCCCGGCTCAGTCACTTCCTTGAAGAACATCTGCGCTCTGGTATAGGGAGAGAAGATGGGGCCAAGGAAGGAGTAGACGAACATCACCGCAAGGATGATGATACCTGCAACCGCAAGCTTATTGCGGATAAAACGCTTGAAGACCAGCATGCCGGGAGAGAGGACCTTGACGCGGCGGGCGTCGTCGAGCTTCATCTGCTCAGGTTCCTGCTCCTGAGGCGCTTTCTGCTTATTGAGTTCTTCTTGTTTATTTTTACTCATAAAAGCACCTCCTTAATTCACACGGACGCGCGGATCAACGACAGCGTACATGATATCCGACAGAATCAGGCTGGCCTGCGTCAGAACCATGAGGAAGGTCGTGTAGAACATCGCAAAGGGGATGTCGCCCTGGAGCATCGCCTGGAAGGATTTATAGCCGATGCCGGGGATCTGGAAGATGGTTTCCGTAATCATGGCGCCGCCGAAGAAGCTGGGAAGCAGGCCGCTGAACGCGGTAACCAGCGGGATCAGAGTGTTACGGAAGGCATGCTTGTTGATAACGACTTTCTCGGAAAGGCCCTTTGCACGTGCGGTACGGATATAGTCCGCATTCAAAACCTCCAGCATGTTGGTACGCGTATAACGCATCAACGAGCCGATGGACAGAATGGACAAAGTTGCAACGGGCATAATCAGATGGAGCGCAATGTCTCCGATCTTCCCCCAGGTGCCAACCTGGAAGTAGTTGCGGCCCCAGAGGCCATACAGCGGCAGAACGTTCAGCTTGACAGCGAAAACGTACTTGAGAACAGTGCCGATGTAGAAAGACGGGAGAGAGATGCAGGCCAGAGCAAAGACCGTGACGATGTAGTCAGCGGCATGATACTGCTTTCTGGCAGCGAGAATGCCAAGGGGAATGGAAATGAGAACCTCAACAAAGAGGGTGATGATGTTCATCAGAACGGACCACCAGATAACCTCGCTGAAGACCTTGGTAACGGGCTTCATGTACATCCAGGAATCACCGAAGTTGCCTTTGAGGGCTTGCCCCAGCCATCTTACGAAGCCGGAAATGATGCTGCCATCCATGCCATACTGATGATTGAGCTCTGCAAGCAGGTCCTGCCATTTGACTCGGCCCTGGGAACCCGCAGAGAGCTGTCTTGCCATTTTTTCCATGTAGGAAGCGGGAAGACAGCGAATGACGGAATAAGTGACCAGTGCGCCGAGAATGATGATCATCGCTCCCAGCAGTAGTCTCCGAATTAGGAATTTCGACATGTGTTCCACCTCTTACAGCGCAAGGCTGCGTTAATATTAGCTGAATGTCAGTGAGCCCACCGAAACGGTGGGCTCACCGAGTTCTTAAGTGTTATTGCGAATGATTTGCTGATAGATTAACGCATCTCGAGCTTTTCGATCTCGCTCATCCAGCCCCAGAAGGTGGTGATGTCGGGAGTCAGAGTGTCGATGTTAATGCGCTCAGTGGAGAAGATGATGCAGTTCTGGCGCTGGTAAGCAGGAATCTCAACAGCCCAGTCAACGATGATGTCGAGGCACTGCTTGTAAGCAGCCTTACGGAAGCTCTGATCGTCGGAAGAACGGGCTTCCATGATGAGCTCGTCGAGCTCGGGGTCAGCAATGTGGTAGTGGTTGGAGTCCGTGCCGCCCTTGCCGACAATGTTGTTGGAGTGGTAGACCTGGTACATATCGGGATCAATGGTGGAGCCCCAAGCGGCGCACCACATATCCTGCTGGCCGGCGTCCAGGGCATCCCAAAGGACGTTGGAGTCAGCGGGGTCGTTGATGTTCAGCTCGATGCCAATGCTCTCAAGAGCGTCCTTGGCCATGGTCAGAACGTTGTAGGAGGGGTGATCGCCAGTGCCGTCAGCGGGGATAATGACCTCGAAGGAGGTTCTGCCGCCTTCGGGAGCAGCGGTGACCTTGCCGTTCTCGACGGTGTAGCCAGCAGCCTCGAACCAAGTCAGGGCAGCGGCCTTGGCAGCCTCGTACTTCTGGTCGGCGGTCATGTCGGCAGTGTAGATGTCATTGCCGTCAGCGTCAACGGAGAAGGCCACCTTGTAGCCGGGGTCGGAAGCCTGAGGAGCAGCCCAGGAAGTGTTGGAGATGGGGTACTGGATGACGGAAGCAGCTTCGCCGTAGTAGGAGTCGTAAGCAACGTCACGGTAGACAGCCATGATGGTGGCAATGCCCTTACGCAGCGCCTTGGAAGCGTCGGAAGCAGGATCGCCGCCGATGTTCATGGTGTCAGCGTTCATGCCGATGTAGCCGTAGCCCAGGTTGTCAACCTTGGAGGTGGTGATGACATCGCCGGTGATCTCGCCGTTGCTGTTGATGGAAGCAACTTCCTCGAAACGAGTACGGGAACCGGTCATTTCGCCCGCGTCAGCGTCGCCGGTCTTGACAGCGGTGGCAACTTCAGCAGAGGCAGTTTCCTTGAACATAACGGTATGGATCTTGGGCTCGCCCTTGTAGTAGTAGGGGTTCGCGGTGAAGGTCACGACCTTGTCCTTGTAGGACTCGAAGATGTAAGCGCCGGCGCCGCGGGGAACCTCGGTGAGGGACTTGACCTTCTCCAGGTTGCCTTCCTCGAAGCCGTACAGGCCGTTGTCAGGATCCCACTTGTTGACATCGCCGTAGTAGTGCAGCGGGGTGATGGTGATGCCGAGGATGCTGTAAACAGCGGGAGCGGAGTAGCCTTCCACGGTGACTTCGACGGTGTAGTCGTCAACCATCTTAATGCCTTCGATGGAGTTCACGCCCTTGCCGCCCATGTCGGGGTCCTGAGGACCATAGGTGGAGATGAAGTGAGACTTGGTCATGTCAAGGATGGGGCCTTCCTCATTGCCGGACTTCTCAGTGTTATAGAAGGCATCAGCGTCGCCTTCGTATTTAGCGAAGGTAGCATTGTAGTAGTCCTCAATGGTGGGGAAGGTTTCCTTGAGGTCCCAAGTGTTGGTGCCGTCGGTGAAGTTGCCGTCGTCGTCAAACTGGCCGAAGCCCCACATGCCCATGCCGAAAGCAACCTTCAGGCCGTCGTTGGCGCTGATCTGCTCCCAGGTGAAGTCGGGGCTGAAGTAAGCCTTGACATAGTCGTCGGAGCCGTAGTTGGCAGCAACATAGTCAACAATGGCCTGGCAGGTAGCAGTCCAGTTGGCGTCCAGCTCGGTCCAGTAAGCGTTGTAGAGTTCCTCGGAGTAGTCGTCGTTGGCAGTGTAGCCTTCGCGGCCAGCAGCGTAGATGGCGTCGGCAATGTTGCCGTACTTCTCGAAGACTTCGTCGGAGGTCTGGGTGCGCCAGTTGCGCAGACCAACGATGTCGTAGGAGCTCAGAGAGGTGGAGCCGACATAAGCGGGATCCAGGTAGGTGTAGTAGGTGAACAGGATGTCCTTCGCGGTGACAGGCTCGCCGTCCCAGAACTTGAGGTCGTCACGGATCTTGGCGGTGTAGACAGTGATGTCGTTCGCCTCGTCGTAGTTGACAGCCAGGTCAGCAACACCGGTGTAGGTGTAATCGGTGCCGTTGTAGGGGACAGTCTCGCCCTCGATGGCGTTGTAGATGATACCGCCCATACGGTCGGTGGTCATCAGGCCGAGGCCGACCATGCCGGCGACGTCCTGGTCGTAGGCAGTGTCAGCATAGAAGGGGCTGAACTTCTGGGAGAAGGGGCTGTAAGCGACAACCAGCGGGGTGTCGTTCACGGGAGCGGGCTCGGTGGGAGTCTCGGTGGTCTCGGCCGGAGCAGTGGTGTCACCATTGTTCGCGGTCTCGTCCGGAGCCTTGGTGGATTCTTCGCTGCCCTTAGACTCGGGCGCAGCAGTGGTCGTCTTGTTCTCTTCGGCGGGCTTGCAGCCGACGAACAGAGCAGCAACCATCACAACGACGAGCAGCAGAGCAAGCAGCTTCTTCAGGTTTTGCATGTTGTTCCTCCTAAGATTTTAATTTTGTTATCGAAACACGCGAGGCCGCGTGTTCGGATAAACCGGATTCAGCGCGAATACGCGGAATTCTCCATCGTATCCGTTTGCACGCCGCGGGCGACCCGATTGGCCATGAGCTCCGCCGCTGCCGCCAGCGCCAGGAGCAGGGCAAAAATCGCATCCCCCAGGGCATAGGGCGCGGCGTTCTTCAGCCCGCCGGCCGCATAGACGATCCAATAGACGACCGTACCCACCGCCGCCAGGCAAAACATGACAAGGGCAAAGACTGCGCTCTGCCGGTAGCGGTTGAAGCTCTTGTCGTATTCCTGCCGCTCCATCGGCTTTTTCTCATTCGGGAGGGTAAAGACGGCAAGAAGCTGGTAGGCCAGCGGGAAGACCGAGATCATCAGGACCGGCACATACCACTTGTTCTCCATCGGGGCGGGAAGCACCTGGAGCGCGGCGATCAGCGCAAGGACCGCCACAGCAAACAGGATCCGCATCCGCAGTACCAGGCTGCGCAGCTCGGCCTCCTCACAGCGGAGAACCACCCATGGCGCAGTGTAGATGACGCGCTTTTCCTGGCGGCCGCTTCGCCCCAGGGCGGGCACGACCCGATAATCCTCGGTGTAGCGATAGCGCCGGCCGATGATTCGATTGCTGCGTTCCTTTTTCGCCATGCTTCCGCCCCCGATTCCGGAGGCGTCAGGCACTCCGATGAGTCTGTCCTCTATTGTTTTCCCATTATAGCACAGGTGATTCTGTTTTTCAATTCCAAATTAATAAATTTTTCACATTTTTTGAAAAACATTTGTTGATTTCGTCTAAAGAAGGCTGAAAACCTCTCCCAGAGATTTGTGAATTACCAAATCGGCCTCGCCGTCGTAGGGGGTGCGGTCCCGGTTGATCAGAACCAGGCGGCTGCCGCGGTAGTAGCCGATCATGCCCGCCGCAGGGTAGACCGTCAGCGAGGTCCCGGCCACAATCAGCACATCCGCCGCGGCGATGGCCTTGGCCGCCCGGTACATGACGTCAGAATCCAGAGACTCCTCATAGAGCACCACGTCCGGCTTGACGATGCCGCCGCAGTCGCAGCGGGGAATGCCCCGGCTGTTTTTGACGAACTGCGCGGAGTAGGATTTCCCGCAGCGGGTACAGTAGTTGCGCAATACGGAGCCATGGAGCTCCAGAACGTTTTTGCTGCCGGCCTTCTGGTGCAGGCCGTCGATGTTCTGGGTCACGACGGCGGCGAGCTTCCCCTCCTGTTCCCAGCGGGCCAGGACCTTGTGGGTGACGTTGGGCTCGAAGCCCAGGGGCAGCATTTTTTCTTTGTAAAACGCAAAGAATTCCTCCGGCCTCTCCCGGAAGAAGGTTGCGGAGATGATCTCCTCCGGGGGATATTTGTATTTTTGGTTGTACAGGCCGTCCACACTGCGGAAGTCGGGGATCCCGCTCTCCGTGGAGACGCCAGCGCCGCCGAAGAAGACCAGGCGTTTGGCCTCATCGACCCAGGTTTTCAGCGTATCGAACTCGGAACTCATCGTCTTCCTCCTCCAATTCCCGGATGAATTTTTTCTCCGCCCGGCTGTGGTCGGGCAGGCGAAGCTGGGCAAACAGGTCCGGACGGCGGCGCATCGTGCGCAGGATGGACTGCTTTCTCCGCCAGCGGGCCACGTTCTGGTGATTGCCCGAGCGCAGGACCTCGGGCACGGGGCGGTCGTGCCAGACCGCGGGCCGGCTGTACTGCGGATATTCCAGCAGGCCGTTCCAGTGGCTTTCGTCGGTGAAGCATTCTTCGTCGGAGAGGACGCCGGGCAGCAGACGGCAGACCGCGTCGGTCACGGCCATCGCCGGGATCTCGCCCCCGGTCAGGACGAAGTCGCCGATGGAGATCTCCTCGTCCACGCACTCCTCAATGAAGCGCTCGTCAATGCCCTCGTAGTGGCCGCAGACCAGGATCAGATTCTGATAGTCGGCCGCCAGCCGGCGGGCTTCGGTCTGGTTGAAGGTCCGGCCGCAGGGGGACATATAGATCGTATGCGGGCGGACGCCGGTTTCCGCACAGACGTGCTCCCAGCAGCGGAAGAGCGGGTCGGCCTGCATGACCGCTCCCCTGCCCCCGCCGTAGGGATAGTCGTCCACCTGGTTCTGCTTGTTGGTGGTGTAGTCGCGGATCTGGTGGGTGCGGATCGTGATGAAGCCGCGCTCCTGGGCGCGCCCCAATATGGAATCCGAGAGCACGTCGCCGACGGTCTCGGGGAAAAGGGTCAGAATATCAATTCGCATCGGTTTCCATCCCTTCGATCAGATGGACCTCCACAACGCCGAGCGCGGGGTCCACATGCGGTATGAAGGCCGGAACGCAGGGGATCATATAGGACTTCTCCCCTTTCACGACCCAAACGTCGGACGAGGGCATGGAAAGGATCTCCTTGAGTCTGCCGATCTGCTTCCCTTCAGAGACGACGGAGATGCCGATCAGGTCGGCCTGAAAAATGGTTCCCGCGGGGATGTTCGGGTCGTCACGGCGGATGGAGATGATCTGATTGCGGAGGGTCTGGGCGTCCTCCACGGTGTCAAAGCCCGCGAACTTGAGCAGGACGCAGGTGTTCTGGACCGCGGATTTTTCCACGGTCAGGGGCTTTTCGCCGGGCAGGTAAAAGGTATCGAAGCGGGTCAGAAATTCCGGGCCGTCGGCCCAGGGCAGAACCTTGACCGCCCCGCGGATCCCGTGGACGGAGACGATCTTTCCGGCCTCCAGATATTTACGGTTCATGGGGAAACCTCCTGTAGAGGGAATATACCTATTATATAATAGGCAGCGGGATTTTGCAAGAGGGTGAAAAACGGGAACCGGCCTCTTTTCGATGTCGGTTCCCGTTTTTTCAATCCATAATCTCGACGCTGACGCGAACGCCCTTGCGCTGTGCTACGGATTTCATGATGGCGCGAATCTCTTTTGCAATTCGTCCGCCCCGGCCAATCACCTTGCCCATGTCTTCGGGATCCACCCGGAGCTCCAGGACAATGGGATCGCCCTCGAATTCCTCGACGGTCACACGGTCGGGGTGTTCCACAAGATTCTGCGCCATGTAGAGCAGTAAGTCCTTCATGGTGCCGCTCCCTATGGATTACAGCACGCCGGCCTTCTTGAGCAGTCCTCTGACGGTATCGGTGGGCTGAGCGCCGTTCTTGATCCAGGTCTGGGCCTTCTCAGCGTCTACCTGAATCATAGCGGGATTCGCGGTCGGATCGTAGGAGCCGATCTCCTCGATGCAGCGGCCGTCACGGGGCATACGGGAATCCGCAACCACGATGCGGTAGTAGGGGTTCTTCTTGGCGCCCATTCTTCTGAGTCTGATCTTAACCATGGTTTTTCCTCCAAATAATAAATGTTTGTTTTTTTACATGCCGGGGAAGCCCGGGAACCCGCCCCGTTTTTGCAGCTTCTTCATTTTTTTGGAAGCGCCGGGGCCGGTAAACTGCTTGATCATTTTTTGCATGGTTTCAAACTGCTTGAGCAGCTTGTTTACGTCCTCCACCCGGGTGCCGCTGCCCGCCGCGATGCGGCGTTTGCGGCTGGAGCCGAGGATGTTGGGGTTTTCGCGTTCGTAGGGGGTCATGGACTGGATGATTGCCTCGACCCGGCCCATCGCCTTTTCATCCACCTGGACGTCCTTCATCTGACTCATGCCGGGGACCATGCCGAGCAGGTCCTGCATATTCCCCATCTTCTTGAGCTGGGTGAGCTGATCGTAGAAGTCGGTCAGGGTGAATTTGTTCTGGCGCAGACGGTTTTCCAGCTCGGCGGCTTTTTTCTGGTCCAGTGCCTGCTCGGCCTTCTCGATCAGGCTGAGCACATCGCCCATGCCGAGGATTCGGCTGGCCATACGGCTGGGATGGAAGGGCTCGATCTGGTCCAGCTTTTCGCCCACGCCGATGAACTGGATGGGCTTGCCGGTGACGGCCTTGACGGACAGGGCCGCGCCGCCTCTGGCGTCGCCGTCCAGCTTGGAGAGCATAACGCCGTCGATGTCCAGCCATTCGTTGAAGGTCTGGGCCGCGTTCACCGCGTCCTGACCGGTCATGGCGTCCACGACGAGCAGGATGTCGGTGGGCTGGACCTCCGCCTTGATGGACTGCAGCTCGGTCATGAGCTTTTCATCCACGTGCAGACGGCCTGCAGTGTCCAGGAAGACCATGTCGTTGCCGTGCTGCTCGGCGTGGCGGAGGGCGGACTTCGCAATCTTCACCGGGTCGTCCTGACCCATTTGGAAGACGGGGATGTCCAGCTGCGCGCCGACGACCTCCAGCTGCTTGATGGCCGCGGGACGGTAGACGTCGCAGGCCACCAGCAGAGGCCGCTTGTTCTGGCTCTTCTTGAACCAGCCGGCCAGCTTGGCGCCGTTGGTGGTCTTGCCGGCGCCCTGCAGACCCACCAGCATGACGATCGTGGGCCCGTTGGAAGCCATCCGGAGCTTCTGGTTCTCGCTGCCCATGAGGGAGGTCAGCTCCTCGTTGACGATCTTGACGACCATCTGGGCGGGATTCAGACCCTCTATCACGTCCTTGCCGACGCAGCGCTCGGAGACCTTCTTGACGAAGTCCTTGACGACCTTGTAGCTGACGTCGGCCTCCAGCAGGGCGAGGCGAATCTCCCGCATGGCGTCCTTGACGTCGGACTCGGTCAGACGCCCCTTGCTCCGCAGGCGCTGAAACGCGGCGGAGAGCTTTTCGGTTAAGCCTTCAAATGCCATTGGGGGAGCTCCTTTCGTAAGCGGTTGGCAAAGGAACGTCTACAGCGCCTCCGCAGCCGCCGCCAGGCGGTCGGCCAGGCCGGGCAGCTCGGCAGGCGCAGCGCTGCGGACCTGATCGGCCAGCGCGCGAAGCAGCTGCGCTGTCTCGGCGATCTTGCGCTCGCGGGCCAGACAGCCCGTGACCGCCTCCAGCCGGAGCAGCTGCTCCTCGGAGCGGCGGACCGCGTCGAAGACGCCCTGCCGGGAGATCCCGAGCAGCTCGGCGATCTCGGCCAGCGTATCGTCCTCGTTGCAGTAGAGGTCGAAGCATTCGCGCTGCTTGACGGTGAGCAGTTCCCCGTAGTAGTCAAACAGCTGCGAAAGCGTCGGTTTGTCCACCTTCATGTCCGGGGTCCCTCCTGTCTGTCAAGCAGATTCCTTTGACAACGGATGAGAGTATAGCACATGGGATTGGGTTTGTCAAGTAAAAACTTTTGACAGGATTTACTGCGTCAATGCGCCGTCCACATAGCGGCCCACGTCGTTCATGCCGGAGAGGATCTGGCCGCTGGAGGCCCCGTTTGCCATCACGCACATGACGTAGGCACGGCCGCCCCGCTCGACCAGGACGATCTCGTTGAATTTATCGGATTTGACGCCGTTGAAGGAGCCAACCACGCCGCTGATCTGCTTGCCCAGACCGTCGTTCTGATAGCTGCCGCCGTTGATCCCGAAGTTTTCCAGCAGATAGGAACGGTTGATGGCGGCGCCGGGCTCGGCAGTATAGAGCGCGCAGAGCATCCTGCACAGGTCATAGGAGCTGACGTAGTTGTCCGAGGGCGCATTGTCCACAGTTTCGCCGATGTAGTTGTTCAGGGCCACGCTGCTGTAGCCGGCATTGTGGCAGATCTCGTTGATCCGATTCTTGCCGACGGCGTCCATCAGCGTGCAGATCGCGTCGCCGGAGCTGTCGCGCAGCATGGCCTGAAGCAGGCTGCGCACGCTCATCTCGGAGCGGCCGGACAGGGAGCCGCGGCTGCTCTTGCCGCTGACCACGGGGACCACGGTGTCCATGGTCATCGCGCCGGATTCGATCTCCCGGCTGACTGCATACATGACCGGAATGCCGATCAGCACCGAGGAGGACATGGGATCATACTGCGTGTCGGTCCCGGTGGTCTGACCGCTGAAGATATCCATCGCGGTGAAGCTGAAGTCCGCGCCGGGGGCGGCGGTTTCCATGGAGTCCGAAACCTGTTCGGCGGAGACTGCCGCAACGTCGCAGGCCTGGATGGGACCGCGGTTGGGATCGGTGTTCCAGCTCATGCCGGGTCCGGTGTGGTCGGAGGGTTCGCTGGAATCAGAGG
>CAMHMK010000028.1 GCA_946186225.1 uncultured Clostridia bacterium
GGCGGGGGTATGCACGTGCTCTTCGCCGATGATCGTGGTGTAGTAGGAGGTGCCGTTGACCGTTTCCTTCCACCAGTGGACACTCAGAGCCGCGCCGCCGGTGGCGATACCGTTGGAGCCCTGGGTCCAGAAGTAACGGCTGGAGGAATTGAAGCTCAGGTAGGGGTAACTGCCGCCGTTTGCATTGGTAGCAGAGGTGACGCCGGTCTGGGTGCCGGGCGTCCAGTCGCACTTGCCGGAGGTGTAAGTGTTGTAGCCGCCCAGGAAGTTGCTGGTGGTCGTACCAACGTAGACGTTGGTGGACGCGCTCCGGATGGTGTAGTAGCTGCCGCTCTTGGCAACGTCGAAGACATAGGCGTCGGTCGCGCCGCTGAGCGCGTTGTCCGCCAGGGTCATGCCGGAGTCAGACAGGGCTGCATTGTTGCCGGTGCTCTCGATGTCTGCGCCGTCGCTGGTGACGGTGACGCCCTTCAAGACGTACAGGCTGCTGTTGGTGCCGTAGGTGATGACGTACTTGCCGGTCCAGTCAGCCGGAGCTTCGGTCACGAGGGTGTAGACGGCCTCGCCGGTGCCTTCGCCGTCAACGTAAGTGTACAGAGCCTTGAGGGTGATCTCCTGCGGGGCAATGTAGGTGCCGGTCAGGATGGTGGTGGGACGGGTCTCGACGTTGTCGTAGTCCTCGGTGACCCAACCCAGGAAGGTGTAGCCCTCGGGGGCATCGGCGGTGGGAAGGGTGATGCCGGTGTTGGTGTTGGAGACCATGTCAGCCGGAGCGGTCACGCCGGCCGGGACGGAGAAGTGGACGGGATAGTCATTGCCCAGAGGCGCGGTGTAGCTGTCCACGTAGGTGTCGCCGCAGCGGGAGCAGGTATGGGTGGTGTAGCCCTGCTCGGTGGCGGTGGGCTCAGTGACGACGTCCACGTAGTCATGGCCCAGAGCTGCGATCACGGTGGAGGCCAGGGTGATCTCATTTTCGCCATTGGCGTCGGAGAAGCACTTGCCGCAGGTGGTGCAGCGGTAATAGGCAATATTGCCTTCCTCGGTGCAGGTAGGCGCAACCGCAGCAACCTGCTCGATCTCATGCTCATGCTCGGCGTCAACCGGCGTGGTGGAATAGTAGGTGGTGCCGGCAGGCTCCTCAGCCCAGAGGTAGACGCCGGTGCTGTTGCGGACGGTATCGAACGCGTTGTAGGTGGTGTTCAGCTGGATGGCGTAGTTGCTGTACTGCTCGGTGGCCATGGTGAAGACGCCGTTGCTCTGCGCCACGCTCCAGCTGCGAAGCTGCGCGGAGGAAGTGCCGTCGTTCGAGACCAGACCGCTGGAGGAGTCTGCAACGTAGGTGTTGTTGGAGACGGAGGTGAGGAAGTAGTAGCCGCTCTCCGTGCTGGGGGCAAGATGGAACACGTTCGCCGTGGGAACGTTGCTTGCAACGCCGTCGGCGATCGTTGCGCCAAGAGAGGTGAAGGTAGAGGCGCCGGAGGTATTGCGGTAATAGGCGGAGCCGGCGGACAGGGTGTTCATCAGGTAGGCGGCGGTCGTCGTACCGGAGGAGATCAGGTAGTTGCCCTCCACGGGATCGGGCATCGCGGTGAGCAGGCGGTAGACGTTGCCGGCGCTGCCCTCGATGCGGGTGTAGACCGCGTGGTAGACGGTGTCGTTCATCGGGTTGACCGTGGCGCCGGGTGCGTAGAAGGTCGGGACGTCAGAGGTCTCGGCGATGGTCGCGTCAGACCAGCCGACAAAGTTCCAGCCGTCAAACTCGGTGGCCGTCATGGGCAGGGTCACGGCATCGCCGGAATAGCTGGAGACGGTGCTCATAACGGAGCCGCTTGCCATGTAGGTGACGGTGATGGCCTGCTTGGCCTCGAAGTTGATGCGGATGGTGCAGTCGGAGGAGGCGTTGACGGTGAAGCTGTTGCCGTTCTGGAGGACGGAAGCGGTGCCGCTGACGACCTCATAGCCGGCAGCGTAGTAGCCCTCGGCGGGGGTCGCGGTGATGACGTTGCCGTTCACGGAGACGGCGCCCCAGGCATCGTTGTTGGAGATGGCAGTGATCTCGTACAGGTTCTCGGTGGGGGCGACGGAGGTCTCGTTGGAGGCGTAGTCGCCGGCCAGGACCTTGTAGCTGCCGGTCGCGAGGTTGAGAGAGGAGATATCGAAGGTGAAGTCCACGGTCTCGCCCTTGGCGGTCTGGTCGGGAACCGCAGAGGCGTAGGTGGTGGTGCCGTTGGAGTCGGTGATGGCGAGCCACGCAACGTAGCAGTTGTCCCGCACGGTCACAGTCACCTGGCTGCCGTTGGTAACGGCGGAGAGGATCTCGGGGGCGGTGTCGTCAATGAAGAAGTCATAGCCGATCATCGTGCCGCGGCCCAGGACGTTCTGCTTCAGGACGGTCTGGAAGGTGCTGGAGGTCAGGTAGCCGGCGGTGTTGGAGGTAATGTCGGCATTGACCTTCATCGCGTTGTACTCGGGGATCGCGTAGAAGCCGACGCGGATGTGGTCGCCCTCGGAGCCGTAGGTGGAAACCGTCTTGTTGACGCTGTAGCTCTTGGCGGAGTTGTTCTTGATCTCGTAGGCCGTCTGGGCGGAGTTGATGCCCCAGTACAGGCCGAGGACGTTCGTGGAGCTCACAGTTGCGCTCAGGACGCTCGTGACCTGGTCGCCGTCGTCGAGCTTGCAGGCCGCAAAGCCCGTGGTGCCGGCGGAACGGAGCAGCATGTAGTTGATCGTCTTAATGGTATCGGTGGAGCGAAGCGCCAGCTTCTCATAGGGGAAGGGCTGCTCGACGGTGTAGGGGTTGCCGGTGACGTACTTGGTGGAGCTGGAGCTGCCACGGGTGTAGGTCATATAGTTGGTGTTGCTGACGCCGGAATAGGGGGTACGGGTCACGCCGTAGACGTTCGTATCCACGTAGGACATGTTATCGAACATGGAGGGATCGGTCCAGGAGCCGTAGTAGCCGAGGATGGGGATGGAGTGCTGGACGTCCAGCTTCTCGCCGTCGGAGGAGGTGGTGCTGCTTTCCACAAAGGTATAGCCCTCCAGATAGCAGCCGGCGGGATAGATGGCGTCAAAGGCGCTCATGTCGCTGGGAACCGTGATGGTGACCTTGACGGTCTTGGAGGAGCCGGCGGCGACGGTGACGGAGGTCGCGGAAGCGCCGTCCACGGTGTAGGTCACGGGCCAGTCAAGGTTCGTGGTGGACTTGGACATCAGGGGGTAGTCGCCGCTGTTGTCAACGTCCTGGGTGAAGAGGTCGGTGTGCAGGGCGTAGGTCTGCGCCTTGGAGGCCATGTTGTTGATCTGGAAGGTGTAGCTCCAGGAGCCCTGCTTGGCGGGCAGATCGCCGAGCTCAGCCTTGACCTTGCCGTCGGCATAGGAGGCGGTGGCATCGGAGCCCATGAAGATCACGGAGGAAGCATGGACTGCGTTGTGGACGTTCACAAGGCCGGCGCCGACCTGAATGGTGGGATAGTAGGGGCCGGTCTTGGAGCCGATGTGCATGGGCACGGCGGTGGACATCAGAAGGCTCTGGGCAATCTGACGGGTGGTGTGGCCGGAGAGGGTCACGTTATTCTCACGCAGGTACTGGCCGAGGGTGGCGGTCAGGCCGGTGACGTGGGGGGCAGCCATGGAGGTACCGGACATCAGCTCATACTTGTCGGAGCCGCCGGCGGTGCCGCTGGAGGTCTTGTTGGTGCCCCAGAGGGAGTAGATGTTGCCGCCGGGCGCGGTGATCTCGGGCTTCATGATCAGCGAGCCGGGAACGCCCCAGGAGGAAAAGACGCTCATTTCCGCATTGTCCGTGACCTGCATATGAGAGACTTCGGAGCTGACGCTCACGGTACCGGTATAGTAGGTGATGGAGCCCGCAGTGTGGGCGGTGGAGTTCGCCTTGATCGTGTTGGCGTCGGCCAGGGTGATGGAGACCATCGGGAAGGTGCCGGTGTAGTCGTCGAGGGACATGTTGATGGCGCCGGCAGCGTTGTTGGCGACGATCAGGGCCTTGGGGCTGTAGGAGATCAGATTGTTGCCCTTCTCATAGAAGGAGATGTCGCCGCGGTTGCAGATAACGATCTTGCCGGAGAGGCTGACCGCGCTGTTGACCGTGGAATAGTCGCTGGCGTTGCCCGGCGCGTCCACGTAGACGTAGCTGTAGCTGCCGCCGATGGTGGTCATCTTGGCGCCGGTGGAGTCGGTCTCATTATAGAAGACCTTCTGGCTGCCGTTGAAGGTCAGCGGGCTGCCGGTGACGCCGGTATTATCGGCGGAGGCGACGCAGAGGCTGTTGGTGTAGGAGCCGGGGCTGCCGCCGGTGTGCATGTAGGCGTCCTGAATGTAGAGCTCGCCGTTATCCAGCCAGTAGGGGAAATCGTAGGCGTTGCCGGCGGAGATCGAGACCACAGTCTTGGTGTTGGAGCTGGCGTTGGCGATCTTGTTCAGCGTGGCCTGATAGCTGGTGGAGTAGGTGAAGCCCTGGCTGGAGGAGCCCAGAGACAGGTTCACCGCGTCGCAGCCCAGAACGATGGCGTCCTCGATGGCGACCATGTAGTCGGAATCGTAAGCGCCGCCGCCGGAGCCGAAGACCTTCATGATAAAGAGCTGTGCGTCAGGAGCCATGCCAACGGCATGGACGCTGTCCGCAGCTTCCACGTAGGAGCTGCCGCTCTTGATGTAGCGGTTGGCCGCGGCGATGCCGGCCACGTGAGAGCCGTGCTCGCCCTGGGTGTCGCTCAGGTGGTTGATGGTGGTGTTCTCATCCACGTAGTTGTAGCCGAACGGGATCTTGGCGGAGACGTAGGTCGCGCCGGAGCCGTTGAGCTGGCTCTTGATGGAGCTCAGGTTGGCGGAGGTGAAGAGGCTGACGTTCTTGCCGGTCTGCTGAATGGCATAGTTGAAGGCGTCCGCATTCATGGATTGGTGGGTGGTGTCCAGACCGGTGTCGATGATGGCGATGCGGGAGCCCGCGCCGGTGTAACCCTCGGCCCAGGTGTCAGCAGCGCCGACCATGTAGGTGGAGGTGTTGGCGGTGTTCGGCCGATCACCTTCTTCGCCTTCCACGGTCGTGGGGGGATCGTAACGGTTTTCCAGGAAGACGTCCTTGACGCCGGGGAGGGACTTGATCATCGCAATGTCGCCGTAGCGGACGTTGGCGGAGATCGCGTTCATCGTCAGGGTGATGTTCCACTTGACGTCCAGCTTGGAGCCGGTGGCGGCCTCAATCTGGCTGGTCAGGGCTTCCTGGCTGCTGCGGAGGCTCTGGCGGTAGGAAACCGCAGCGGCATTCTCCGCAACGCGGTCCATGCTGTAGCCTGCGTCAAAGGTGGAGGGCTGGTTGAGCTCAATCGTAACACGGACGATATCGCTCAACGCGTGTTCTTCCTGTTCGATCAGTTGTTCGTCGGCATGCGCAGCTTCCGTGGTCTTTTCGGTCAGGGGACTCGCAAATGCGGGAACCGTGACAGACAGAACCATCGTCAGCGTCAGCAGCAGGCAGAGCAGCCGTCGAAGGGCGCGGGTTGTTGTCATTCGAATCGCTCCTTATAATAGAATCCGGAGTTTTCGTCTCCAATACACTATTTAACCATATTGAACGGAAAAAATCAATCGCCGGGTTTCATTTTTTAGCAAAATAACACAAACGGTAGGATCTCCGTCTGCCCCGCGGCGGGCGGATGAACGCGCCACCTTTCCCTGCTCGTCCCCGGCCTCCGAGAAATTTGCGAACGATTCGCAAATCGTTCTTGACAAACGGACCCGCCGGCGCTATTATAATTTGCGAATCATTCGCAAATCGGAGGAACACCCCATGAGCGCCTATCTCACGCAGCCGAGAAAACGGCTGCTGGATTATTTATCTGCCCACGCCGATGAGTCTCTGTCCGCCGGACAGATCGCATCCGCTCTGCCGGAGATCAGCATCAGCGCGGTCTACCGCAACCTGGCCGCCCTGGAAAAGGACGGCTCCGTCCGCCAGGTGACCCGCTCCGAATCCCGGGAGCGGCTGTACCAGTTCGCAGCGGCCGGGCAGTGCCGCCGTCACCTGCATCTGAGCTGCAAGCGCTGCGGCAAGACCTTTCATATGAATGAAGCCGAGACCGAGGAGCTGGTCCGCAGCATCGCCGCCCTGGACCGCTTTACCGTAGATCGCAGCGAGACTGTGCTCTACGGCGTTTGTGAAGCCTGTCAGGACGGCAAGAAGTAAGGAGAGCAAATTCCATGAAGAAACGGATTGTTGCATGTATTCTGGCCCTTTGCCTTTGCATCGGCCTGTTTGTGGGGCTGATCGCCGGCTGCTCCAAAAATGACACGACCTCGGACCCGGACAAGCTGCAGATCGTAGTGACGATCTTCCCGATCTACGATTGGATGCGGAATCTGCTCAGCGACCGGGCAGGGGAGTTCGAGCTGACCCTGCTGGAAAGCTCCGGCGCCGATCTGCACAACTACCAGCCCACCGTGAACGATATCTACGCCCTGTCCACCTGTGATCTCTTCGTCTATATCGGCGGAGAGTCCGACAAGTGGGTGGCAGACGCCCTGGATCAGGCCGCGAACAAGGATATGCTCGTGGTGAATCTGATGGATGCGCTGGGCGACTCCGCCCGGGAGGAGGAGCTGCCCGAGGGCTTGACCGAGGACGAGGACGAGCACGAGCACGAAGGGCCGGAGTATGACGAGCACATCTGGCTCTCGGTCAAAAACGCATCCGCCCTCTGCCCGGTCCTGACCGAGGCCCTGGCGAAGCTGGATGGGGCAAACGCAGATGAGTACCGGGAAAACTGTGAGGCCTACACCGCCCAGCTCGATATGCTGGACGCCGGTTTTGCCCGCGTGGTCAGCGAAGCGCCGACGAAGACCCTGCTCTTCGCCGACCGCTATCCCTTCCTTTATTTAATAAAGGATTACGGTCTGACTGCCTATGCCGCCTTTTCCGGCTGCTCGGCGGAGACCGAGGCCTCGTTTGAAATGATCCAGTTCCTCGTGAACAAGGTGGACGAGCTGGCACTCAAGCACATTTTGGTTCTGGAGAGCGGCGATCAGCGAATCGCCAACACGATCATCTCCGAATCCCGCGGCAAGGACGCGGAGATCCTGACCATCAACTCCATGCAGTCGGTCACGATGGACGACGTCAAAAACGGGACCACCTATTTTGAACTGATGCAGGAAAATCTCGCCGTTCTGGAAGCGGCGCTGGCAAATTGAGAGGTGCGAGATGGCTCTGTTGACCTGTGAAGACCTCTCCCTCGGCTACGAGGGAAAACCGATTTTAGAGCACGTCAGCTTCCGCGTGGAAGCCGGCGACTATCTGTGCATTGTGGGCGAAAACGGCTCCGGCAAGTCCACGCTGATGAAGACCATCCTCGGTCTCCGGCGGCCCCTGCACGGGAAAATCTATTCCGAGAACCGAACCGAAGCAGCCGGCGACCGCCTCAAGCGCAGCGAGATCGGCTATCTGCCCCAGCAGACCCTGGTCCAGCGGGATTTTCCGGCGAGCGTGCTGGAGATCGTCCGCTCCGGCTGTCAGGGGCGGCAGGGCCTGCGGCCCTTCTATTCCAAGGCGGACAAGCAGCTGGCCATGGACAACATCCACCGCATGGGCCTGGACGACCTGACCCGGCGCTGCTACCGGGATCTCTCCGGCGGCCAGCAGCAGCGGGTCCTGCTGGCCCGGGCGCTCTGCGCCACCCGAAGGCTCCTGCTGCTGGACGAGCCGGTCTCCGGTCTCGATCCCCGCGTCACCGCGGAAATGTACCAGCTGATCGCAGACCTCAACCGCAAGGAGGGCGTGACGATCATCATGGTCTCCCATGATCTTGGCGCAGCCCTGCAGTACGCGACCCACATTTTGCACGTCGGCGCCCACGTCTGGTTCGGGACCCGCGAGGACTATCTCAAGAGCCGGATCGGCAGCAGCTTTTTGAAGCAGGGAGGGATGCAGGCATGAATCTGTTAATATATCTGCAGCGTCCCTTCGTCCAAAACGCCCTGATCGTGGGCGTGCTGATTTCGCTGTGCACGGCCCTGCTGGGCGTGACCCTGGTGCTGCGCCGCTTCTCCTTCATCGGCGACGGCCTGAGCCACGTGGCCTTCGGCGCAATGACGGTGGCGGCGGTGGTCGGCCTGACCAACGACATGGTCCTGGTGCTGCCGGTGACCATCGTCTGCGCGGTATTGCTGCTCAGCGTGGGGCAGAACGCCAAGGTCAAGGGCGACGCCTCGGTGGCCATGATCTCGGTGGGCGCTCTGGCCATCGGCTATCTGCTGATGAACCTCTTCCCACCCTCCGGCCGGTCGAACATCTCCGGCGACGTGTGTACGACCCTCTTCGGCGGCACCTCGATCCTGACGCTCCGGTCCGACGAGGTGACCTTGTCCATCATCCTGTCCGTGATCGTGGTCCTGTTTTTCATCTTCTTCTATCATAAAATCTTTGCGATCACCTTTGATGAGAGCTTTGCCGGCGCCACCGGCGCCCGGACCAAGCTCTACAATCTGTTTCTGGCCGTCGTGATCGCGGTGGTGGTCGTGCTGGCAATGAATCTGGTCGGCTCCCTGCTGATCTCGGCTCTGGTGGTCTTTCCTGCCCTTTCGGCCATGCGGATCTTCAAGAGCTTCCGCTCTGTGACGATCTGCGCTGCGGTCATCAGCGTGACCTGCACCGTTGCCGGGATCCTTTCCGCCGCCCAGTTCAATACCCCGGTGGGCTCCACCATCGTGGTCGCGGATATCGTTGTCTTTGCCGTGTTCAGCCTGATCGGCTGGATCACTGAAAAATAGGGAGGAATACATAGACATGAAAAAATGGATGATCCTTTTGCTCGCCCTCTGCCTGCTGCTGTGCGCCTGCCGGAAGCAGGACGACACAAAGAAAGACGAGCCCGCCTCCGTCAAGCTGCCCACGGTTCTGAGTCAGACGGAATACGTGGAATATCAGAACGTGTTTTTCAACGACCAGGCCGACGCCTTCGTCGGACAGCACGTCACGAAAACCGGAACGCTGGTTCTGCTGGAGGACAACTGGTCGAATATCACCCGGTACTACGTATGGGGCTACTGCGACCAAACCAAATGCTGCGACTGGCAGTGGGAGTTCGTGCCGAAGAATCCGGACAAGCTCCCGCCCGCGGGCTCTCTGGTGGAGATGACCGGGACCCTGGAGCACAACGAGGACGCGCTGGACAAATACTGGTATGTGGATGCCGAGGTCGAGCTCAAAACCGAATTCAGCGGTCAGATCGGCGACGTGGACCTCTCGCTGATGGACGGGACCCTGGAGCGGGTCCAGCTCCTGAACCTCCTCCACGCCCCTGAAAAATACAACGGCAAGACCGTCCGCCTTTACGGGCGGGTCCAGACCACCAACACGATCCAGCATCCCTACTACGATAACATGTGGTCCCTGCACTTCACCACCGACGGCGAAGTACCTGCCACCGGCACCTGCGTCATGGTCACCGGCACCTGGCAGGACGGCATTCTGACCGGCGCGACCGTGACCGAGACGAAGGATTATTAAATGACAATCCAGGAGGCATTATGGAAAAAAACGTTATCATCATTCTAATTGCGGCGGCGATCGTTCTCATCGGCGTGATCTACAGCCTGATCCGCAACAACGCCATCAAGAAGAACGGAACTGAGACCGAAGCCGTCGTTTCCCGGATCACCGACGATACCACCGTGAATGAGGACGGGACCACGGATACCCGGTACACCTACTTCGTCCGGTTCCGGACGCCGGAGGGCAAGGAACTCGAAGTCCAGCTCGGCGGCGCGACGAATCGCCTCAAGGTGGGCGACCCGGTCCGCATCAAGTACCGCCCCGAAAAACCGAATTACGCGCTGCGGATGAAATAAGCAGCTGAACGCAGCGTGCGGGCGGCAAGGAATGTCCTTGCCGCCCGCACGCTGCAATGCTTTTCAATTTTCTTTATGGATCAGATGACCTCGATCAGGATCAGAAAGAGGAGGACGAAGGTCGCCAGGACGGCGGCAGCGGCCAGGGTGAAGCCCAGATGGAACCTTCCCTTCTTTCCGGAGCTGCTCTGTTCGACCAGCCCCATGCCGCGCAGGGCGCCGACCACCGGCTTGTAGACCAGCAAGGCCAGGGCTGCGTTCAGTCCGCCCTTGATCAGGTTGAAGGGCAGGAAGACCGGCAGCAGCATTCCCACCACCGTCTGCCGCATCTGCGCGACGGAGACCTGGTCATTGCTCATGTAATAGGGCGTGATGATGTAGTTCCAGGCCACCATGCAGACGGACATCATTGCAACGCCGGCCAGCAGGCCGATGACGGCTCCCTTCTGGGAGCGCAGCTTCCTGTAGATCCAGGCCGCCGGGACCGTGAAGGCGCAGGTGGCGATCGCGTTCATCAGAAAGCCGTAGACGCCGGTGGAGGAGATCGTGATCATCTCCAGGAAGGCCGAGAGGACTGCGAGGATCACGCAGGTCAAGGGCCCGAAGATGAATCCGGCGATGACGATGACCGTGTCCTTCGGCTCGTAGCTCAGAAAGCCCTGGACGTTGGGAATTCCCTTCGCCAGCAGAACGGCCACAAAGCTGAGGGCGAGGAACATCGCCACGCAGGTGAGATAACGCACATTCATTTTTTGTTTCATCGGGGTTCCTCCTGAAAAAGAAAATTTGCCTGAAGCCTCGTAGGTCTTCAGGCAAATCAACAAAGGAAAGCCGTGATTTGCGCGTCTTCTTTCATCCAGACTATACTGTCGGTCCCGGAGTTTCACCGAGTCGGCCCGAAGGCTCGCGGACTTTACCGCCGGTCGGGAATTGCACCCTGCCCTGAAGAGATACCGGATTCAGTTGCTGTTATTATAAATCCGCTGCCCCGAAAACGCAAGGGGCAATTTCTGAAAAATCCTACAAATATCTTTCGACTTGTAACAATTTTGTAACATTCCTGTGCTATATTAGGATTTGGGCTGGCGGAAGCCGTGCATGGTCCCCTCCGGCGCGGAGTTCGTGATGTCTCCGCCGACGACCCTGCCCTCCGATACAAAGAGGGTGGCATAGACCGGCTCTGTGGCATTCGGATAGTTCAGCACCTCGTAGACGTATCGCGTCAGAGTTTTTCCGGCGAATTGTGTGAGATCATAGCCCTGGCTCTTTTGCAGCTCGTTGTAGCGGGAAAAGACCTCGGAATCTTCGGTGGGTACGGTGACGCTCTGCGTCTCGGTCGGCTCTGCAGAGACCTCCCATCCGAAGCCGCTCAGGAAGGCCAGACGGCCCTCGTTGGTGTCGGCGCCGTCGCTCGCCGGCCCCTCGTTCCGGGATGCAAGCAGGACCGCAACGGCAACGACCAGGGCAATCACCAGGGTCACGATCGCCGCGAGCTTTGTCTTGGAAACCTTCGCTGTCAATACAAACATTTGATTCCCTCCGAATCTTCATAATCACACTGCAATCTATGCCCCATCGGGCGGAAATATGAGGTGAGCATGCAAAGACTGGACAAATATCTCTCCGACGCCGGAGTCGGCTCCCGGCGGGAGCTGAAGGAGCTTCTGCGGGCCGGAAGCGTGACGGTCAACGGGATCGTGGTTCAGGACGGGGCTGCGAAGCTCGACGAAGCTGCGGATGTGGTTTGCCTGCGCGGCGAGCGCGTGGAGGGGCTGCGCCGTGTGGTGCTCCTGCTCTACAAGCCTGCGGGTCTCGTGACCTCGACCGACGATCCCCGTGACCGGACCGTGATGGACATCCTGCCCGAGCGGTGGAAAAAGCAGAAGGTCGCCCCGGTGGGGCGACTGGATAAGGCCACGGAGGGTCTGCTCCTGCTGACCAACGACGGCATTCTGGCGCACCGGCTGATTTCCCCGAAATACCGGATCGAAAAGGACTACTATGCCGAGCACGAGGGAGAGGCAGGGCCGGAGGATGCGGCGGCCTTCCGCGCCGGCCTGGTCCTGAGCGACGGGACCCGGTGTCTTCCCGCGAAGCTCGAACCCCTCGGCCCCGGCAAGAGCCGGGTGACGGTGGTGGAGGGCAAATACCACCAGGTGCGGCGGATGCTGGCCAGCCGCCAAATGCCCGTGACCTACCTGCGCCGTGACCGGGAAGGCGGGCTGACCCTGGCGGGGCTGAAGCCCGGCGAGGTCCGGGAGCTGACCGCCGAGGAAATTGCGGCTCTGGACCGGGTGACGGGAATGCCGAACGCGGCCCGCTGACTGCCGAATGGACCCGGTTTCATATGCCCTTGTACATTTTCCACAAATTCCCGTTTTGGCGTTTTTTGTTTCTCAACCTTGATTTCTTTGAAATGCTTTGGATACATTGCCAGTTTTTTTGTGGATTTGCATAAAAACTATACGGATTTTTTAAGAAAAACACCAAATAGGTCTTGCAATACTCGACAAAATCGGTTATAGTAACGGGCAGAAGCACAAAAAGCCCGATTTCAAAATTACTTTAACTCGATCTTTTACGGAGGGCGAGACAACTATGAATCATATCCTTGCAGACGTCATTCAGCAGATGAAGGCTGCCACCGATCGCGAGATCGGCCTGATCGACGTTGACGGCAATGTCGTCGCGGACAGCAACCAGGAACAGACCGGAACCAAGCTGCCCAAGCTTGCTCGCGTCGTCTCTCTGTCTGAGGGCGGTGCGGTCCATTTTTCCGGCAAGACCGTCCGGCCCCTTTCCACCTTTGCCAACGGCTTTGACTATGCCGTCTTTGTAGACGGCGAGGATGAGATGGCAGACAGCCTCTGCGCCATGGCCCAGGTCACGCTGAACTGCGCCAAGGTCTTCTATGAAGAAAAACACGACAAGGCCAGCTTTGTCAAAAACATCATCACCGACAACATCCTCCCCGGCGACATCTACATCCGGGCCAAGGAGCTCCACTTTCCTGCCGACCAGAACTACGTGGTCTTTCTGGTCCGCCAGAACGGCAGCGCCGACATTGCAGCCGTTGACGTTTTGCTGAGTCTGTTCCCGGACCGGCAGCAGGACTTTGTGATCTCCATCAGCGAGACCGACGTGGCCCTGGTCAAGGCCGTCACGCCGGAGACCGAACAGGCGGAGCTGCTGGAGCTTGCCGAGACCATCGAAGACAGTCTCAAGAGCCAGCTCTATCTGAAGACCACCATCGGCATCGGCACCGTCGCCGAGCATCTGCGCGAGCTGGCCGACTCCTATAAGGAAGCCCAGATCGCCATTGACGTGGGCAAGGTCTTCGACACGGAAAAAACCATCATCACCTACGAAAACCTCGGCATCGGACGCCTGATCTATCAGCTGCCGACCACACTGTGCGAGATCTTCCTGGCGGAGGTCTTCAAAAAGAACTCCATCGACACGCTGGATCAGGAGACCCTGTTCACGATCAACAAATTCTTTGAAAACAACCTCAACGTTTCCGAAACCTCGCGCAAGCTCTTTGTCCACCGGAACACCCTGGTCTACCGCCTGGAAAAGATCAAAAAGCTCACCGGCCTGGATCTGCGCGAGTTTGACCATGCCATCATCTTCAAGGTTGCGCTGATGGTCAAGAAATATCTGGCCTCCCGGGACAGCAAGATGTTCTGAGGCAAAGGAGAACCTTTATGATTGATTTCCAGAACGTCACCATGGTCTATGATGCGGGCAACCGTGCGCTGGACAGCATCAGCCTGCACATAGACGACGGCGAATTCGTGTTTCTGGTCGGCCCCTCCGGCTCCGGAAAGTCGACCATCATCCGGCTTCTGACCGCCGAGCTGGTGCCCACCTCCGGCTCCATCAACGTCAACGGCTATCAGCTGGAGAAGATCAAAAACCGCAGCATCCCCTATCTGCGTCGGACGGTGGGCGTCATCTTCCAGGACTTCCGCCTGATCGAAAACAAGACCGTCTTTGAAAACGTCGCCTTTTCCATGCGTGTGATCGGGGCAAGCAGCAAGCAGATCAAAAAGCGTGTTCCCTATGTGCTCGATCTGGTGGGCCTGGAAAACCGCGGACGGCGCTATCCCAACGAGCTCTCCGGCGGCGAGCAGCAGCGCGTGGCCATTGCCCGCGCCCTGGTCAACAACCCCTCGATGATCATTGCCGACGAGCCCACCGGCAACCTCGACCCGGTGCGCTCCTATGAAATCATGATGCTGCTCGAACGCATCAACGCCCTGGGGACGACCGTTATGGTGGTCACCCACGAGCGCGAGCTGGTCAACCGCTTTACGAAACGAGTCATTGCCATCGACGAAGGACGCGTGATCAATGACGGAATGGATGGGTACTATATCAATGAAGAGAATTAGAAAATTAGGGTATCTGTTCAAAGAGGGCGTCCACAACATGTTCTCCCACGGCTTCATGTCCTTCGCCGCGATTGCGGTCACTGTGGCCTGTCTGGTGATCATTGGCTGCTTCTCTGCCATCCTCTACAACCTCTCCCGCATGGTCAATACCCTGGAGCGGGAAAACCGCGTCATCGCCTACATTGACGAGAGCTACGACTCTCAGACCGCCAAGACCGTAGAGACTGCCATTCGCCGTCTGGACAATATCCAGGAGGCAAAGTTCGTCTCACGGGAGGAAGCCGGCGCCCGCTTCATCGAGCAGCAGGGCGGCGGCGAGGCCTACGAGGGCATCGACGCCAACACCTTCCTCGACCGCGTGGTGATCACGCTGGAGGACAACGCCAAAATGGACGAGACCGTACAGGTCATCTCCCAGGTCCAGGGCGTGGACCACGTCAATGCCCGCACCGAGCTGGCCAAGGGCTTCACGACGATCCAGCGCGTGCTGAACATTGCCTCGGCTGCCATCATCCTGGTTCTGCTGATCGTCTCTCTGTTCATGATCTCCAACACCATCAAGCTGGCCATGTATGACCGGCGCGACGAGATCGGAATCATGAAAATGATCGGCGCCACCAACCGTTTTATCCGCTTCCCCTACTTTGTGGAGGGCTTTCTGATCGGCGTCATTTCCTGCGCTCTGGCGTTTTTCATCACCTGGGGCATCTATGACCTGATCGCCGCACAGATCCAGCGCGTGGATGCGCTCCAGCTGTTTGACATCGTTCCCTTCCTGAACCTCCTGCTGCCGATGGTCGCCACCTTCGGCGTGGCCGGCCTGTTTGTGGGCGTGTTCGGCAGCGTGATGTCCATCCGAAAGTTCATGGATGTGTAAAGGAGACTGCCTATGTATAAGTATCGACGCATCATTGTCAGCACCATTGCGATCCTGCTCGCTGCCGTCCTGGTTCTCGGCATCGTTCTCATGGCCTTTGGCGAGACCTCTGCGGACATCAAGAAAAAGATCGATGCCCTCAAGGAGCGCGAGAAAGCCATCGCCGCCCAGCAGAACTCCCTGGCCGCCGAGATCGCCGACAACAAGTCCGATATGCTCGATCTGGTCGGCCAGAAGAGCCAGATCGACAAGCAGGTCAAGCTGACGCAGGATTCCATTGAAAACAAAAACGAGCAGATCCAGGAGTACAACCTCCTGATCGCAGAAAAGCAGAATGAGCTGGACGCCGCGCTGGCCAACCGCGACGCGCTGAACGAGCAGTACCTCACCCGCGTTCGCTCCATGGAGGAAAACGGCAAGATCACTTACTGGTCGATCCTCTTCAAGGCCAGCAGCTTTTCCGATATGCTCGACCGCGTGGACATGATCAACGAGATCGCCCTGGCGGATTCCCGGATGCTCGACAAGATGGAGCAGGCCGCCAAGGAGATCGAAACCGCCCGTCAGGAGCTGGCGGCGGAGAAGGTCTCTCTGGAGGAGGCAAAGGAGGAGCTCGCCGCCGAGGAAGCGGCGCTCGCCGACCAACGTGCAAAGGCCGACGCCCTGCTGGAGGAGCTGATCAAAAACGACGACGAGCTGCAGGCTGAAGCTGCAAAGTATGAGGCAGCCAAGAGCCAGCTCGACGCCCAGATCGCCCAGCAGGAGGCCAACTATACCGAAAAGCTTGCCGAAGAGGAGGAAGCCCGCCGCAAGGCCGCCGAGGCGGAGGCCAAACGCAAGGCGGAGCAGGCCGCCCGCGAGGCTGCCGCCCGCCAGAGGGCTGCCATGAGCGCACAGTCGAGCCAGTCGTCCTCGTCCTCGTCTTCGTCCTCCGGCACCGGCAGCAGCGGCAGCAGCGGAAACAGCGGCAGCAGCAACAGAAGCGCCGGCTTCATCTGGCCCTCCTACACCCACGTGATCACCAGCTACTACGGGATGCGAGTCCACCCGATCACCCACCAGTACACCCTTCATAACGGGCTGGATATCGGCGCCTCCTACGGAACCGCCATCTGGGCCGCCGCCTCCGGCACCGTAACGGCCGCCGGCTGGAACAACGGCTACGGCTACTATGTGACCATCAACCACGGCAACGGCTTCTCCACCCTCTATGGCCACATGAGCCAGATCGCCACCTCCACCGGTCAGTATGTGACCCAGGGGCAGACGATCGGCTACGTCGGAAGCACCGGCTGGTCCACCGCGCCGCACCTGCACTTTACGGTGTATCAGGGCGGCTCACCGGTCAACCCGCTCAACTATCTTCCCTGATCTGCGCCGGGGCTGGCTCGGAAACGAAATTCCGAGCCGGCCCCGTTCTACGATTCCGGAACGAAATGAGGTCTCAAAATGGACGAACAAGAACGCTATGAACAAATGCAGGACGCTCCGCGCAGTCGGTCTCTGCTTCCCGTGGTGCTGATCACCGCTGCGCTGACCGCTTCGGTGGTCCTGATCCTCTGCTGGCTGCTGATGGGCCGGAAGAGCGGCCGTCAGCCCTATGAGCAAAAGCTGGCGGAGATGCAGGACGTCATTGACCGCTACTACATCGGCGAGGTCGACGACCATAAAATGGCCGACGCCCTGGCGGACGGTATGGTGGAGGGCCTGGGCGACGAATGGAGCTATTATATCCCCGCCGACCAGTACCAGGCCTATGTGGAAGCCTTTCAGAACGCCTATGTGGGCATCGGTGTGACCATTACCACCGAGGACGTGACGGAGGGCGTTCTGATCACGGAGGTCTCTCCCGACGGTCCGGCGGATCAGGCCGGGGTCCTGGCCGGAGATCTCATCACCGGCGTGGACGGGGAGGAGCTGCCCCGTGGTTCCGACGGCGCCGTGGACCTGACCGAGGTCAGGAACCGGGTGACCGGCAAGGAGGGCACGGACGTCGTCCTGACCGTCCTGCGCGAGGGAAGCGAGCTCTCGTTCACGATCACCCGCGCGTCCATCCAGACCGTAAATGTGACCAGCCAGACCCTTGACGACGGTCTGACCTATATCAAGATCCGCAACTTTGACGAGCGCTCCGCCGAGGACACCATCGCCGCCATTCAGGCGGCCCTGGACGCCGGCTCTCCCGGCATTATCTTCGACGTCCGCTACAATCCCGGCGGCTACAAGGACGATCTTGTGCAGATCCTCGACTATATTCTGCCCGAGGGACCGCTGTTCCGCAGCGTGGGCTACGACGGCCAGGAGAACGTGGACCGGTCTGACGCCAACCACATCGAGATTCCCATGGCCGTCCTGGTCAACTACAATTCCTACTCGGCCGCCGAGTTTTTTGCCGCCGCCCTGCAGGAATACGAGGCCGCCAAGGTCGTGGGCATCCAGACCTACGGCAAGGGATATTTCCAGACCTCCATCCAGCTCTCCGACGGCTCCGCGATCAACCTCTCCATCGGCAAGTACACCACGCCGAAGGGCGTGAGCCTGGTGGGCAAGGGCATCACCCCCGATCAGGTCGTGACCCTATCCGACGAGAAGGAATCCGCCCTCCGCGCAGGAACGCTGGCGCAGACCGACGACGAGCAGCTTCTGGCCGCCATTCGTCTGCTGGACCCGACCTATGAGGCCGCTGCCGCCGCGCCGGAAGAATCCGCTCCGTCCACGCCGGAAGGCGGCGTGAACCGGCATCCCTATGTGGGCAAGCTGGCCGAGCTCCAGGCGATCATCGACAAATACTACGTCGGGACGCCGGATGAGGACGCGCTCAAGGATCTGCTGGCAGCCGCGCTGGTGGACAACATCGGCGATGAGTGGAGCTACTACATCCCGGCCGACCAATACCGGGATTATGTCAGCGCTCTGGAAAACCAGTACGTCGGCATCGGCGTGACGATCACCGCAGAGGGAGCCGAGACCGGCGTCATCGTGACCGACGTCACGCCCGAAAGCCCCGCCTACCGGGCCGGTCTGGAAATCGGCGACCTTTTCATCGCCGTGGACGGGACCCCGATCCTGGACGGAAGCGACGAATCCCTGGACACCACGGAAACCAAGAACCGCGTCCGCGGCGAAGCGGGGACAGACGTGACCCTGACCGTGGTCCACGACGGGCAGACCCGGGACGTGACCATCACCCGGGCTCCGATTCGCATCGTCAATGTGACGAGCCAGGCGCTGGATGACGGCCTGTGCTATATTCGCATCCGCAACTTTGAGCAGAACGCTGCGGCAGACGCCATCGCCGCCATCGAATCCGCCCGCGCTGACGGTGCGAAGGGCATTGTCTTCGACGTCCGCTTCAATCCCGGCGGATTGAAATCCGAGATGGTCGAGCTGCTCGACTATCTGCTGCCCGAGGGACCGCTTTTCCGCAGCGTGACCTACGACGGCGAGGAATACGTGGACCGCTCCGGCCCCGGATATCTGGATCTGCCGATGGCCGTCCTGGTCAACTACGACTCCTACTCCGCCGCCGAGTTTTTTGCCGCCGCCCTGCAGGAGTATGACGCCGCCAAGATCGTCGGCGCCCGGACCTACGGCAAGGGCCGGTTCCAAACCGCCTTCCAGCTCTCCGACGGCTCCGCCGTCAACCTCTCCTTCGGCACCTACACCACGCCCCACGACGTGAGCCTGGTCGGCAAGGGCGTGACGCCCGACTACCCGGTGGAGATCTCCGACGAGGAGACGAAGGAGCTCTACTACAACCGGCTGCCGTTCTCCGAGGATCAGCAGCTTCAAACCGCAATTTCCGTGCTGACAGAAAAGGGCGAATAGGATCGCTCCGGGT
>CAMHMK010000029.1 GCA_946186225.1 uncultured Clostridia bacterium
GGAACCGCCGGATCGAAAGGAGCGAGAATTATGAACGAATCCTTTGACACTGCCTCCGCCCTGCAAATTATGCCGCGCCGGGTCAGCGAGCGTCGCGACCTGATTTTGGCCATTCTGCTCGCTGTGTTCTCCGTCTTTTTGACGGACGCCTTCTTCTTTACCGGACTGAACCTCGGCGTGAGCCTTGGCCTGATCGGCGTCGCCGTCTGCCTGGTCTGGTATCTCTGGAAAACACGGCGAAGGATCACGGCCTATGGCGTGTTCTGCTTTGCCTGCCTGCCCGCGCTGGCGGCGAGCTTCCTCTGTTCCGATGATTTCCTGCTCAAATTCCTCTCCTGCGGGGCGATCCTGGTGCTTGCCGCCATCGGCATCCTGGAGCTGCTGACGCTGCGCCGGGAGCAGACCGGCACCTGCAGGTCTGTGCTGGACGTGGGCTGGGTCCTCTTCGGCGCCACCTTCAGCGAACTGCCGGAGGCGGTCTGGGCCATCTTCCACCGGAATGGAGAGGGCGGCGCGCCGAAGACCCGGCGGATCGGCGCGGTCCTGATCGGCGTCGGCTGTGCCATCCCTGCTTTGTTTGTGATCCTGCCCCTGCTGACCTCCTCTGACGCAGCCTTTGAGGGCCTGGTCAAGCGGCTGGAGGTCCGGGATCTGCCCATCCACATCGTTGCCGTGCTGCTGGGTGTGGGGCTCGCTCTGCTGATCTTTTCCCAGCTGTTCTACCTGCCCCGTGCAGGACGCAGCGACGCCAGGGGCGGCGTTGCGCTCCACGGTGTGGAGCCGCTGATCGTGGGCAGCTTCCTGGCGATGCTGAGTCTGGTCTATCTGGCCTACCTCTTCTCCCAGGGCGCCTACTTCTTTGAGGGCTTCCGGGGCCTGCTGCCTGCGGGCTACACCCCCGCCATGTACGCCCGCCGCGGCTTTTTTGAGATGTGCGCGGTCTGTGTGCTGAATCTGATCTTCTTCTTCGGCGCAGCCTTCCTCTGCCGCCGAACCGAGGGTAAGCTGCCGACCTTCATCCGTCTGCTCATGGCCTTCCTCTGCCTGTTTTCTCTGACCCTGATCGCGATTTCGGCCTCCAAGATGGTCCTCTACATCCGCAGCTTCGGTATGACCCGGCTCCGCATCCTGACCTCTGCCTTCATGCTGGTCCTGGCGGTCCTTTTTGTCTGCCTGGCGCTGCGCCTGTTCCTGCATCGGATCCCCTATCTGAAGGCGACCCTGATTGCCGCCGCCGCGAGCCTCCTGGTTCTGAGCTTTGCCAACGTGGACCGCATCGTGGCGGAGTACAACACCGCCGCCTACCGCAGCGGGGCCCTGTCCGGCATCGACGTCGATACGATCTCGGAGCTCTCGGCTGCCGCCGTCCCCAGCCTGTTCGACCTGGCCGACGACGGCGACCGGATGGTCGCAGACCAGGCCCGCGAGGAGCTCGTTGCCCGGGCCGATCTGTATTACAAGTCCGGCCAGGATGCGCGGCCCGTTCCCGTCGAGTCCGACTGGCGCAGCTATAACGTTGCCGCCGCCCGCGCAAAAGCAATGCTGCTCGAAAACTGGGACCGCATCCAGACCTGGAGGACGGCTGCGGAGAGCCGGGAAGGCTGATCTGAAAAGCCCATCAAAAGATTCCCTGCATTTTGCCGCGGGACGCGCCGTGCGTCCTGCGGCGTTTTGCCGTTTGCCGCAAATACGAAAAAACCCCTTCCGGAGTCAAACCGGAAGGGAATATTTTCGAACGCGGTTTTTAGGCCAGCTTGTTGAGCTTGAGGGTCATGCTGCTCTTCTTGCGGGCAGCGGTATTCTTGTGCAGAAGACCCTTGTTCACGGCCTGGTCCACGGACTTGACAGCGATCTTGTACGCTGCGTCAGCGGCCTCGCGATTACCTTCAGTCAGGGCGGCGTCGAACTTCTTCAGATTGGTCTTGAGCATGGACTTCTCAGCCTTGTTGCGGGCGTTGGCGACCTTGGTGAGTTCGACTCTCTTCTTGGCGGACTTGATGTTGGGCACGATTACACCTCCTTGATCGAAACTATGGCAACCGATGTTGCTTCACGCAGAAATGTATTATACAGCCTCCGTCCTGCAAAATCAATAGTTTTTTTCAGAAATAATCATTTTTTTCCGGGAATTTCGGGGTGCGTTGGGCCGTCCGCCCCGGCGCACCGCCCATTGTCCGGGCTTTTTCGGAAGTTTTCCCGCTCGCTTGAGGTTCGCGGCAGACTGTGCAGCAATGTGGCGGACGGAACCGGGCGGTCGTTTTTGCAGGAGAACAGAAGCAGCCGGCGTATTTTTTGCGCGGTTTCGGGGAATCCTACCGGATGAAAACCGAAACTGTTCGGAGGGCTTATGCAAGGAAAGGTTGAAATCTCCGGCGTCAACACCGCGAAGCTGCGCACGCTCAAGCCGGGGGAGTGCGAGCGTCTCCTCCGCCGCACCCGTGCGGGAGACCACGCCGCAAGGGAGCAGCTCATTGAGGGCAATCTTCGTCTGGTCCTTTCGGTGGTCCAGCGCTTCACCGGCAGGGGTGAGAACCCCGATGATCTGTTTCAGGTGGGCTGCATCGGCCTGCTCAAGGCCATCAACAACTTCAATCCCGATCTGGACGTCAAATTTTCCACCTACGGCGTACCGATGATCGTCGGGGAGGTCCGCCGGTATCTGCGGGATTCCTCGCCGATCCGGGTCAGCCGCTCGATCCGGGACCTGGCCTATCAGATTCTGCAGTGCAAGGAGCGGCTGCGCCTCCGTCTGGGGCGGGACGCGACGCTCGAGGAGATCGCGAAGGACCTGGACGTCCCGCTGGCCTCGGTCAGCGAGGCGATGGACGCGATCTCCACGCCGGTCTCCCTCTACGAGCCGGTCCACTCTGACGCAGGGGACCCCCTGACGGTCATGGACCAGATCCGGGACCCCAAAAACACCGACGAGCGGTGGATCGAGGAGCTGACGCTCCGCGACGCGGTGGCGACCCTGGGCGAGCGCGAGCGGAACATCCTGTCGCTGCGCTATTACGACGGCAAGACCCAGGTGGAGGTCGCCGACGCCATCGGCATTTCTCAGGCCCAGGTTTCCCGGCTGGAGAAGGCTGCGCTCAAGCGTCTTCGAAAACAAATCGTGAGCTGAATCGACGGAGGGAAAGTCCCCTCCGCTCTTTTTTTGCGTCAGGACATGGCGGTCTTTGAATTTTTTATGGAAAATGAAAAAATCTTGTGGCATTACGTGGGAAAGTGTGGTATGATACACTCAGCATATAGGTCGTACTGCGCCCTTTTGCGCAGGCGCCTGTAATCAGCACACAGGAGGGTATTCTATGAAAAAGCACTTCACAAGAACGCTTGCGATGCTGCTTGTCCTTGCCATGGTTCTCTCCGTCTTCCCGACGTTCGCGATGGCTGCGGACGTTGCGGTGGACGGAAGCGCCACGCTTCTGACCACGGAGCCCGCGGACGGAAGCTACGGCGTCATCTTCAACCCCGGCCAGGACGGGAAATCCGGCTATGTTCTGGGCTATGACATCACCGGCGGCAACTCTGCCTCCAAGGCTGTCAGCCTGACGTCGGACGGCAAGCGCATCGACAAGCTCCCGGACGGCACTGCCATCGTTCGCTTCATCAAGAACAGCGACGGCACCTACTACTTCACGCTGGGCGGCAAGTATCTTGCCATCCAGGACACCAGCGAGGGCAAGGAAAAGATGGTCCTCATCGACAGCCCCGAATCCGGTGCAAAGTGGACCATCAAGGCCGACCAGGCCGGTATGGAAAACACGTTCAATATTATGAACGCGGAGTACAAGTGGAACGGCACCTCGGACGTCTATCTGGAGCAGTACAACGGCCAGAAGTTCTGCGGCTACTCCTACAAGTCCTCCACTCCCCAGTACTTCCAGATGCAGTTCGCTGTCACCGGTGAGGATGACGACGGACGCGTGGGCGAAATTGAGGCAGCGGATGCTCTGCCCGCTGACGGCTCCACGGTCGTCATCTATAACGCCTATGCCAAGGCGGTCTTCGGCCAGCCCACCCCGGAAAACGCTGCCAAGGCCAATCTGACCGGCGCAGCCGCGGTCCGCACCGACAGCGGCATCGCCTATTCCGACATCGCCGACGGCGGTCTGATCTTCACGGTCCACGTCAATGGCGACGAGTACACCTTCCAGACCGGAAGCAAGTACCTCGGCATGACCGAGAACTATCAGGACGACAGCGGCAAGACCGTCAACGACGAGAGCCTGATCCTGGTGGACGCCGAAAACGACTACACCAAGTGGACCGTCTCCGAGATCAGCGGCGGCTGGCTCATGAAGAACAAGACCGCCAGCTGGAAGGGCAACCCGGTCTACATCGAGTACTTCGACGATCTCTTCGCCGGCTACTCCTACAACGCCGGCACCCCCGAGATCTTCGCCATGAACTTCTACCCGGTTGAGGATACCTACAACTGCGGCTACGTGGTCAACCCGAACGTCTTCCTCAGCAAGACGCCGGCTCCGGCCATCGGCTCCGACTGCCCGGTGGAGTTCACGGTCAATGACCTCAACGACCTGACCTCCGTGAACGTCAGCTACTCCTTCGACGGCGCAGCCGCGGGAAAGACCGTCGAGCCCGCCATGACCGGCAAGCTCGGCAGCTTCACGATCCCCGCCGCGGACCTGGAGGGCCACAGCACCGTGACCATCAGCATCTCCGTCGTGGACGCCATGGACCTCAGCTTCTCCTGCACCGAGACCGTTGAGATCAGCGACGAGCCTCTGATTCTCTCCGTGACCCCGGAGCCCAACTCTGCCACCGGAGACAACGCCCGTCCCGAGATCAGCATCCAGTATGCCAACGTGGGCGAGAACCCGAGCTTCGAGCTCCTGCTTGACGAGACTGCCGTCACCGGTACGGCTGCCGACGGCGTCTATACCTACGTTCCCGCCGCCGATCTGTCCAACGGCAAGCACGTTCTGGCCTTCACCATCACCCGCGCCGACGGCAAGCAGGCCGTCAAGAACTGGAACTTCTTCGTCGGTGCAAGCGGCGAGACCCTGTACTTCGGTCAGGTCCACGCCCACACCGCCGAGTATTCCGACGGCGCCGGTCAGCTCGAGGACGCCTATGAGCACGCCCACGGCGTAGCCAACATGGACTTCCTGATCGTGACCGACCACTCCAACTACTTCGACACCACCGCGACCGCCACCACCTCCAGCTACTACGATCTGAGCTCCCTGCTCAAGACCAGCGGCGGCGCCACCACGAAGTGGGAGGAGGCCCGCGCGACTGCCAAGACCTACAATGAGAAGTGGGACGACTTCGTCTGCATGTACGGTTACGAGATGACCTGGTCCGGCGGCCCCGGCCACACCAACACCTTCAACACCTACGGCACCGTCTCCCGCAACAACAAGGCGCTCAACGACAAGACCAAGTATGCCGGCATGCACCTGTACAATGACCTGATGGCGAACGCCGACAAGGGTCTTGACGTGGACGGCAACGAGGCCAAGATCACCCGCGACGGCGCGGAGGTCACCGGTGTCAGCGCCACCAAGAACATCCCCTTCGACGCCAACGGCGCTGCCGTGCCCGTCGTCTCCCAGTTCAACCACCCCGGCGTCACCTTCGGCAACTTCGACAATTATGCCGGCCGCACTGCCAAGCGCGACGACATCCTGAACCTGATCGAGGTCGGCAACGGCGAGGGCAAGGTCGGCGGTTCCGCCTACTTCCCCTCCTATGAGGAGTATGACCTCTGCCTGTCCATGGGCTGGCACATCGGTCCCACGAACAACCAGGATAACCACAAGGGCAACTGGGGCAGCGCCAACACCTGCCGCGACGTCGTCCTGACCGACGACTTCTCCGAGATCGGCATCTACCGCGCGCTGGACGCCCGCCGCATCTACGCCACCGAAGACCAGAACCTGGAGATCTACTACGAGATGGACATCAACGGCGAGACCTACAAGCTCGGCGACATTGCATCCATCGAAGACAACCAGCAGCCTGACCAGGTCACCATCCGCCTGACCGTCAACGAGCCCGACCGTGAGAACATCGGCACCATCCAGATCATCGGTGAGGGCGCGAAGGTCATCAAGGAAGTCTCCGTTTCCGGCAACTCCTACAAGGGCGACATCGTGATCGACCACAAGAAGGCTGACGGCAGCCTGACCTCCGGCTACTACTACGTCAAGATCATCGAGGCCGACGGCAACATCGCCGTGACCGCTCCCATCTGGACCTCCGAGGCCGTCCCCGTCAACGTGGACGCCAGCACCTCCGCCGCTGTCGCGGCCCAGGGCACCGAGGAGACTGTGACCGCTCAGCTGACCAACGGCAGCGAGAGCGAGACCGTCATCCTCAACGGCTGGAAGATCACCGCTGACGGCGACGTGATCCTGGAGGCCGCTGATCTGACCGAGGAGCTCGCTCCCGGCAGCATCAAGACGCTCACTGCCCCCTTCACGCCGAAGACCACCGATCCCTCCGCGACCAAGACCTATGACATCGTCGTGGAGTTCACCTTCACCTACAAGAATAAGACCCAGACCTACACCAAGACCCTGTCTGAGACCTCCTATCCGCCCGAGATGATGACCTACGTCGGCCTGGATAGGGGTCACACCAACTTCTACGTCTCCGGCGACTATGCCGGCAACGAGGGCTCCTTCATCCAGATCTGCGCCGAGAACGGCATCCTGGTCGAGTACATCGACGCGGGCCAGATGACGAAGGAGAATCTTGCCAAGTATAAGATGATCGTCCTGACTGTCCCCAGAAAGGACGAGAACACTGCGCCCACGGTCTGGACCGAGGACGAGCTGGCTGCCATCGCCGACTACGCAGCAAACGGCGGCAACATCATCAACCTCTCCAAGTCCGACCGCTACGACTATTCCGAGAAGGACGCCGAGGGCAAGGATACCTACAAGTACGCCTCCGCCACCATCTCCAACCTCGTCAACGAGGCGGTCGGCGCCAAGACCCGCTTTGTCCGCGGCATCGTGGTCGATAACGAGATGAAGTCCAACGAGGCCTACCGCATCAACTTCAACGGCAAGGAGCTGCTGGGCGACCATCGCTTCACCACCGGCATCTTCGCCTCCTCCAACGGCCAGTACCAGTACTACAACGGCACCGGCATCGTTACCGAGGCGGGCGCTGAGAACGACGTGACGCCGCTCGTCATGCCCTATCAGTCCACCTGGATCGCCTGCTACAAGGATAACTTCACCGGCTCTGCCTACGTGCCCGACTACAACAAGGACACCGTCATGGCAGAGAAGGACACCTTCAACCTGGTGACCTGCGAGACCCTGTCCGGCGGCGGCTTCCTGGTCTGCGGCGGCGCGTGCTTCATCTCCAACTACGACCTCAAGGCCGGCACCGCCTCCAACGAGCAGTATGAGAACTACGGCCTGGTCATGAACATTCTGAATTACGTCAAGAACGGCGACCAGACCTATGACATCACCCCGATCTCCGAAGTCCACAAGGGCGAGGTCGGTCAGGAGTTCACCGTCGAGGGCACGGTCATGTCCAACGCCTCCGACTACGACAAGGACACCGCCTTCTTCGACTGCATCTACGTTCAGGACGAGACCCGCGGCATCAACTGCTTCCCGGTCTCCGGCTACTACTACATCGGCGAGCAGGTCCGCATCCACGGCGGCGTGACCTACTACTGCGGCGAGATCGAGCTGAACCTCAGCAACGACTACAACGGCTCCATTGAGGTCATCTCCAACGACGTCATCCCCATGGATCCCAAGCCCGTCACCTGCGCCGAGGCCATGAGTGACGATAATATCGGCAATCTGGTCAAGATCTCCGGCGTCATCACCGATATCCACAAGACCGAGGGCGTCATCGACTACATCTACGTCGACGACGGCTCCGGCGAGATCGCGGCCCTGTTCATCAACAACTACATCCAGAAGGATTACACCGGTCTGGACGACGCTGCCGTCGGCATGAGCGTCGAGGGTGTCGGCTTCGGCTCCCGCGACGTGGACGAGGGCTCCGGCGACTCCCATGACGACTCCGGCATCAGCGAAGACCAGTACATCAAGCGTCTGCGCGTGCGCTCCCGCGAGGAGATCCGCGTCTACAACGATCCCTGCGCAAAATTCACCGACGTCGACCGCACCTCCTGGTACCATGAGGGCCTGGACTACGTGCTGGAAGCCGGCATCATGATCGGCAAGACCGCCACGATCTTCGGGCCGAACGACCCGCTGACCCGTGAGCAGTTCGTCACCGTCCTGTGGAGACTGGACGGCGAGCCCGAGCCCACGATCGAGAACCCGTTCAACGACGTCAAGCAGTCCAACTACTCCTACGACGCCATTCGCTGGGCCTATGAAAACGGCATCACCTTCGGCACGGCCGAGAAGATCTTCGACCGCTGCGGCAGCGTTACCCGCGAGCAGCTGGCAGCCTTCCTCTATCGCTATGCCGAATACTCCGGCTACGACGTCTCTGCCCGTGCGGATCTGAGCACCTTCCCGGATGCCGGGAGCGTGAGCGGCTATGCAAAGGAGGCAATGTCCTGGACCGTTGCCGTCGGCCTGATCCAGGGCGTGGGCGTCCGCGAGACCGCCTACCTCAGCCCGAGAACCCCCACCACCCGCGCGCAGATCGCCACCGTTCTGCTCCGCTTCTCCAAGACCGAGCTGGAGGATCAGGACGATCTGGTCATCCTCTACACTAACGACGTCCACTGCGGCATCCAGGACAGCAAGAATGACTCCGGCGCCTACGCCGGCAAGAGCTTCGGCTACGACGGCCTGGCAGCCTACAAGTCCTACATGCAGACCCTGCACCGTGCGGTCGGCCTGGTTGACGCCGGCGACTTCATCCAGGGCGAGGCCATCGGCTCCCTGACCAAGGGCTCCGCCATCGTCGGCCTGATGAATGAGGTCGGCTATGACGCTGCCACCCTCGGCAACCATGAGTTCGACTACGGCGTGAACAACATCGGCGCCCTTGTCGAGCAGGCAGACTTCCCCGTCGTCACCGCCAACTGGCGCTACACCGGCCCCGCCGGTGCGGCGGATGCGGTTGACCTCGACGCTTACACCGTCGTGGATTACGGCGACGTGCGTGTTGCCTATGTCGGCATCACCACCCCGGAATCCCTGGTCAAGTCCACTCCGACCTACTTCCAGGATGCCGACGGCAACTGGATCTATGACTTCTGCAACGACGCCACCGGCGCAGCCCTCTATGAGGCTGTGCAGACCGCGGTCGACGCCGCCCGCGCCGAGGGCGTGGACTACGTCGTGGCGCTGGCCCACCTGGGCACCGATGAGAGCTCTGCTCCCTGGCGTTCCGTGGACGTGATCGCCAACACCACCGGCATCGACGTCGTGCTCGACGGCCACTCCCACAGCGTCCTCCCGATGCAGACCGTGGCCAACAAGAACGGCGAGGACGTCGTCCTCTCCTCCACCGGCACCAAGCTGGCCTACGTGGGCAAGCTGACCATTACCGAGGATGGCGAGATCTCCACCAAGCTGATCTCCGCCGCCGACTTCACCGAGAAGGACGCCACCATCACCGGCGTGATCTCCGAAGTGATGGCCGACTTTGAAGAACTTCTGAACACCGTCGTGGTCGAGGGCCTGACCAAGGACCTCACCGTCCGCGACCTGGACCGCAATGTCCGTGCCGTTCGTTGGCAGGAGACCAACCTCGGCGACGTCTGCGCTGACGCATACGTCGAGGCCGGCCTTGCCGACATCGGCCTTGTCAACGGCGGCGGCGTCCGCGCCGATATTCCCGCCGGCGACGTGACCTACGATCAGATCATCAAGGTCCATCCCTTCGGCAACGAGCTCGTCGTGGTCGAGGCCACCGGCCAGCAGATCATTGACGCCCTCGAGATGTCCTCCCGTGCGGTCAACTACACCGAAGACGGCCTGCTCACCGGCGAGTGCGGCGGCTTCCTCCAGGTATCCGGCCTGAAGTACACCATCTACACCGGCACGCCCAGCACCGTCGTCACCGACACCGCCGGCATGTTCTCCAAGGTGGAAGGCGACCGCCGCGTCGGCAGCGTCCAGGTCCTCAACAAGACCACCGGCGAGTACGAGCCCATCGACCTGACCAAGACCTACACCGTGGCCTCCCACAACTATATGTTGAAGGAAGGCGGCGACGGCCTGAACATGTTCATGAAGAACAAGATCATCCGCGACGGCGGCCTTCTGGACAACGAGGTCCTGATCAACTACTTCAACAGCGAAACCTTTACCGCCCGCCTGAACGCCGGCGTCTATGACAACTGGTACGGCGAGGGCCGCATCACGGTCTCCAAGGACGCCGCGCCTGCGGACGAACCCGAACCCCAGCCCACCCCCGAGGCCTAGGGCGCCTACGTTCTGACCACTTCCGTCTCCGACGGCGATCAGATCGTGATCTACCATCCCGCCCAGGGCATGAGCCTGGCCACCACCCTCACCGGCGTAAAGGTGGACGGCGTTGCCGTCACGGTTGCGGACAACGTCCTGACCCCGGCTGAGACCACCGCCGTCTACACCGTCGAGTTCCCCGAAGGCGACGAGACCAACTTCTATCTCAAGATGGCCGACGGCACCTACCTGACCTCCGCGCCCACCGGCAACGGCATGAGCTTCGAGGCCGAACCCAACGAGTACAGCCTGTGGTATCTGCAGATCCTGGACGAGGCCGCCGGAACCGTTGGCGTGCGCAGCACGAACGCGGCTTTTAACGGCAACAAGAACCAGGCTCTGGAATTCTACAAGGGCTATACCACCTACGGCTGGAAGGACAACAACGCCGCTTACATCTTCCAGATCTACGGCTTCGTTCCCTGCACCTTCAACCTGGCGACCGCCGTGGCTGCGGGCGATGAGATCGTGATCTATCATCCCGCCCAGGGCATGAGCCTGGCCACCACCCTCACCGGCGTAAAGGTGGACGGCGTTGCCGTCACGGTTGCGGACAACGTCCTGACCCCGGCTGAGACCACCGCCGTCTACACCGTCGAGTTCCCCGAAGGCGACGAGACCAACTTCTATCTCAAGATGGCCGACGGCACCTACCTGACCTCCGCGCCCACCGGCAACGGCATGAGCTTCGAGGCCGAACCCAACGAGTACAGCCTGTGGTATCTGCAGATCCTGGACGAGGCCGCCGGAACCGTTGGCGTGCGCAGCACGAACGCGGCTTTTAACGGCAACAAGAACCAGGCTCTGGAATTCTACAAGGGCTACACCACCTACGGCTGGAAGGACAACAACGCCGCTTATATCTTCCAGATCTACAAGTACGGCCTGCCCGTGACGAACGACGAAGTCGTCAAGACCAGCCTCGAGGCCGCGATCACCGCGGCCGAGGCACTGGATCTGACCGCCTACACGGATGAGAGCGTTGCCAACCTGCAAACCGCCCTGGCCGCCGCCAAGGATGTCCTCGCCAACGAGGCCGCCACCCAGGACGAGGTCAACGCCGCGACCGAGGCCCTCAACGCCGCCGTGGAAGCCCTGGTGCTCAAGCCCATCGACGCGGCCTTCACCCTGTCCACCACCCTCCAGACCGGCGACGAGGTCCTGCTGATCAACCCGACCAACGCCAAGGCGCTGGACGCCAGCATGAACGGCAGCTACTATCTCAACGGCGTGGACGCGACGATCACCGGCACCACCGCCACCGTCGCCTCCGACACCGCGATCTGGACCGTGACCGTCAATGCCGACGGCACCTACACCTTCCGGAATGGCGAAAACGTCCTGGCCGCCTACGTCAGCGGCAACTACGCCGACCTGGCGCTGACCGAGACTGACCACACCGTCAACTGGGTTGCCACTGCCGACGGAGACGTGTTCTATCTGAACGCCAAGGACCTGTCCACCTCTAAAGGCCCCGTCTATCTGGAGTGGTACAACGGCCGCTTCTCCGCCTACGCCAGCAGCTCCCCCAGCGCCGCCGCCTTCGGCATCCAGTTCTTTGTCAAGCAGTAAACGCGTCGAAGCCGGATCAACGGTAACATAAAACCCGCCCCCGGGAGCAACCGCTCCCGGGGGCTTCTCAGCGCAGCGCGGGTTGATTCAGAAAGTCCTTGACATTTCCGAAAATCCTGCTATACTATAGCCACAATTTCACAATGCCTTATCAAGAGTGGTGGAGGGACCGGCCCTGTGAAGCCCGGCAACCTGCGGAAACGTAAGGTGCCAATTCCGGCGAGAAAATCGGCAGATGAGGAAGCATCCCCACCACTCTGCCCGGCAGAGTGCTTTTTATTTCTACAAGCAACGCGAAAGGATATACTACTATGATGAAACGAATCTTTACCTCGGAATCCGTCACCGAGGGACATCCCGACAAGGTCTGCGACCAGATCTCTGACGGCGTTCTTGACGCCCTCTTGGAGCAGGATCCCATGGCCCGCGTGGCCTGCGAAACCCTGGCCGCCACCGGCATGGTCCTGGTGACCGGCCAGATCACCTGCAACTGCTACGTGGACATTGCCCAGGTGGCCCGCCGCACCCTGCTCAACATCGGCTACGACTCCCCGGAGGCCGGCTTCAACGGCAACACCTGCGCCGTGCTGACCGCCATCGACGAGCAGTCCAAGGATATCGCCATGGGCGTGGACGCTGCCTATGACGACAAGTCCACCGGCGCCGGCGACCAGGGCATGATGTTCGGCTTTGCCTGTGACGAAACCAAGGAGCTCATGCCGGCCCCGATCGGCTACGCCCACAACCTGACCCGCGCCCTGAGCGAGCTCCGCAAGAACGGAACCCTTCCCTGGCTGCGGCCCGACGGCAAGAGCCAGGTTTCCGTGCAGTATGACGACGAGGGCAACCCCGAGCGGATCGACACCGTGGTCGTCTCCACCCAGCACGCCGAGGAGATCGACATCCATACGCTCCGGGAATCCGTGATCGAAACCGTCATCCGTCCCAACCTGCCCAAGCGCCTGCTCGACGCCGATACGAAGTTCCTGGTCAATCCCACGGGCCGCTTCGTCCTGGGCGGGCCCGCCGCCGACACCGGCCTGACGGGCCGCAAGATCATTGTGGATACCTATGGCGGCTACGCGGCCCACGGCGGCGGCTGCTTCTCCGGCAAGGACCCCACGAAGGTAGACCGCTCCGCGGCCTATATGGCCCGCTACGTGGCCAAGAACATCGTGGCCGCCGGCCTGGCCCGTAAGTGCCAGATCGAGCTGGCCTACGCCATCGGTGTGGCAAAGCCGGTCTCCGTCCTGGTGGATACCTACGGCACCGGCCGCATCTCTGACGATGCCATCTCCGGCCTGGTCGCCCGCTGCTTCGACCTTCGGCCCGCCGCCATCATCGAGCGGCTGGATCTCCGCCGCCCGATCTACCAGCAGACCGCCGCCTACGGCCACTTCGGCCGCACCGACCTGGATCTCCCCTGGGAGAAGACCGACGCCGTTGAATCCCTGCTGAAAAACGCCTGATACGGTTTAACGTCTGATACGGTTTCAAGACGGCGAACGCCCCCGTGCGCAGCACGGGGGCGTTCGCCGTTTTCAATCAATTATGCGGGATTCTCGCGCAAGAGCCGTGCAAGCTGCACGCCCTTGACGTATTCATCCAGCGCAGGGAGATAGTCGGCGGGGATGGCCGGCGTTTCGACCTGGTTGCGGACCGTGGTCAGAACGGTGCGGCGGCCGGAGCGCTCCAGCGTGTAGATCTCGTCCATCGGCACAACGCGAACGTCCTGCTTGCCGTCCATCAGATAGACGCCGGCGGGTCCGACCGCGACTGCGGACTTGATGGAGCCCAGGATGCCGGAGGTGTCGTACCAGACCAGCTTCGTCTGCTCGGGAAGACCGAAGGTCTGCAGCAGCTTGCGGAGCTTTGCCTGCCATGCGGCGTCGTCGGTCCCGATCACGTTTCCGCCGCGCAGGTTCTCCGCCTCGCAGCGGCGGCGGAGGATGTCGGCGGCATCCGTCTCGGTCAGCTGGGCCGCCGGAATCGGCTTGGCCAGGGTGACCACGTCCAGAGCGGGGGTCCGGATGGGATTGGTCGTGACCGCCCCTCTGCGGCTGGGCCAGCGCTGCAGGCACTGGCTGAGGAAGCCGGCCACCTTGTCGGCGCTGCCGCGGGAGAGCTTGACCGTCTCGTTCATCCGGTCCGGCCTGCCCTCCGGGTCAATGAGAACCAGGATGGCAGAGAAGGTCTGCTTGGCTGCCTTGAATTCACCGATCTCGTTCAGCGGACGGAAAGCAAGGTCCCGGCCGACCTTGTACCAGAATCGGGTGGCCGAGAAGCCGAAAACCACGGGGCCGTTGTAGAGGAAGGAGGGAATATCCCGCGGCTGCTCCAGACCGGAGCCGCCCCAGAACTGCTCCAGCGCAGCCTCGTAGTCCGAATCCGGGCGGGCGAAATTGAAATCCGCAATGCGGAGCTTCTCGTCTGCGGCAAGCTGCTGAGCCAGCGCCATATAGGGGGCTGCAGTCTCGTAGATCAGAGCGTGCTCGCGCTGGTTCAGCCGGTCCAGATACGCCAGACGGCTGCGGTCGCAGATGTTCTCCTTGGCCACGCGGCTGCGGAGCGCGTCCAGAGCCGGGAAATCCAGACCGTCGAAGTTGTTCTCCATGGCCGCCAGGCTCAGAAGATCGAGGCGGTAGATCCGCTCATCGATCCGGCGCAGCAGTCCATCCGTCAGCCGCGCGGGCAGGCCGCGCTCGTTCACACGGTCGCGCAGGGCCAGGCACGCATCCCGGTCCATGCTGTCCAGATCCGCGGCCTCTGCGGCGAAGGAGCGGGCAAGCGCGGCCTCCCGGCAGATTGCGACCCGGTGGCGATAGCCGGGCAGGAACTTCGGGTTCCAATCCCCCTCGTCCAGGGCATGGAGCACGGCTTCCAGCTCCTCGGGCGTCTTCTGCTCGGCGTCCTTCGTAAGCTCCGCCAGCTTGGCCTCGTCCAGGGCGTCCTGGCGCTGCTCCAGCCGGGCGAAGAATGAGGATTTCAGCACATCGGCACAGTCCCGGTTTTCCACGAAGGTCCGCATCTCAGCCAACAGGTCGGCGTCCGCCTCCTCCAGGCCGGTGCAGGCGGTTTCCATCGCCTGCACGTGGAGCTCGTCGATCCGGTGGTTGACCAGATCCAGGTAGGGGGCGCGGCTCTGTGCATCATAGGGGCCGCGGTTGATCTCGTTGATCAGGGCCTCCAGCCCTTCCAGATCGAGCTTGTCGCTCTCCAGGGTCAGCTCGCGCAGCTCGGTCAGCTCCCGGCTCTGGAACTTGGTGTGCAGGACCTCGAGGGTCTTTTCCCGAATGGCGTCGGGGAAGTCAGAGTCCCGAACCGCCTGGGCCAGATTCAGAAGAGAGGCGCAGTCCATCTCCTCATAGCCTTCCACATAGGCATTCATCTGCTCGCACTGCAGGTCCCAGCGGCGGCGATTCACCGCGGCACGGAGTTCGGCGGAGGCGGCTTCATCCACCGGAAGAACGCGGACCGCATCCTCCAGGGCGGGCAGGGCATCGGCGTCGGCGGCCTCGATTTTTTCCAACCATTCTGCGAGATCCGCAGACTGGGGAAGCGAAGCGGGCGCCTCCGGCGCGGCCTCCTCTGCGGAGGGGACTTCCTCCGGTGCAGCTGCCGGCGCATCCGCAGCCGGTTCGGGTTCTTCCGAAGCAGGGGCCGGTGCGGCCTCCTCCTGCGCGGGAGCCGCCGCGGGGGCGGGAGCTGCCGGGAGCTCCGCATCGACCTCGGCGGCGGAGATTTCCTCCAGCCGGTCGATCAAGGCGGGAATGCCGGTGTTTTCCAGGGCCAGACGGAGCTGCAGCGGGGAGACGTCCCGCCCGCTGACGGTGCAGCAAAGATCATCGGTCACGGCGAAGCCGGGCAGGGAGCGCTCGCCCGGGCCGAAGCGGTCATAGAACTGAGCCAGCTCAGCCTGTTCCGCCTCCGAGAGCTCGCGGCCGCGGGTGGGCAGAAGAAAGAGCCTTGCAGCCTCGGCGCAGACCGGCCAGACCTCCGGGCTGGTCCAGCCCAGATCCTTCAGCCTGCCCAGCAGTCGGGCCATCGCGGCGCGGGGGGCGGTGAGATGGTCCGCATTTGTCAGAACAAAGATCGGGCGCATGCCGCGCTCCCGGGCGTGCTTTGTCACCTCAGAGAGCAGATTGGCCTGGGAGCCGTCCTCCATACGCCTGGCGTCGATCAGGCAGAGGCAGCGGGAACCGGGGAGGGATAACGACTCGGGCAGCACCTCCAGCAGGGCTTCCTTGCCTGCGCCGGAGAGCGCATAAACGGATGCCGACAGAGAAACGTTCATGGTAATACCTCCTGTATCAGTTCTATGGCGGAATGACGATGGATCAGTTGCTTGGACACAACCGGCCGGGCAGCTCGGGATCCGGCGTGACGTAGACCGTGCGGTAGTTCTCATAGACCACCATGCCGGGTCTGGCGCCGGCGGGCTTTTTGACCTGGCGCACCGGGCAGAGGTCCACCGGGATGTTCTGCCCCTGCCGCGCCTCGGAATACCAGCCCGCCAGCATGGCGGCCTCGGTGATCGTCCGGTCGGGGACCTGGGCGCCGGCGCAGGCGATGATCACATGGCTGCCGTGGCTCTTCTGTACGTGGAGCCAGAGGTCGGTCTTGTAGGCCATCTTCGTGGTCAGCAGATCGTTCTGCCGGTTGTTGCGGCCCACCAGGATCTGGAATCCGTCCGAGGATCGGTATTCCAGGGGCCGGGCCGGCTGGGTTTTCATCTGCTTTTTCCGGTCGGTGTTGCGCAGATAGCCGCCCTCGATCAGCTCGGCCCGGATGTCCGAGACGTCGCGTTCGGTTTCGGCGCGGGCCAGGGCCTCCTGCACGCTGGCCAGGTACTCGACCTCGGCCTCGCCTGCGGCGATCTGTTCGGTCAGGAATTTTTCGGCGTGCTTGGCCTTGTTGTAGTCCTTGTAGAGCTTTGCAGCGTTCTGCTGGGGCGAGATGGCCGCGTTGAGCGGGATCTCGATCTCCCGCATCTCCGGGTCGTAGAAATCCACGGCGGTCAGCCGGGTCTGCCCCCGCTCGATGCAGTGCAGATTCGCAGTCACAATATCTCCCAGCTGGCGCAAACGCTCGCGGTCAAAGGTGGCCTCCAGCTCCTTGCGCTGGTTGGCCAGCTTGCGCTCGGCGCGGTTTTTCAGGGTGTTCAGCGTCTTGCTCAGATTCTGCGTTCGGGCCTTGATCCGCTGGGCGCGGTCGCGCTCAGCGTAGTAGTCGTCCAGCAGGGCGGAAAAGCCCGCAGCCTTCCGGCAGATCATCCAGCCCTCGTACTGGGCGATGGGACGGAAGGAGAAATCCTTCGGGGTCTCGCCCCGGAGCAGCAGGGTGGGCTCGAAGCCGGCCAGCAAGCCTTGCAGCGCCTCACAGAGCCGGGGGGCCAAGGCGGCCGGGTCCTGCTCGGAGAGGTCCGCCTCCACGCTTCCGGTCAGCCGGTAGACCAGCTCCCGGGCGATCAGCGGGGAGATGCCCGCGTAGCGGTCCATCAGCCAGCTGTCGAAGGAAACCTGGGTGTGGAGACGCTCCAACGCCGATTGCAGGGCCTCCGGGGTCTCGCTGCGCAGATCCAGCTTGCCCTGGGTGGGCGGTTCGTGGTAGAACAGCCCCGGCAGGACCTGGCGCTTTTCAGACATCTCAAAATCCACGCGGCGGATGCAGTCCAGGATCCGCCCGTCAGGGCCGGTCAGGATCAGATTGGAGTTTCGGCCCATCAGCTCCAGCCAGATATGCTTCCGGCTCAGCTCGCCCAGCTCGTCCGCACTCTCGATGCACAGGTCCACGGCCCGTTCCATCGGGAGCTGGGTCAGCGAAAGGATTCGTCCGCCGGAGAGATGCTTGCGCAGCAGCATGCAGAACATCGGCGGCTGCGCGGGCTGCTCAAATTTCTCCGCCGTATAGTGGATGCGGGGATGGTTGGGCGAGGCCGAGAGCAGGAGACGGCGGTTTCCGGCCCCCTGGGTGCGCAGACTGAGCAGAACGGTCTCGCGGTCGGGCTGCTGGATCTTGTCGATCCGGCTGCCCGGCAGGCTTTGATTCAGCTCCTCGGTCAGGGCGGTGAGAAAGATTGCGTCAAGTGGCATTTGCGGCCTCCTTCCCGGCGGCGTAGAGGACGAGGATCCGGTCGATCTTTCCGGTCAGCCACAGCCAGCCGAACAGGGTCTCCAGCCCCGTGGCCCGGGCATACTGCCCCGGGGTCGCAGACTTCGGAGCCTGATGGGTGTGGGCGTTGCGCCCGCGCTTGTAGACGGTCAGCTCCTCCGGGGTCAGCAGGGGAAGGAGGGCCTCCATCATCGCGGCCTGGGCCGGAGCGGTCACGCGGGCCACAGTCCGCCGGTGAAGGTCCCGCACGGGCACAGCCTTCGCGCAGCAGAGCTCCTGCCGGACCAGCAGCTCGAACACCGCATCCCCCACGTGGGCCAGCGCAAGCTCGGAGACGGATTTGAGCGCCTCCGGGGAAAGGATCAGATTGAGCTCGCTCATTGCTTCGGCCCCTCCTGCAAACGCTTGATGCGGAGCGTGGCGACCAGCACGACGAGCATCGGCAGAGCCGCCGCTGCCAGCACGAGCCGCAGCGAGGACATGTAGCCGACCAGCATAAGGATCGTTGCAATCACCAAAAACCAGCGGCGCACGGTTTCCCAACGCGCGATCTTCCCGGCGGTCTCTGCCTTCCGGGCTTCTTCTTCGTTCATGGATATTCCTCCGCTATGGGTTCTTTTCTCCTATTATATCAGAAGCGCGGGAAAATGCAAGACGGGATTCGTCCGCACC
>CAMHMK010000030.1 GCA_946186225.1 uncultured Clostridia bacterium
GCCTCGGAAAGCTGCTCCTGGGTCAGAGACCGCTCCTTGCGGAATGCGCGGATGTTTTCTGCCAGCATCATCTTCATATGCCCGCCCCCTTTGTTCTTCTGTAAATGATTATAGTGGATCGAAGGCGAAAAGTAAACAGACCGGTCATATGAATTGGATTATTATTTCTCTACCGTCAGTAAGAGTCTTGCGGATATCCGGGGATCCCCTCCGCGAAAAAGGAAAAACAGCAGGCCCTCCGAAGAACACCTGCTGTGATCCTGTATTTGCGATAAAACGGTTGTCCGCCCGGACCGGATTGCTTTTTATCCGGCAGCTTCACTTTTCGCCTTCTTGTCGGTCCTGTTGATCGGCGGCGTATCCACGCGCTTCATCAGGTACAGACAATACAGAATCGTCAATAGAACCATTACGCCGTGGCCGACCCAGTTCAGCAGAGGAGCGGCGCTCTGGGACGCAAACTCCGAGAACATGTCGACCAGGCTGTGGGACAGAATGCAGGGCAGCAGGCTGCCGCTCTTGTAAAACGTAAGCGTGACAAGAAAGCCGTAAGCGACGGCAAAGACGACCTGCAGGAGCGTTTCTCCCAGCGCATGTCCGGTAAACAGGTTGATCATATGTCCAACGCCAAAGGTGATGGAGGAAACGATCACTGCAGTCTTGACGCTTCCGTCCTTTAACAATGCCTGAAACAGGAAGCCCCGGAAGATCAGCTCCTCGGCAATGCCCACAAAGCCCATTGACACTACGGAAAAGAGCAGTCCCGGCATCGGTCGGATCGGCTCGACGCCGCCCCAGAGGTTGATGGTCGTGATGATCCACAGCGGAAGGAACCACAGCATGGCACGGTTGTTTTTGGCCCAGGAAGACAGGCCGTATTTCTCCATCAGCCCATTCTTCCAGACAAACAGGAGCATCAAAGCGGAGATCACGATCAGGCCGATCATCATATACGGGCTGTCGTCTCCGAGGCTGCGCAGGTTCCCAATGCCAACCATATAGAGCACGATCCAGAAGATCGCAAACGCGATTTCACTCTTTTCATATAGCTTTTTCATGTTTATCCTCCTGACTGACGGCGAGCACGGCCCCAATGAACGCGCGCTCCAAATGTGATGCAACAATGCGCTCGTCATATTCCAGCGCGTTGTTGGCAATGATGCTTGCATATCCGTGGGCAAACAGGGCGACTGTCAAAAACACTTCCCGCGTCTTCTCTGTGTCCAGCCCAACGCCCGCCTGCATCGCAGACAGGATCGGTACCAGCGCTTCCGAATCGATCATTTCCAGCAGATTGTTCTCCGCTGCATACCCGGACTGGAAGAGAAAGCGAAACAAATGAGGCTCTTCGATCGCAAAGCGAATATAATTGAGTCCGATCTCCAGGAGCGGATCATTTTTTCCGGAGCTGCGCATCAGATAGTCCGTATGAAACCGATCCGCTTGAGAATAGACGACCCTTTTCAATTGTTCCATCGTCGGAAAATGATACATGATGGGCTGTGTGGAGCAGCCGAGGAAGGCGGCAAGGTTTCTCGCAGTCAGAAACGCATGACCTTTTTCCCGAATCATTTGAAAGGCGCCTTCTATCATGGCCTCTTTTGTCGTTGTAGGCTTCCTTGGCATCGAAGTCACCTCGCATACTATAACACATGTTATTATATTGCAAGCAGCCGCTTTTGTCAAGAGATTCTTTTGCGAAAGATGAATCTTGGGGGATAGAAACGGGCGGCGGGGATTTCTCCCCACCGCCCGTTGCATGATGTGCAGCAATTCAATCCTTCCGGCAGATCACAAAAGCCGGAAGGGAGGCAGCTTCCTTCATCAAGCGCCTCCCTTGGGCTTACTTTTTCTTCAGATCCAGAACGTCGCGGTTCTGGATGAAATACTCGATGCCGGAGTACAGGGTCGGCAGAACGATGACCAGGATGATGACCCAGTTGAGCCACGCCCAGTCGTGGAAGACGATCCAAACGCAGAGGGCGACCATCGTGGAGAAGGTCTTGACCTTGCCGGACCACCCTGCGGCGATCACGCGGCCCTTGTTGGCGGCGACCAGGCGCAGGCCGGTCACGGAGAACTCGCGGGCCAGGACGATCATCAGCGCCCAGGCGGGCATGAGCTGCCACTGGCAGAAGATGCACATCGCGGAGATGACCAGCAGCTTGTCGGCCAGCGGGTCCAGGAACTTGCCGAAATCGGAGACCTGGTTGTAGTGCCGGGCAATGTAGCCGTCCACAAAGTCAGTCAGACTTGCAACGATGAAGAGCCCAAGCGCCAGAAACTTGAGCCAGGAGTAAGCCGGGCTCAGCAGCAGCGCCACCATAAAGGCGGGGATCATCAGCACGCGTACGATTGTGATTTTACTTGCAGTTGTCATGGTTATTCAGCCTCTCTTCCAATGAATTCCCCGTCTTCCGCGCCGAGGATGGCGACGGTAACAAAGTCGCCGGGTTGATGCTCCTGCTCTGATGTAAAGCGCACCTGACCGTCGATGCCCGGAGAGTCGGCATAGGTACGTCCGATGTAGAACTCGCCGTCCCAGTCGTCAATCAGGACCTCCAGCTCCCGGTCAAAGAAGCGCTCATTATATTCGTCGATAATCTCCGATTGGAGCTCGGCGATGAAGTTGGCCCGCCGTTCGGCGATCTCCGCGTCCGGATAATCCATCTCTGCGGCGGGGGTGCCCTCCTCGGGCGAAAAGGCGAAAGCGCCCACGCGCTCAAGCCGGTGGCGGCGGAGGAAGTCACAAAGCTCATCAAACTCCGCTTCGCCCTCGCCGGGAAGACCGGCGATCAGGCTGGTACGAATCACCAGCCCCGGGATGCGGGCGCGAAGCTTGGGAAACAGGGCTTCCAGATAGGCCTTGTTGCCCCGGCGGTGCATGGCGCGGAGGATGCGGTCGTTGACGTGCTGGATCGGGATATCCAGGTACTTGACGATCTTCGGTTCCTCGGCCACGGCGTCGATCAGCTCGTCGGTCAGCTCATCCGGGTAGGTGTAGTGGACCCGGATCCAGTGCAGGCCGTTCACCCGGCAGAGCCGGCGGAGCAGGTCATGGAGCATCGGCTTGCCAAAGAGGTCCACACCGTAGCGGGAGGTGTCCTGCGCCACCACGATCAGCTCCCTGACGCCGGCGGCGGCCAGTGCCTCGGCCTCGGCCAGGATGTCCTCCGGCTTGCGGCTGCGGTAGCGGCCCCGGAGGGAGGGGATCGCGCAGAAGGCGCAGCGGTTGTCGCAGCCCTCGGCGATCTTCATGTAGGCGTAATGGCGCGGACTCGTGACCACTCTGGAGCATTCATGGACCGGCGCGTCAATGGAGCCAAACATCCGGACCTGCTCGCCGCGCATCACCTGGTTGGCTGCGCTGACGATGTCGTAGTAGCTTCCCGTTCCCAGGATGCCGTCCACCTCGGGCAGCTCCGTCAGGATCTCGTCCTGATAGCGCTGGGAGAGGCAGCCGGTGACAAGGATCTTCTGCACGCGTCCCTCGGCCTTCCAGGCCGCGGCGCGGAGAATGTGGTCAATGGCCTCGCTTTTTGCGGCGTCGATGAAGCCGCAGGTGTTGATGACCACCAGCTCCGCCTCCTCGGGGGCAGGGGCCAGCTGATAGCCGGCCTGGAGGAGCAGAAACATCATCTGCTCGCAGTCAATTTGGTTCTTGGCACAGCCAAGAGAGATAAATCCGACAGTACAGGACATAGTGCCTCCATGCCGCCCCTCGGGCGGCGTTTTTCTATTCCGGCTCGTCCGAGCCGATGCGGCGCAGGGCCGTCCGGACCTCCGACCAGGAAAAGCCCCGGCGCAGCGCGGCGTCGATGGCACGCTTACGCTGCTTCTCGTCCGGGTCCTCCCCAAGCCTTGCGGCCAGGAAATCCTGCAGGACCTCGCTCTGGTCCGGGATCTCGGACAGGGCCTGCTCCCAGTATTTCCGCGGGACCCGCTTCTCATAGAGCATCTGCTGGATCCGCAGGGCGCCGTAGCCCCGGCTGACGCCGCGGGCCACGATCTGACGGGCGGTCTCGGCGTCGTCGAGCAGCTTCAGCTCGCTGAGCCACGCGACGGCAGCCCCGGCATCCTCGGGGGCCTCCCCCTTGCGGATCAGACGCTCCTTGAGATCGCCCTCGGTCACACCGGCGGCGGAGATGATGCGCAGGGCCCGCTGCTTCGCGGAGGCAGCGCCGTTTGCGCTTCGGAGGGCGGCAAGCGCCGCCTCGTCCAGCTCCTTGCCGGGATAGAGCCCGCAGTCCTCGGCGACGGCCGGGACCAGCTTGCAGCTTGTGCCGTCCGAGAAGCAGACCGTCAGACGGCTGCCCGGGCGCTTGGGCGGGATCAGAGCCTGGATGGTCTTCATGGTTTATTCGTCGTCAAAATCCTCGGCGCTGACCACGGTTGCGCGGTCGGCCCGCTCGGCGGGCTCGGGCGCACGCTCCGCCAGCGGATTGCGGCTCATCTCGCGCAGACGGGCGCGAACAAGCTCTTCCACGTGCTCTGCCACGTCGGGGTTCTCACGCAGGTACTTCTTGACGCTGTCCTTGCCCTGGCCGATGCGCTCATTGTCCATGCTGAACCAGGAGCCGGCCTTCTGGATGATATCAAAGTCCACGGCCATGTCCACAAGCTCACCCCATTTGGAGATGCCCTCGCCGAACATGATGTCAAACTCCGCCTGGCGGAAGGGAGGCGCGACCTTGTTCTTGACGACCTTCACGCGCACGTGGTTGCCCAAGACGTTGCCGCTCTCCTTGATGCTCTCCACGCGCCGGACGTCCAGACGGACGGAGGCGTAGAATTTCAGCGCATTGCCGCCGGTCGTCGTCTCGGGGTTGCCGTACATGACGCCGATCTTCATGCGGAGCTGGTTGATGAAGATGACCACGCAGTTGGTCTTGGAGATGGTACCGGCCAGCTTGCGCAGGGCCTGAGACATCAGCCGGGCCTGAAGACCCACGAACTGATCGCCCATCTCGCCCTCGATCTCCTGCCGGGGAACCAGAGCCGCCACGGAGTCCACCACCACAGCGTCCACTGCGCCGGAGCGCACCAGGGCGTCGGTGATCTCCAGCGCCTGATCGCCGGTGTCCGGCTGGGAGACCAGCATCGAGTCAATGTCCAGACCGATGGCCTTGGCATAGACCGGATCCAGGGCGTGCTCGGCGTCCACAAAGGCGACCTCGCCGCCCAGCTTCTGGGCCTCGGCCAGGATGTGCAGGGCCAGGGTGGTCTTGCCGGAGGATTCCGGACCGTAGATCTCAATGATGCGTCCCTTGGGCACGCCGCCCACGCCGAGCGCAGCGTCCAGGGCCAGAGAGCCGGTGGGAATGGCCTCGATATTCATCTCGGGCCGGTCGCCCATGCGCATGACCGCTCCCTTGCCAAAGCTCTTTTCGATCTGCCGCAGGGCGGTTTCCAGCGCCTTTTTCTTGTCCACGGCGGGTGCGGGGGTCTCAATCACAGTTTTCTTGCTTGCCATAGTGTGCAGCCTCTCTTTTATTCAGGATGGTCATAGTCTATCAGAGGAAATGTCCCATAATGGGGACAGGTCATTCTTCCTTCTCCGTCTCTTCCTCGCGCTGGCCGTGGCGGGCCAGGACGGCGCGGGTGATGCCGGAGTTGTCCTCCCGGAGCTCCATGATCTCATAGTCCGCCTTCTGCAGAATATCGCAGACTGCGTCCGCCTGGCCCAGACCGAACTCAAAGGCGATGAAGCCCCCGGCGCGCAGGGCAGGGGTGAAATTCTTCACGATGTCCCTGTAGAAGTCCAGACCGTCTGCGCCGCCGTCCAGAGCAAGACGCGGCTCGTAGTCGCGGACCGACGGGTCGAGCTGCTCATATTCCGCAGTCGTGACGTAGGGCGGGTTGGAGACGATCAGATCAAATTTGCCGAGAAACGGCGCAGCCGGCTGCCGCACGTCCACACGGACGCAGGTGCAGCGTCCGCCGAGCTTGAGGTCGTTCACGTTCTTCTTTGCCACCTTCAGGGCCTCGGCGGAAACGTCGCCCAGGGTCAGCTTGGCGTCATGGACCCGGCGGGCGATGGCAAGGCCGATGCAGCCCGAGCCGGTGCAAAGGTCCAGGATCCGCGGGTTTTCCGGCAGGAACAGGGCCTTCTTGATCGCCAGATCGGTGACGGCCATCGAGTCGTCGCGCGGGATCAGAACTGCAGGCGTGACGGTCAGCGTCATATCGTAGAAATCCCATTCGCCCAGGATGTAGGCCACTGGCTCCCCGGCCAGATGCCGCCGGACGTAGCTTTCGGTCTTGGTGCAGATCTCCTCCGAGGCATAGAGGTTCCGGTCGGCGATGAACTGCTCCGGCGTCTTGCCGGAGGCCGCGCAGACCAGCTCCCGGGCCATATTGGCCGCGTACATCCCGTCAAGGGGGAGCATGGCCTTCCGGGCGTCGAGATAGAGGTCTGCGTAGGTCTTTACCATTTGTCGCTCCCCTCCTGCTCCGGCAGGACCTCTGTCAGGGCGGTGATCGCCACCTCGATCATGGAGTCGTCCGGTTCGTTGGTGGTGAAGTTCTGGAACCACATGCCGGGGGCGGTCAGGATCCGGGTGAACCGGTTGTCGTGCCGCCCGACAAAGCGGTTGATCTCATAGCCGATCGAGACGACCAGCGGCAGCATGACGAGCAGCTTGATCGCCATCATCAGCAGATTGTAGATCACGCGGCTGTTCTGCTGGAGCTCTGCCAGCGCCGGAAAGATCGCGTTGAGAACATAGGAAAGGACTGTGAAGAGGAGGATGGAAAGCGCCATGATGACGAAGAGGAAGGAGGTGCCGCAGCGCGGATGCATCCGCGTCATCGGGCGGACGTTTTCCACGGTCAGCGGCAGCTTCTCCTCATAGCAGCGAATGGTCTTGTGCTCGGCCCCGTGGTAGGAGAAGACGCGCTTCATATCCTTCATGCGGGAGACGAGGATCATGTAAACCAGGAAGATGATCAGTCGGAACAGACCCTCAATCAAATGCTGCCATACCACTCCGCAGCCGGTCAGACGCTGGAAGAGATTCCCCAGCTCCATCGGCAGCAGGAAGAAGAGCAGAAGGGAGAAGCCCACGCCCAGGATCACCGAGATCGTGATCAGCACGGACATGAATTTCTCGCTGCCCAGCTTGCTTTCCAGCCAGCGGTCGAGCTTGGATGGCGCTTCCTCCGTCTGCTCATCCTCCGCCATGCCGGACTGCTCGGCGGACCACATCAGGGCCTTGACGCCGTTGTACATACTGCTGCCGAAGTTGACGATGCCGCGAATCATGGGCCAGGTGAGAAAGCCGTGCTTGGGCTTGAGCGTCTCCACTTTTTTCTGCAGGCCCTCCTTGGGATTGCGCACCACGATGGCCTGCTTTTCCGGTCCGCGCATCATGATGCCCTCGATCAGCGCCTGACCGCCGATCATGGTTTTGAATTTTTCCGTGACAGGACAGGATTCCTTGGACATGGCAGATGGTACTCCTTGTGTTTTGACAATTGGCATTTCGCCGGGGCGAAATGCGATCGCTACGCCGTGATCGGCAGGCTCACCGTGACCAGCGTGCCGCCGCCCTCGGCGTTGCTAAGCTCCAGCGTTCCGCCGTGCATCGTGACGATCTCCTCGCAGACCGCCAGACCGATGCCGGAGCCGCGGGCCTTGGAGCTGCCCTTGTAGAACTTCTTTTTGACGTGCGGAAGCTCCTCGGGGGGGATACCGGGACCGTAATCGCGGATGCGGATGACCACCTGGCTGCCCTCCCGATGCAGGGAGGCTGTGATCTTTTTCCCCTCGCCGCCGTGCTTGGCGGCATTGTCGAGGATGTTCAGGAAGACCTGCCGCATGCGCTCGGGGTCGCAGGAGATCTCAGGCACGTCGTCGTCGCTTTCCTCATATTCCAGCTCGATCCCCTCCTGCCGCAGCCGGGAGCCGTACATAAAGATCATATCCTCAAAATCGGCGCGCAGGTCGCATTTTCGGACGTTCAGCGTAAAGCGGCCGTCCTGCATCCGGGTGAATTCCAGCAGCTCCTCCACCATCGAGGTCAGCCGCCGGGCCTCCCGCAGGATGATCGTAATGCCGCGCTTGGTCTCATCGGGGTCCACTGCGCCGCTGAGCAGCGTCTCGCCCCAGCCGGTGATCGCGGTCAGCGGGGTGCGCAGCTCATGGGAGACGGAGGACACAAATTCGCTCTGCATCCGCTCGGACCGGCTGATCTGGTTGGACATATCGTTGATCGTGTCCGCCAGATCACCGATCTCGTCGTCAAACGTCTTCTGGATCTGGACGCCGTAGCTGCCGCCTGCGATCCGCTTGGCCGTCTCGGTAATCTCTGAGATGGGGACCAGAATGGATTTGAGGTACATCCGGCTGCTGAGATAGACCACGCCCACCATGATCGCCGCAACGACCATCGAAAGCAGCAGGTTCAGCAGGATGAAGCGGTCTGCGTTCCGGGTGGCCGTGACAAAGCGCAGCGCGCCGACCACCCGTCCGTCCGTGTAGATCATCGGGGTGGTCACGCTCATAATGCGCTCGTCGGTCAGGGGATTCTGCCCGACAAAATAGACCACGCTGCGGGAGGAAATGGCCCGCTGGACCTCGTCGGTCGCCACCCGCTGGTCGGCGAACAGGCCGTAGGAGGAGGCGACGACGCTGCCGGTCTCATCGACGAACTGGAGCTCCAGCCGGTCCTTGCTCTCGTAGTTCTGCACCAGAAGAATGCAGGAGGCGTAGCATTCGTTGTAATCCAGGTTCAGGTAGTTCCGCAAAAAGGCTGTGGTCGTCTCCGCTTCTGCCTCCAGACCGGAGCGCATCGTCGAATAGGTGGAGATCCCGTTTGCCAGGGTAAAGGCGATGCCGGCCAGGACCACCACCGCGGCCACGATACTGAGGATATTCTTCGCCCAGCGCCTGCGGATGCCGCTGGCCAGTTTTTTCTGCTTTTTCTGTTTTTTCGGTTTTTCAGCCTCTTTTTCGGTCTTAGCCATGGATCAGGCTCCCCATTTGTAGCCAAAGCCCCAGACGGTCGTGATGAAGGCCGGGTTGGCGGTGTCGTTTTCGATCTTGATGCGCAGGCGGCGGATGTTCACGTCCACGATCTTCAGCTCGCCGTCATAGTTGCGGCCCCAGACCGAGGCCAGAATGTCCTCGCGGGAAAGGGCTCTGCCGGGATTCTGCATGAACAGCTTCATGATGGCGTACTCCACCTGCGTCAGCTTGATGCGCGTGCCGTCCTTTTCCAGGGTGCGGTTGCGGGTGTTGAGCACGAAGGGTCCCTGGCTGAGGACCTCAGAATCGGTGCTGACGTCCCCGCCGACCCGGCGGTAGAGGGCGTCGATGCGGGCAGTCAGCTCCGCAGGGGAGAAGGGCTTGGTGACGTAGTCGTCCGCGCCGGTCATCAGTCCGGTGACCTTGTCCATCTCCTGGGTCCTGGCCGTGAGCATAATGATGCCGATGACCTTGTTGGTTGCGCGGATGTTGCGGCAGACCTCAAAGCCGTCGATGTCCGGGAGCATAATGTCCAGGATCGCCACGCCGACGTCGGGATTTTCCTTGAGCTTTTCCAAGGCCTCCATGCCGGTGCCGGCCTCGATGGCCTCATATCCCGCGCGCCGCAGATTGATCACCACAAAGCTGCGGATGCTGACCTCATCTTCCAAAATCAAAACTTTTTTCATTCTGTTTCCAGCCTTTCTTCCCCGCTTGTCCGGGGGGAAATCGGAGTCGTCTGTATTATTCTGCCTCGGGCAGCAGGTCCGGTGCGATGGAGCTGAAGCGGGCAGCCAGCTCGTCCGGCGTCAGACTCACGCCATCGCCCAGTCTGGCGGCATAGACGATGCTGCCGCGGGTCACCAGCGGGAAAAAGCCGTCTGTGCCGCTCAGGGTATCGGCGTTTTCGCCGGAGAAGGCGGCGATGGTCACAAGCTCCGTGCGGACGCCTTTGCCGTTCAGCGCAGAAAAGCGCGTTCCGGTTTGCGAGTTGCCGAGGGATACCCGCGTGACCGCCAGAGAATCCGTGCACCAGCTCTCCGGCAGGAAGAGGAACCAGCCCTCTCCGTAGTTGTGATAGGTGCTCATCTTGTCGGTCCGCTGGCCGTTCACGTCCAGCGCGTACCACACGATCCGGTACTGACCCTGGGAGCCGGCGTCGTTCGGCAGCTCCGTCAGGGCGACCGTGTCGGGCATCTCGATGACGCCGTCGTTGTCAATGTCGGTGCTGTAGACGTAGTAGTTGCGGACGGTCTGGGAGCTCTGGCCGCTGTCGGCGTTCTGGGTGACGTTCGTAAACACATCGTGCCGCAGGGCGAAAACGTCGGTGATCAGGTTGCTCTCATCATAGGCGCTGGCCACGAAGACGGCAGGCACGTTGTTTGCCAGATTGCCGGTCAAAACGCGCTTGACCGATTCCGAGGCCATGGACAGGCCGGCCTCCGCGTCCTTTTGCAGACTGCCGTCGCGCCAGCGGTAGAGATTGGCATAGGCCGTCGGCCCCTCGGCGTTGGACTGGAGCACAAACAGGTCGGTGTGCTGGTCGCCGTCCATATCCGTCGTCGCATACAGGGAGCAGCGGGCGCTGAGCAGCTCCACTGCCGCTCCGTCGTCCAGGGTGTAGACGCTCAGATACTGCTGTACCTGCTCGCCGATCCTTCGGCTGAGCACCAGCTCCAGACCGGGCTCTCCGTCCACCTCGGCGTACAGCACGCTGTCAAAGGCGGTGCCGTCGCTGTCCACTGTGGTCAGAAGCCGATATCCGTCGTCGGTCCGCTTGAGAATCAGGACCTTGAGCGGCATCGAGCTGCCCAGCTTGCAGAAGACCAGAGCCTCCTCGGCGCCGTCCCCATCCAGATCCGCCTGCTGGACCGCCTGGCGGTTGGAGCCGGAGACCGGGGCGCTGTATTCTCCGCCGCCCATTGCGGCCTCCACAGCAGCCTGCAGCTCGCTGTATTTTTCAGAGCGCTTGGGCAGCGCGTAGAAGCCGGCGTTGCCAAAAGTGCTGCACCCGGACAGCAGAAGACAGAGCAGGCAAAACAAGGCGACAAGCCGCCCTCCTCGCATCGTGCGCCCCCCTTTCGTCAGGTCATAATAGAACATTTTACAGTATAACACAGAAATTGAAAAAAGTGTAGTTGTTTTTTGAAATTTTTTAACGAAAATGTTACCGAACCGGGGTGCATTTGTCTGTTATTTTTCCACCACGGCCTCGTTTCCCAGCAGCTCGCGGAGCGCATCGAGCATCACGGTCTCCGGGATGCAGGTCGTGCCGCGGCGGACGCCGGTGTCGGCATAGTAGAGGACCGTCGGCACCGAGCCCGGGAACATGTTCAGGATCGCCCGGGTCTTTCGGTCCTCCGGGCTCGACTCAGAGGGGAGCTTCAGATAGAGCTTTCCGGCCGGTGAGACGTTCCCCAGCTTCGGCGCGGGCTTGACGTCATGCTTCAGGAAGGTCTCCATCTCCAGCACGCCGTTCACGATCAGCTGGGCCGCCTTTTCGTCCCGGATGGAGACACGGCCGTCGATTGCGATTGCGCTGCCCGGCTGGAGCAGGGTCTCAAACCGGCTCAGAATCGAGGAGAAGACCAGACATTCGACCAAGCCGGTGTCGTCCTCCAGGGTCACGTAGGCCATCATGCTGTTATTGCGCGTCGTCTTGGTCGAGACGGCCTGGACGATGCCGGCCACCAGGACGGTCTCGCCGTCTCCGCGGTCGGCCTCCTCGCCGGTGATCTGTCCGATGGGGATCGCCCGGGTCCGGCGCAGGGCGGTGCGGTACTGATCCATCGGATGCCCGCTGATATAGAGGCCGACGGTCTCCTTTTCGTCGGCCAGCAGCTCCATCAGGGGCTTTTCGTCCATGACCGGGACCGGCACGCCCATGTCGTCCTCCACGTCGTTTGCCAGATCGAACAGACTGACCTGCCCGGCCAGATTCCGCTTGCTGCGGTTGGAGAGCCAGTTCAGGACCGGCTCATACATCGCCAGAAGCTGGCTCCGGTGCAGACCGAAGCAGTCCAGCGCCCCGCACTTGATCAGATTCTCCAGGGCCCGCTTGTTCAGATCCGTCTCGCCCATCCGGGTGCAAAAGTCGGTCAGGGAGGTGAAGGGACCGTTCTCCCGCCGCTCGGCGCTCATCTGCTGGATGATGCCGCGGCCGATGTTCTTGACCGCGCCAAGACCAAAGCGGATGGCCCCGCCCTCCACGGTGAACACGTCCTCGGAGTGGTTGACGTCCGGGGGCAGCAGGCGGATGCCCATTTCGCGGCAGTCCGCAATATAGGCCGCCACCTTCGCGGTGTCCGAGAGCATGGAGGTCATCAGAGCCGCCATGTACTGCAGCGGATAGTGGCATTTGAGCCAGGCCGTCTGATAGCTGACCACGGCATAGCAGACCGCGTGGGCCTTGTTGAAGGCGTAGTTCGCAAAGTCAAAGATCTGCTTGTAGATCGCGCGGGCGGCGGCCTCGCTGACGCCGTTTGCCACTGCGCCGGGGATGCCCCGCTCGGGGTCGCCGTGGACGAAGGTCTCCTCCTCCTGGGTGATGATCTTCATCTTCTTCTTGGAAATGGCCCGGCGGATGTTGTCGGCCTGACCGAGGGTATAGCCGCCCAGCTTGCGGAAGATCTCAATGACCTGCTCCTGGTAGACCATGCAGCCGTAGGTGACGTTCAGAATCGGCTTGAGCTGGGGCGTCAGATACGTGGTCCGCTCCGGGTGGAATTTGCCCTCGATGAATTTGGGGATGGATTCCATCGGGCCGGGGCGGTAGAGTGCCACGATGGCCGTCATATCCTCAATGGACTGGGGCTTCATCTGGACGCACACGCCCGTGATGCCCGTGGATTCCAGCTGGAAGACGCCGGAGGTCTTGCCCTCGCCCAGCATGGCGAAGGTCTCCGGGTCGTCGTCGGGGATGTTCTTGATCGAAAAGACCGGGTCAGTCTTGCGGATCTCCTTCTCCGCGTCGTCGATCACAGTCAGGTTCCGCAGCCCCAAAAAGTCCATCTTGAGCAGACCCAGCTCCTCGATGGTTGTCATCGTAAACTGCGTGACCACGGTGTCGTCGTTCTTCGCCAGCGGCACATAGTCCGATACCGGCTGGGCGGTGATCACCACGCCCGCGGCATGGGTGGAGGTGTTGCGCGGCATGCCCTCGATGGCCATTGCGGTGTCGATCAGCTTCTGGACCTTGGGGGCCGCGTCGTACATCTGCTTGAGCTTGGGGCTCTTGGTCAGGGCCAGCTCCAGGGTCATGTGCAGCTCGTTCGGGATGGCCTTTGCCACGGCGTCGCACTCGGCGTAGGTCATGTTCAGGGCACGGCCCACGTCGCGGACCGCGCCGCGGGCTGCCATCGTGCCGAAGGTGACGATCTGGGCGACCTTGTCCTTGCCGTACTTGCGGGTGACGTAGTCGATCACCTCGCCCCGGCGCTCCTGGCAGAAGTCGGTGTCAAAGTCGGGCATGGAGACGCGCTCCGGGTTCAGGAAGCGCTCGAAGATCAGGGCGTACTGCATCGGATCGACTTCCGTGATGTGCATGCAGTAGGCGCAGATCGAGGCGGCGCCGGAGCCGCGCCCCGGCCCCACGGGAATGCCCTGCTCCTTGGCCCAGCGGATGAAGTCCGCCACGATCAGATAGTAGTCCACGTAGCCCATCCGCTCGATGACGCCCATCTCGTAGTCCAGTCGGTCGCGGTATTCCTGCGGCGGGTCGGGATAGCGCTCTGCAAAGCCCTCGCGGCACAACCGCCGGAAATAGGTCAGCGAATCGGACCCGTCCGGGGCGTGGAAGGCGGGCAGATGGTAGTGGTTGAATTCAAATTCGACGTTGCAGCGGGCGGCGATCCGGGCCGTATTTTCAAAGGCCTCGTCCAGCTGGGGGAAGCGCTGGCGCAGCTCGTCCTCGGATTTCACGTAGAATTCATCGGTCTCAAAGCGCATCCGGTTCGGCTCGTCCACGGTCTTGCCGGTCTGGATGCACATCAGAACGTCCTGCATCACGGCGTCCTCGCGGCGCAGATAGTGGCAGTCGTTGGTCACCACCAGGGGCAGCTCCAGCTCCCGGGCCAGGCGGAGCAGGAGGGGGTTGACCTTCGCCTGCTCGGCGATGCCGTGATCCTGGAGCTCCAGATAGAAGCGGTCCGGCCCGAAGATCTCGCTGTATTCCCGGGCGATCTCCTTTGCCCCCTCGTAGTCGTCGATCTTGAGCCTGCGGGGGATGGCGCCGGCCAGACAGGCCGACAGGGCGATCAAGCCCTCCGAATGGGTCCGCAGCAGGTCCATGTCGATCCTGGGCCGGCCGTAGAAGCCCTCCAAAAAGCCCATGGAGACCATGTAGCTCAGATTCCGGTAGCCGGTCTCGTTTTCGCAGAGCAAAACCAGGTGGGCGCTCTCGCGGTCCACGCCGTGAACCTTGTCAAAGCGGGTGCGCGGGGCCACGTAGACCTCGCAGCCGATGATGGGCTTCACGCCGGCAGCCTTCGCGGCCTTGTAGAAGTCAATCACGCCGTACATGACGCCGTGATCGGTGATGGCCACCGCGTCCTGACCCAGCTCCTTGACCCGGTCCATCAGCCGCCCGATCCGGCAAGCGCCGTCCAGCAGACTGTATTCCGTATGCAGATGCAGATGGACGAAGGCCATGGCTACTCCTTTCCAAGCTCGCAGAGCTTGCGCAGTCGGTGGTTCAGGGCGGATTTGGTCAGCGGGGGATCGAACAGGGCCGCCAGCTCGGAGAGATTGGATTCCGGGTTCTCCGTGCGCAGACGGGCAGTTTCCTTCAGCTTTTCCGGCAGAGTCTCCAGCGCGCCGCGTGCCTCCAGCCGGTGGATCGCCGCGATCTGGGCCTGCGCAGCCTCCACGACCTTCGTCGTGTTGGCAGTGTCGCAGTTGACGATCCGGTTGACCTTGTTCTTCATTTCCTTCTCGATCTTGGCCTCGGCGATGCCCATGGAGGCGACCGGCGCGCCCAGATAGGCCAGGAAGTCCTCGATGGCCTCGCTCTGCTTGAAATAGAGGATGTTGCTGCCGTTGCGGACCGTCTCCTTGGGGGAAAAGCCCTGGTCCAGCAGGAGGCTGTGGGTCTCCAGACTGACCTTGCGGCGGCTCGTGGAGAGCTCCAGATGGTAGCGTTTCTCCGGATCCGTCACGCTCCCGCCGGAAAGGAAGACCCCACGCAGGAAGGACCTGCGGCAGCAGTCGTTTTCCAGCAGGGCGTAGTTGACGTGGAGGGTGATGGTCTCGGCGGGGCTGTAGCCGATGACCGAAAAAATGGAGGCGATCTTATTCCGGTCATAGATCAGGAGGGTGAACTTGCTCCCGATCTGCATTTCGTCAAAGTCCACGCGAAAGGCGCGGAAAAAGAGCCGGGGCAGCCGTCCGGCAAACTCCTCGCTCTCGGTCACGATGCGGATCTGCTCCGGCGAGACGTTCCCGCAATAGAGCAGAACGCCGCAGGCCTCGGCCACGGCACAGCACTTCTTCTGCAGCTTATCCCGGCAGAGCTCAGCCTTTGCGCTGGCGGAAAAGGACATGACGTTCACCTCGTTTCCGGCTTCCACAGCCGTACCTCCGGCTCCAGCAGGATGCCGGAATTTTCGCGTACTTTCTCCTGTACCGCGGCGATCAGCCGCAGCACGTCCTCCGCGGTGGCGTGGCCCAGGTTGACCACGAAGCCCGAATGCTTCTCGGAGACCGCCGCGTCGCCGACGCGGAAGCCCTTGAGTCCCGCGTCCTGGATCAGGGCCGCGGCATAGCCGCCCACAGGCCGCTTGAAGGTCGAACCCGCCGAGGGCATGTCAAGCGGCTGGGACTTGCTCCGCTTCTCCATCAGCTCCCGCATCCGGGCCGTGATGTCCTCCGGTTCGCCGGGACGCAGGCGGAAGCGGGCTGAGACGATCAAGCCGGCCAGGTCCATAAAGGCGGAATGGCGGTAGGAGAGACCCATTTCCTCGCCCCGGTACTCACGCGCCTCGCCGGTCAGCGTCAGAAAGCGCGCCGAGACAGCGACCTGGACCAGCTCGCCGCCGTAGGCGCCGGCGTTCATATACATCCCGCCGCCGACGGTGCCGGGGATGCCGTGGGCAAATTCCAGTCCGGTCAGACCGCGGTCACGGGCAAAGACGGCCAGCCGCGCCAGCGTTACCCCGCAATCCGCCTCGATCTCGCAGTCTCCGACCATTCGGATCCCGTTGAGCTCCCGCGTGGAGATCACCACGCCGGGCAGGCCCTCATCGGGGGCCAGAACGTTCGTTCCTGCGCCGAGAACAGCAGGGACGATCTCCAGATCGGCGCAAAGCCGCAGGGCGGCGATCAGCTCGTCCTCGGTCTTGGGGAAGACCATCACGGCGGCCGGTCCGCCGATGCGGAAGGAGGTGTGGCGGCAAAGCGGCTCATTCGCCCGAATTTGCAAACCGGGCAGCGCCCGGGAAAAGGCTTCATATCGATTCTGAGACATTGGAATCCCTCCGGATCCGAACAGATTCCGGGGTATCCACGACCCCGGGTGTACCATATTATACCACAGCCGTTCCCGTTATGCAATCCGGTCCCGGATTTTTATTTTTCCCTTGCGCCGGAGCGGGAAATCGCATATAATAGGCGAAAACGCCGGGGGAGGGAAGAAGCGATGTCCCGCGTCTACATGCTCAATAAACCCAAGGGCTATCTGTCCGCGCGGTCTGACCGCAGCCGCCCCACCGTGATGGAGCTGCTGCCGCCCGAGCTGCAGGATCTCCATCTGATCGGCCGTCTGGATATGGATACCGAGGGCCTCCTCCTGCTGACCGACGACGGGCGGCTCGATCTGCGCCTGCTCCGCCCCGAGCGGAAGGTGGAAAAGGTCTACCGCTTCCGCGCCTTCGGCCATCTGACCGAGGAGGATTTCCGGAAAATGGAGACCGGCGTCATGCTGGGCAGCCGTGAGAACGTCTCCCGCCCCGCCCGCGCCTGGCTCGAGGGCTACACGACCATCGGCGATTGCGAGGCCCTCCTGCCGCCCAAGGAGCACAACCACCTGATGAAGAACGCCGGCCGCCCCGTGACCGTCGGCTGTCTGGCAATCTGCGAGGGCCGCAAGCACCAGGTGAAGCTCATGGTCAAGGCCGTTGGCGGCCACGTGTTCACGCTCAAGCGTCTCTCCTTCGGTCCCCTGCGCCTGGATGAGAGCCTCCGCCCCGGCGAGATCCGCCCGCTGACCCCGCCCGAGCTGGCAGCCCTGCTCCGCGAAGCCGACCTGGACCCCCAGGCAGCCTTTATCGGGTTATCATACTGATCTGCAATCAAACGATTGAATCGTTTGATTGCCTGCGGCGATTGCCGCGAAGAAACGTGCGCCCGGACTGTGAAGAATTCCACAGTCCGGGCCCTTTTTGCCGCCGCGCAGTGCCAATTCGCATCAAACGAGGGCGCGCTGCAATCCTTTCGTTTTACAGCGCGCCCTGTGAGATTTACAAACTGTGTTCTATGACTGCGTTCTGCGTGCTTTCTTATTTGGCGAATTTGCGGTAGAGGAAGGTAACGCATTCAGCTCTTGTGCAGTTTTTACCCGGGCTGAAGGTCGTTGCGCTGGTTCCTGTCGCGATATTCTCGCCCACAGCCCACAGGATCGCGGGATAGGAGAACCGGCTTTCCTTCACGTCCGTAAACGGGAATGCCTCGCCTTCGGACGCGGGACATCCGGCGTATCGCCACAGGAAGGTAACCACCTGCTCGCGTGTACAATCACGATTCGGACTGAATTTGTCCTTGGAGGTACCTTTGGTGATGTTGTTCTCCACCGCCCACAGAACAGCCTGATAATAATAGGCGGTCTGCCGGACGTCGGTGAAGGGACAGTTCTCGGTTTCCGGCTCCGGAGCGCCTGCCACACGCCACAGGAAGGTCAGGAACTGGGCTCTTGTGCAGGTGGCCTTGGGGCTGAAGGTGGTTTTGGAGGTGCCGCGGGCGATCCCGTTCACCACTGCCCAGTCGATGGGAATGTGGGCCCAGTTGTTTGCCGCGGGCCGGTCGGTGAAGTGCAGGCTCGGGCAGGTGCTGCCGCCGTCACAGCCCACCGCCGGGATCACGACGGTACGCTTCTGGGTGGCGAAGACGCCGCTTTCAAACTCCGCGATGTAGCAGCCCTCGCCCTCCTCCTTGTAGGTGGAGGGCTTTGTCAGAATATAGGTCGTCTGAACGGTCTGCTCCAGCACATGCGCCGGATCGTGGGTGCAGATCGCTCTCGCGGTCACCTGGTTCAGATCCTCCGACCACAGGTATTCCGCTTCACCCCAGTTATGCCCAAGCGCGGGTTCGCCGGACTCGGTGTAGCTGTCGCCGCAGACGGAACAGGTCCAGACCGTATCGCCGTCTTTCGTGCAGGTCGGTGCAAAGGCCTGTGCCTGATAGCTGTGCCCGGTGGCGGGAATCTCCACGGACTGTCTGGAGATTTCTTCTCCGCATTCGGTGCAGTAGATCACGCAGGACTGACTGCCGGGTTCGGTACAGGTGGGCGCAGCGTAGTTCTCCGTCACAACTTCCCCGGGCGTATGGTCGGTCATGGGGACCTCAACTGTATTGCGGGAGAGCTCGGCGGAGCAGACCGTACAGTAGACGACCGCGTCATAGCTGCCGGGCTTGGTACAGGTGGGCGCAACATAGTTCGCCGTCACAACTTCGCCGGGCGTATGGCCGGTCATGGGGACCTCAACTGTATTGCGGGAGAGCTC
>CAMHMK010000031.1 GCA_946186225.1 uncultured Clostridia bacterium
ATCTTAGTATGATTCGCCGTGATCATATTCCCCATACTCGCAGCCAATGTGGGATACATCTCATTTAAGTCAAGACCACCGGCATAGCCGGTGGTTCTCTTTTTACAACAGGAATGGTGCAGTCCTGAAAGACTACACCATTCCATACATGTGAAAATACTTCCTTATGAGCCCGCGGCATTTCGGTCGGCAGCTGTTTTCTGCTAAGCAGAACCGCTCAGCTGTTCTTCACAAGCTCTTTCAGGAATTTGTCCATCTCCTTATACTCAGACAAACTCTGCTTGAGATATTTTTTGCCCTCCGCGGTGATCTGATAATAGGTACGGGCCCGGCCTTCTATCACCTCTGTGCTGCCGGCTTCCACATAGCCCTGCGCCTCCAAGCGATAGAGGACAGGATAGAGAACCGCAATGGTAAACAGGCCCTTGCTTCTCTCCGCCATCGCTGTGGAGATCTCGTAGCCATACATAGGACGTTCCTGCAGCAGCAGAAGGACAACCAGCGGGCTCGTGGCGCGCTTATAATATGAAATGAAGGAATGACTTTGGTCTGCCATTACATAACACCTCTCTTTTTTTTATTTAATTTAACACAAGTATGACAAAAAAACAATCAGAAACCTAGAATCACAAATAATCTTCACAATCATCGCAAATAACGATGTATTTAATTTGATAAATCTCGCATTTAAGCTGAAAATGAAAACAAGCTGCCCCAAAACGGAGCAGCTTGCTGCGCAAAAGAGATGGAAAAGGAAACGGTTTGGAAAGTGAGGGATTACAAGGCAGTTCGGAGGAAAAACAATTCGATTCGTTCACAAGTCCGCTCCTCCCCGGACGCCCTGGCGCAAGGCGTCCGGGAAGGAATTATGAAACGAGTGATCAGGAGGTTTGTTAGTCTTGGCTAACTGCCTATATATTAGCATACGGTAACCTATTTGTCAAGCACTTTTTTATTCTTAGGGTACTTATTTTTCAGATCATTCAGCAAGCAGAGCTCCGGTGCTGCGCAGGCTTGCAAGGGTGTCCTCCTGCGGTGCCTCTGAACAAATGACGCTTTCGGCAACCAGCTCAGCTCCGTCTGCGCGGCAGCGATCCTCCCAGTCGCGCATCCACTGGCCGTCGCCCCAGCCGTAGGAGCCGAACAGGAAGACCTTCTTCCCGGCGAGCTCTGTCTCGCAGGCAGTGAACATCGGCTCGAAGACGTCCTCTTCCAGCGTCTCTGCGCCCATGGCAGGGCAACCGAAGGCCACAGCATCGAACGCAGATACCTGGTCTGCTGTGAATGCGTCAGCGGTAAACAGCTCCGCCGCTCCCCTTGCCTCAGTCACTCCGGCCTGGACGGCGCTTGCCATTGCCTCGGTATTTCCGGTGCCGCTCCAATAGACGATTGCGATTTTCTTCATAAGATACACTCCTTCTATGATGAATTGAAATTACCGGATGTTCTTTCTTGGTGCAACGGTCAGCTGCTCCAGGCTGCGTCCCTTTGCGTGCTGTGCGAGATAAAGAGACACGCATTTTTTATACCGCGCAAAGGTCTTCTCTGCTCGGTCGGGGTCGGAGTATACCTTCCAGGTTCCGACGAGCTTGGCCTTCTCACCGTGATTTTCGATGAAACCCCGCACGTCCGCCGAGGGATAGCCCAGAAACAGGCCGATCTCATGAGGGAACTCCCCACCGCTGCTGATCCGCCTTCGAAGTTCCGCCAAGCAGGAGACCTCCCGCTCAGGGCGGTAACCGAACTGCTGCAGCATCTGTCGTACTTCGACGTCTGCAAAATCGGCACGGAGAGAATCCGGACGGTAGACGTAGATCAGGGCGCGCCCGTTTCGATAGCAGCAAAGAAAAGCACGGACGCCCTTCGGTGAAAGCCGACGATCCACGGAGCGGACCTCAGCAAGCGCGTTCTCCATGCTGGACACCGGATGTCCGAATAGACTCGCAGTCTTGATGCCGGCGAGCGTCGGCGCACACTGTTGAAGCCAAATCTCATCCGCCACTACGATTCCCCCTTTTTTGAGATGTTTCCCCGAAAGAAAAAATTCATTCATGGTTAGCTGGAACTAACTCCAGAAGCCTCAGAATGCCTTTCCGGCAGTTAGGAGAGAAGCCCCTGCGGATCGAATACAGGAGCTACTGCCGAAAAGGCATTAGTTAGTTTATGCTAACCATGATCATATTAGCACACGATAACTGTTTTGTCAAGCGGTTTTTCAAAACTATACTTTGCTTACCCCATCGTGACGTCCAGGATCATCATCACCAGGAATCCCGCCCCGAAGCTGAGACCGGCCAGGCGGCCATCTGACTTTCCGGCCTCCGGAATCAACTCTGCTGCAGCCACATAGAGCATTGCTCCGGCCGCAAAGGACAGGGTCCAAGGCAATGCCGCCGAAAAGATTCCGGTCAAAAGCAGGCTGAGTCCCGCCGCAATGGGCTCCACCGCCCCGGAGAGTACACCGAGTGCGAAGGCGCGACCCCTGCCCTCCCCTGCCGCGGCCAGCGGCAGGGAAATGACCGCCCCCTCGGGAAAATTCTGGATCGCAATACCAAGCGCCAGGGACCAGGCAGCGGCCATAGAGACTCCACCGCCGTTCAGCGCACCGGCAAAGGCGACCCCGGGCGCCATGCCCTCCGGGATATTGTGGATGGTTACGGCAAGGCAGAGCAGGGCGGCACGGTGTCTTGCCGTGAACTGTGCTGCGGATGGCGGGCGCGGGACAGCTTTCTGGATCGCGGGTAGGAACATCAGGCCAAGCGCCGTACCGACTGCTGCCGGTAAAAAGGCCAGCCTGCCCATTCCTGCAGAGGCCTCAATGGCAGGCAGAAGCAAGGAGAAGACCGATGCGGCGGTCATGACGCCGGCCGCAAAGCCGAGCAGAACGTGATGTACGGCTGGTCGGAGGTTCCCGTGCAGCAGAAACACGCAGGCGGATCCCGCCGCCGTTCCCGCAAATGGCAGGAGCAAGCCGAGGGCGGTCGTCAGGGCGGGGCTCAAGGTCTTCTCCCAGGGTTGTATGATTCGGTGCTGTGCATGGTGTGACCTCCTGTTTCCGATTCATCTTGCAGCTGACGCTGCTCGTTTTATCCTATGCAGAAGTCGAAAGAATGTCCATATTGAAAAAAATGTTGTAAAAAATCGTGAAAAGGACTCCTAAGAGGCTTGACAAACCGCATGCTGCATGCTATATTCCATCAGGAAGCGCCCGAAGGATCGGGCGGGAAAGGAGTCATACCAATGCGTGTGCGTATGTTCGTTACCGAGTGAACTGAATATCGGGCGAAACGAAACGGTGGATATATGCCCCGGGATTTCGTACGCCGCTTTGGGTGACTTTCATTGATATGGCAACCGCAGGACGCAGCCATGATGGGAGCTGCTTCGCTGCGGTATTTTTCTGCCCATTTTCAGGTTCGGTAACACAGAAAGAGAGGCTGATCTACAATGAAAAATGAATGGTTCCGAAAGCTCTTTTTGCAACCCGTGACACTGAAGATGGAGGAGATACCACTTGACCTTACAAGATTACGGCATCGTGCCGAATACCGAAAATCTGCCCGGCATTCCGGCCAGAGTCGTCGCTCAGCACCGGGATCGATATGAGATCGTCTGCGAACGCGGCGCGGCCTATGCCAGGCTGAAAACAAAGGACTACTACTGGGAGGACGCCGTCTTCCCCACCGTCGGCGATTACGTGGCGGTGAACGATCTGACCGGAGGGGACAGTCAGATCCTCTCCACCCTGCCCCGCCATAGCTGCTTTTTCCGGCGTGAGCCCGGCCCGATCCCCAGGGATCAGGCTGTAGCGGCCAATTTCGATTACGTGTTTGTGCTGCAATCGATGAACCAGAACTATAATCCCAGACGTTTGGAACGCTATCTGATCCTGGCCCGGCAGTCCGGGGCGACGCCGGTGATCGTGCTGACCAAGGCCGATCTGACGCCCGCCTGGGCGGAATTCGTGGCCCGGACGGAGCAGCTTGCCCCAGGCGTGGCGGTCCACGCGGTCAGCGCCGCAACGGGTTTCGGCCTCGACGGCCTTGCCCGCTGGCTCCAGCCAGGGAAAACAATCGTATTTCTGGGTTCCTCCGGCGTCGGCAAATCCAGCCTGGTCAACGCCCTGGCCGGGGAGGAGCTGATGGCCGTGGGCAGCATCCGGGAAGGTGACGGCAGAGGCCGCCATACCACCACCCACCGTCAGATGCTTCGCCTGCCCTCCGGCGTGCTGATCATCGACACACCGGGCATGCGGGCGCTGGGCATGGCGGAGGCATCCGTGGGCCTGACTGCGTCCTTCGCGGATGTGGAGCAATACCTGGGCAGATGCCGCTTCCGGGACTGCCGCCACGAAAAGGAGCCAGGCTGCGCCGTCAAGGCGGCCATTGCCGCCGGGGCCCTGGACCCCGCCCGCTGGGAGCGGTACCGGAAGCTCCGGACGGAGGCCCAAAGCCACGAGGAAGCCCTCCGCCGCAAGAAGGAATGGAGCAAAAACGTGGCCCTGTCCCGGAAGGCCCGGGGCGCGAAAAAATGATTATTTGGAGGCTAACAGCTATGAATATCAACATGAAACATGACGAAATACAAGGGGCCCTGGTTGCCCTGAACGGCGGTAAAACGGACCTCGGATATGAAGAAGAAAACGCCTGGTACAGCCGGAAGCCGGAATGGGCCCCTCTGGTTGAGGAGCTGAAAGCAGCCCTGCGGAACAATCACATTCGGGGCAGTATTATGGTGGCAACGGACAGCGACGTCATTTTCGCCGCCGGCGCCCAATCCAGAGAAGCTGACGGCGGGACCGTGTCGCCGCTTACCACTTATGAGATCGGCTCGATCACCAAAATGCACACTGCGGTCTGTGTGTTCAAACTCATAGACGCGGGGATGCTCCGCCTCGACGACAAAGTCACGCAGTTTTTCCCGGCGTACACCAAAGCGGGTGCTATGACGGTCTTCGACCTCCTGCACATGCGGTCCGGGATCGTGGACTTTGCCAATGATGCCGAAGCGTTTTTTGGAAGCCCGGAGCTGGCGGAGGCGCTGGATGAGGGAAAAATCACCGATGAGATCCTTTTGGAGCATCTGTACCGGCTGGATCTCCGCTTCGCGCCGGGGACGGAAATGAAATACTGCAATACAAACTATGTGCTTCTGGCGATGATCCTGGAGAAAATCACCGGAAAATCCTATCGGGAGCTTGTTTCGGAGCTGGTTTTCGTTCCTGCGGGCATGCGCGCATCTTCCGCTGTCACCTTCGGCGACGTAACCAGTGTACCGGAGGACAAGGCAGGGTATATGAAGGAGTTTATGATTGCACGCGGAGCCGGGGATATCCACAGCAACGTCCTGGATCAGCTGAGGTTTGATCGGGCCTTTTTCCTGGAGCGTATCGTCAGCCCCGCTGCCAAGGCGGGCATTCTGAACTTTGTGGACGGCTACGGCTGCGGCTGGGAGCAGGTTGCCGGGTATGAGAATTGTGTCAGCCATAGCGGCGCGACCAACAGCTATTACTGCCTGAATGCTGTATTCCATGCCTCGTCGGATCGAATGTATCTCATAATGCTGACCTGCTGGCCGGGGAACGACGAGGAAGCCTCCGACGAGACCACCGATGAAACCGAAAAGACAGTCGAGGAAGATAGATACAGCTATTTTCAGCCTGCCGTCAACATTTGCAAAAAACATTTTAAGACGTAAGCCATGCGCTATAAACTATGAACCATAAACCCCCGGAAAGGAGGGGATCCCTACGCGAAAGCTCTTATCCTATCTCAAGCCCTACAAGGGCAGGATCGCCCTGGCGACGCTCCTGATGGCGATCTCCGCAGTCTGCAATCTGCTGCTGCCGACCCTGATGTCCAACGTGCTGGACAAGGGCGTTTACGGCGCGGCAGAGGCGGATACCTTTGGCTACATATTCAAAACCTGCGCCTGGATGCTGGGCGTCTCCCTGCTTAGCCTGGCCTCTGTTGCCGGCGGCTATTGGGTGGTCTACCACGTGATCTCGGGCTACACCTGGAGCCTCCGCTCTGCCCTCTTCCGCCAGGTCCATCACATGACGCTGGCTGAAGTAAGCCGCATCGGCACCTCCAACCTTGTGACGCGCTCGACCCACGATGTGGGCACGCTGAACTGGGTGGTCTCCATGCTTTGCGGCAGCATCATCATCATTCCGCTGACTTTCCTGGGCGGTGTGTTCCTCTGCATGCGCAAGGACGTTCGGCTCTCGCTCATCATTCTCTGCACCGTGCCGCTGTTGCTGGTCGTGGTCTTTGCTATGAGCAAGAAGATCGACAAGCTCTGGGAGATTTCCGACGACTACTGCGATAAGCAAAACGACCTGGTGCGCGAACGTCTGCGCGGCATCCGCGTGATCCGCGCTTTTGACCGCGAGCGATATGCCCACAGCCGGATCACCGAAGCCACCCGCGTCATGGCGGACAACATCATCCGCGCCAACGTGCGCATGGCAATCATTGATCCGATGGCGGCCTTCGTGCTCAACGCGGCAGCCCTGGTGATCGTCTGGCTCAGCGGCGTGCGCATGGAGCGGGGCAGCGGCCTCACGCCCGGTGACGTCTTTGCCATCATACAGTACGTCAACATCATCTTAGGCGCCATCGTCTCTGCCTCCTTTGCCATCGTCATGCTCCCCCACGTCCGCGTGGCGGCTCGGCGTCTGAGCCAGGTGACAGAATCCACCGGACTGGAGGACGACAAGCCCGCCGAGGGTCTGCGTTTCAATGGCGCCATCGACCTCGAGCAGGTCGGCTACACCTACCCCAGCGGCGGCATGCCCGCCCTGTCGGACCTGAATCTGCACATCGGGGCCGGAGAATGGATCTCCGTCATCGGCGGCACAGGCTCCGGCAAAACGACCCTGGCCGAGCTGCTGCTGGCCTTCCGCAGGCCGAGCACCGGCACGCTGCGCTTTGACGGACGGGACGCCGCTTCTCTCTCCGCCGCCGACGTCCGTGCCAACGTAAGCGTTTCGATGCAAAAATCCATGCTCTACGCCGGGACTGTGGCAGACAATCTCCGCATGGGCAAGCCGGATGCGACCGACGACGAGCTCTGGGCAGCTCTGGAGCTGGCCCAGATCGCCGACTTCCTCCGCGAAAAGCCCGAGGGGCTGAACTTCAAGCTTGAACCAGCCGCCACGAACATCTCCGGCGGCCAGAAGCAGCGTCTGACCATCGCCCGGGCCATCTTGAAGGACGCGCCGATCTATATCTTTGACGACTCCTTCTCCGCCCTCGACTTTTTGACCGAGGCCAAGGTCCGCGTAGCCATCAACAGGAAATTGGCCGGACGAACACGCATCGTGATCACCCAGCGCGTCGTCTCCGCCATGCACGCAGACCGGATCTTTGTCCTCTCTGACGGCGCTCTGGTCGGCGCGGGGACCCACGCGGAACTGCTGGAGCACTGCGACATCTACCGGGAGATCTACCTCTCCCAGACGGGAGGTGGGGCTGCATGAGTGCGCAAACCAAAAACGAAGCGGCCAAGCAGGGCGTAAAAAAGGAAAAGCGGCGTCTGTTTGACGCCACCGGCAAGCGTCTGGTGCGGGAGATCCGTCCGCTCCGAGGCTGGATCGCCTTCTCGGCCTTCCTCTGCCTGATCCTGATCGGCTGCGCCGTGGCGGCTCCGGAGCTCCTGGGCGGCCTTGTGGACAAGCTCTACGCCTGGACAAAGAATAAGACCCCCGGTCTGGCCCGAAGCCTGCTGCCTGGGCTCGGAATGCTGCTTGGCGTCTATGCCGTGCAGGCAATCGTCACCTACGGCAACTCCTATCTGCTCAATAATATCGTCAGCCGCTATTTCTGCGCGGAGCTCCGCATCCGCCTGTCGGAGAAGCTGCGCCGCCTGCCCGTCTCCTATGTGGATCAGACTCCCGCCGGCGACGTCATCGACCGGATGATGGAGGACGTCGGCAACATGGCCGACTCCATCTACGGCATCGTGGAGATCCTGCTCACGGGCTTCCTTCAGATGATTGTCATCGCAGTCATTCTCTTTGCCACCGACTGGCGCATGGCGATTCCCGTCGTGCTGCTCTCGCCGCTCTCCGTCCTGCTCTCCGCCAAAATGGCGACACTCGGAGAAAAGCACTGGGATAAGCACTTCAACTTGGGTGGCGAGCTGACCGCTCTGGCCGAGGAGGCCTACACGAACTACCCGGCCACCAAGGCCTTCAACCGCGAGGCATACCTGCAGGAGAAGTACGACGAGCTCTCTCTGCGCCATCAGCGCAACGGCATCTTCGGCAACTTCCTGTCCTCCATCGTCCAGCCCGTCATCGTCTTCGTGGACGCCCTGGCCTATATCGCCGTCGCCCTGCTGGGCGGCTGGCTGATCGTCCACCGGGGTCTGTCCATCGGAACGGTGGTCACGGTGATCTTCTTTGCGCGGCAGCTCTCGGCTCCGCTTGAGCGCATCGCCTTTGGTCTGAGCTTCATCCAGCATGTGAAATCGGCGGCAAAGCGCGTGTTCACCCTGCTGGATCTGCCGGAGGAGGAGGATCCCACCGAGACCGCACAGGCGCCGACGAAGGGCCGCGTGGAGTTCCGGAACGTGGATTTCTCCTACGACCCCAAAAAGCCGCTGATCCGAAACCTGAGCTTCTCCGTCCACCCCGGACAAAAGGTCGCCATCGTCGGCCCCACCGGTGCGGGCAAGACGACCATCGTGAATCTGCTCATGCGCTTCTATGACATCCAGAAGGGGCAGATTCTGATCGACGGCGAGGATATTTCCAAGCTCTCCCGCGCCGATACGCGCAGACGCTTTGCAATGGTCCTCCAGGACACCTGGCTGTTCAAGGGGACCGTAGCCGAGAACGTGGCCTACGGCAGTCCCGAGGCCACCCGCGAGGAGATCGAGCGGGCCTGCGACCTGGCCTACTGCGACCACTTCATCCGTCGACTGCCCCAGGGCTATGACAGCGTGATCTCTGAGGACAGCACCGCCGTCTCCTCCGGTCAGAAGCAGCTTTTAACCATCGCCCGCGCTTTACTTGCCGACCGATCCCTGCTGATTCTGGACGAGGCGACCTCGAACGTGGACACCCGCACCGAACTGCTGATTCAAAAGGCAATGGACCGTCTGATGGGCGGACGAACCTGCTTTGTGATCGCCCACCGGCTCTCCACGATCGTGGACGCCGACTGCATCCTCGTCATCCGGGACGGGCAGATCGTGGAGCAGGGCACCCACCGCGCGCTGCTGGACCGGAAGGGCTTCTATTACGAGCTGTTCAACAGCCAGTATAAGATTTAATCCATTCAAAAAGAGCCGTATCGCTTCTTCGGCGGTACGGCTCTGTTTTATTTCAAAATCAGATGCGCTTCCACTTGGGGCCCTGGGGAGTGTCGATGATCTCGATGCCACGGGCTTTCAGTTCGTCGCGGATGCGGTCGGCCTCGGCGAAGTTTTTCGCCTTCTTGGCGGCGGTGCGGGCGGCCAGGGCGGCTTCGATCTCGGGGTCGTGCTCGGTCTCGGCCTCGGCCTTCCGGGCGGCCTCGCGCTTACGCTCGGCAGCGGCGATCAGGTTCAGGCCCAGGACTTGGTCGAAGTCGGAAACGGCGGCCAGACGGGTCGTGCCGTTGGTCTTGGCCTTGAGCGCGTCCAGGACGGCGGTGATGCCGAGGCTCGTGTTCAGATCGGCGTCCATGCCCTTGCGGAAGCGGGCGCGCAGCTCCTCGAGGGCGGCGGCGTCTACCTCGCCCTCCGGCTCGACGGCGGCGATCTTCTCGATCAGCTTGTTATAGGCCGCGGCGGCATTGTCAAGGTTTTCCCAGGTGAAGACCAGGTTCTTGCGGTAGTGGCCCTGGAGGCAGAAGAAGCGGTAGACCAGGGGATCATAGCCCTTGCTCTCGAGCAGGCTGACGGTCAGGAATTCGCCCTTGGACTTGGACATCTTGCCGTCTGCAGTGTTCAGGTGGTGGACGTGGAACCAGTAGTTGACCCACTTGTGGCCCAGGTAGCTCTCGGACTGGGCGATCTCGTTGGTGTGGTGCGGGAAGGCGTTGTCGATGCCGCCGCAGTGGATATCCATGTCCTCACCCAGATGCTTCATGGAAATACCGGTGCATTCAATGTGCCAGCCGGGATAGCCCACGCCCCAGGGGGAATCCCACTTGAGGGCCTGATCCTCGAACTTGGACTGGGTGAACCAGAGGACGAAGTCGTTCTTGTTGCGCTTGTTCGTGTCCTCCTCCACGCCCTCCCGGACACCGACATCCAGGTCCTCGGCGTTGAAGTCGTTGAAGACGTAGTAGCGCTCCAGCTTGGAGGTGTCAAAGTAGACGTTGCCGCCAGCCTGGTAGGCATAGCCCTTTTCCAGCAGAGTCTCGATGATGTGGATATACTCTCCGATGCAGTTCGTTGCGGGCTCCACAACGTCCGGCCGCTTGATGTTCAGCTTGCGGCAGTCGTCAAAGAAAGCGTCGGTGTACATCTTCGCGATCTCCATGACGGTCTTGTGCTCACGCTTTGCGCCCTTGAGCATCTTGTCCTCGCCGGTGTCGCCGTCGGAGGAGAGGTGGCCCACGTCGGTAATGTTCATGACGCGCTTGACATTGTAGCCCAGGTAACGCAGGTACTTTTCCAGCACGTCCTCCATGATGTAGGAGCGCAGATTGCCAATATGGGCATAGTGATAGACCGTTGGGCCGCAGGTGTACATTTTGACGAGGTCGGGATGGTTGGGAACAAAGAGTTCCTTCTTGCGGGACAGGGAATTGTAGAGATACATAACGAATCCTCCTATGTTGGGAGTGAAGCCAAAACGCCCGCCTCCGGATGATCCAGAGGCGGGCGGATGCTCGCGGTTCCACTCTGATTTATCGCTTTCGGCACTGACGCGGCCGCACGGGGTCTCCCCTTCGCTCCCGGACGCACGTTCGCGGTTCCGGCCGTGTGCCGCTTCCAGCCCTGGCGGCGCTCTCTGTCCGGCGGATCCCGTTACTCTTTCCGTTCACAGCGAATCTTCAATTGCACCTATCCTATCAGATTTTGCCGGACCTGTCAAGGGGTTTTCGGGCAGGGCTTGCAATTTCCGTGCGGCCTATGCTATAATACCGGAAAAGAACCTTGAGGGAGTACAATATGGAACAAGAATGCAGGCGGGTTTGCGTCGGTCTGGTGGCCCATGTGGACGCCGGAAAAACGACCCTGGCGGAGGCCATGCTCTATCGGGCCGGTCTGGTCCGGAGCCCGGGACGTGTAGACCACGGAGACACGGCGATGGACTACGACGCTCTGGAGCGGGAGCGCGGGATCACGATCTTTGCCAGCCAGGCGCATTTTTTATACCGCGGCTGGGAGCTGACCCTGCTCGACACCCCGGGCCACGTGGACTTTTCGGCAGAGACCGAGCGCATGCTGCGGGTTCTGGACTGTGCGATCCTGGTCATCAGCGGAACTGACGGCGTCCAGGCCCACACGAGGACCCTATGGCGGCTGCTGGCCCACTATCAGGTCCCGGTCTTCGTCTTTGTGACCAAGATGGATCTGGCGCGCAAACCCCGGCCGGAGCTGATGGAGAACCTTCGAGCAGAGTTCGGAGACGGCTGTATCGACTTCTCGGCGGACAACGAAAGCCGGGACGAGGAGGCCGCCATGTGCCGCGAGGCAGTGATGGACGAATACCTGTCCGAGGGGACCGTTTCTATGCAGAGTCTTCAGGAGCTGACCGCCAGCCGGGAAATCTTCCCCTGCTTTTTCGGTTCCGGCCTGCGCCTGGACGGGGTGGAGGAATTTATGGAGGGCCTCACTTCCCTGCTGACGCCCAAGCCCGTGATCCCGGAATTCGGAGCAAGCATCTTCAAGATCACGCACGACGCTCAGGGCAACCGTCTGACCCACATGAAGGTCACAGGCGGCGTCCTGCATGTCCGCGACCTTCTGCGCTACGCGGGCCGCGAGGAAAAGCTCACCCAGCTTCGGCGCTACAACGGCGGAAAATACACGGCCGCAGAGGAGATTGCCCAGGGAGAGGTCTGCGCCGCGGTGGGTCTGACCGCCGCTGAAAACGGCCTCGGCTTCGGCTTTGAGGCGGCTGCATCCGCTCCGGTTTTGGAGCCTGTGATGCGATATCGTGTGGTCCTGCCTGCGGGTACAGACCCGCGGCTGATCTTTCCGAAGCTGCGACAGCTGGAAGAGGAGGATCCAATGCTCCGGCTGCGCTGGGACGCCCGGCTGCAGGAGATCCAGGTCGGTCTGATGGGCGAGGTGCAGGCCGAGGTCCTGAAAAGTCTGATTCTGGATCGCTTCGAGCTGTCCGTCGAGATCGACCACGGCCACGTCCTTTACAAGGAGACCATCGCTGAGACCGTGGAGGGCGTGGGACATTATGAGCCCCTGCGGCACTATGCCGAGGTTCATCTGCTTCTTGAGCCGCTGCCCCGGGGCAGCGGCCTGATCCTGACCACAAAGTGCAGCGAGGACCATTTGGATCGGAACTGGCAGCGACTGATCTTGACCCACCTGGCCGAGAAGGAGCATCTGGGCACAGGGATCGGCGCACCGATCACCGACATCAAAATCACACTGGCCGCCGGGCGGGCGCATATCAAGCACACCGAAGGCGGCGACTTCCGGCAGGCCACCTACCGGGCCGTCCGTCAGGGTCTGATGCAGACGAAGCCCGTCCTGCTGGAGCCTTGGTATCGCTTCCGCCTGGAGGTCCCGGCCGCCCAGATCGGACGGGCCATCACCGACGTCAAGGCCAGGGCCGGCACCTTCGAGACGCCGGACACGCTTGGCGAAATGAGCGTTCTGGTCGGACGCGCTCCGGTGGCCTCCTTCAATGACTATGCGCAGGAGGTTGCCTCCTACACCCGTGGTCAGGGAAGGCTTCGGGTCACGCTGGACGGCTATGACCTGTGCCACAACCAGGAGCAGGTGCTGGCCGAGGCCGCCTACGATCCTGAAGCCGATCTGGACAATTCTCCGGACTCTGTTTTCTGCGCCCATGGAGGGGCGGTCGCCGTCAAATGGAACTTGGTCTTCTCTCAGATGCATCTGGAAAGCGTGCTGGCAAAGCCCAAGCCGCAACCGCTTGCCGGGCCAAGGCGGCGGAGCTTCTCCATCGATGAGAAGGAGCTGCAGGCCATCATGGAACGGGAATTCGGCCCGATCAAGCGACCTGTTTACACCGCCCCGGCCAAATTCCGGGAGCACGAGCCGGAACGGCCGCTTCCCGAGCGTCGGGTCACGAAGTATTTGATCGTGGACGGTTTCAACGTGATCTTCGCCTGGGACGAGCTGGCCGCTATTGCAGACCGGGATCTGGAACAGGCGCGGCAGAAGCTGATGGAGCTGCTGGCCAATTACAGCGCTTTTACCCGAACCGAGACGATTTTGGTCTTCGACGCTTATCGCGTCCCCGGCGGGAAGGGCGAGCGGTTTGATTATCACGGCATCCATGTGGTCTACACCCGCGAAAACGAGACCGGCGACGCCTACATTGAGCAGCTCTGCCACGACATCGGAAAGAACGAACAGGTCCGGGTGGTGACCTCGGACAATCTGATTCAGGTCTCCGCTCTGCGCTCCGGCGTGCTCCGGGTCTCGGCCCGGGAGTTCGGCGAGGAGCTGGACCGGGTCTACGGCGACATCGACGCCTGGCTGCGAAGTCACAACCGTGACCGGATGGGAACCGTGGGCGAGAATCTGACGCAGCGTACAGGAGGCGGAAGCCATGGAGCATGAGGCCCTATTACGGCGGACCGAGGATCTGGCGGCCCGATGCGACCGTTCCGGCATCGTGACAGCGACGGTCTTCCTGACGCCGGCGGAGCAGGGAGCCGTGGCGCAGTATTTCAGCCACCGCCCCTGCCGCCTGATCTTTTCGGGCGGACACACCGACTGCGAGCGGCGGGCGGCCTTCTTCCTCCCGGACTGGATGGAGTCGGAGGATTTTGAACCGGCGGACCATATCCGCTGCATCCGGATCACGGCCTACTATGGCACACCGGGACATCGGGACTACCTTGGCGCTCTGCTTGCGTTGGGGGTTCGCCGGGAATGGATCGGAGACATCTGGGTCCTGGGGCAGGAGGCTTGGGTCTTCTGCCTGCCCAGCGTGGCGGGACAGCTGTCCGGACTGGAACAGGCCGGGCGGGTCAACGTGAAGGCCATGGAAGTCCCGCTCAGCGCAGTTCCTGCCCCGGAGCAGAATCGAAAGCCGATTAAATTCACTGTGCAGAGCCCGCGGCTTGACGCGGTCCTCTCGGAGATTTTCCGCATTTCGCGGACGGCGGCGGTCAAACTGATCGCCGCAGGCGCTGCCAATAAAAATCACCTGCAATGTCTGAAAAACGACGCACCGATCTGCGAGGGAGACGTGCTCTCGCTGAAGGGACACGGAAAGGCAAAGGTGACAGAAATCGGCGGGGAATCACGCAAGGGGCGGACTTACGTGACTGCAGAAATATATCTGTGATAACAATCGAGAAGTGATAATTCGTCACATCTCGCGACTGCTGTCGAAGACGTCGAAGAAGGCCTTTGCGGTCTCGGGCGAGGCTGGCGCCGCAGCGGCAAAGTCGGCCTGAGAAACCATGCCGACCAGGCGGCCGTTTTCCGTGACGGGCAGGCGGCGGACCTGATGACGGCCCATGGTCTTGGCAGCCTCCTCGGTGGTCGCTCCTGCAGAGACGGTAATCGGACCGGTTGACATGATCGTTCGTACCCGGGTGACATTCGGGTCAAAATTTGCTGCCACGCAGCGGACGGCAACGTCCCGATCGGTCAGCATGCCGACAAGCTTCCCCTCCCGGGAAGTGACCGGGAGCGCGCCGATGTTGTGACGGCTCAGCAGTCGGGCTGCGGCGGCGATGGTTTCCTCCTTGTCCACTGTGATCAAATGGGACGACATTACGGTTTGTACCTGCATAAAAGGCATCCTCCCTTGGAATGTAGTTTCCAAGGGAGGATGCCCGTTTTTCTGGTTTTTATACCGCCGGGATCAGTTTTTCAGCCCCAGCTCCTCGCGGATGAAATCCGCCGAGTCGGCGACGCCGCCGTCGCGGAAGGGATTTTCCAGACCTGCGTCCTCCATGAATTGCTGCACGCCGGCCTCATGGTCCCGGTCGAGCAGACGGAAGTAGGCGTCCACGCCGTCGCCGTCGTGCTCCGCCTCCAGGCGGTAGACCTGAAGCGCATTATCCGCCGAGACGCAGTAGGCGATCACGTAATAGGGAACCTCAAAGAAGTGGAGGACGTTGACCCAATAGGTCTTGTAGAGTTCCTCCTCCCCCTCTTCGGCAAGGCCGAAATCCAGGCAGGCCTGCAGGAAGATCCCGTTGATTCGTTCCGGCGTCAGCTCCTCGTCCGGAAGCTGATACACCTCTTCCTCGAATCTGGCAAATGCGGCCTGGGTGATAAAGGCCTGCAGCAGATCGATAATCTGAATCTTAGTGAATCGGTCCTTCTGTTCAAGATTCAGGGTGTCGGTGTATTTCAGGGCAAGAAGCTCCATTGCCTGGGAGAAGGTTTCCGCCGTCTCCAGGTCCTCATTAGCCCCATAATTGTAGAAGCCGTCGGTAAAATGGCCGAATTCATGGGAAAAGGTCGTGTAGTCATAGGAGCTTCCCTGCGCGTTGACCATGACAAAGGGAGCCTCATAGTCGTAAAGATAGGTCTCGAAGGAGCCATCCAGCTTCTTGCTGTCCGTCTTGATGTCACACAGGCCATAATGCTTCATGAAACGGTAGGCATCATAGACGGTGCCGCCGATGTTTTTCGCCGCGCTCTCAACCATCCTGTCTACCTGTGTTTCCGTTGCATATTCAGCGTAGAGCTTCCCCACCAGGCTGCTGTTGAGCAGCTCATCCATGACGGGCACGATCTCCGTCTGAATATCGTCGACAAAGGCGCTCCCCTGCTCCACGGAATAGTCCCGCTCATAGGAGATATCATAGGCGTACTCCGCATAGCTGTCGTAGTCCAGGGCCTCTGCCATCTGTTTGCGCACCTTGATCAGACGGATATAGCAATCTGTCACTGCGTCGGTGTCAATGTCGAAGTCTGAATCGGCAGTCAGCTCCCGATACTCGGACAGGATCTCGGCTTCCTGCTTGGAGAGCGCAAGAAATTGCTCGTTGGTGTAGACCTCGTAGTCGTCATACTGATCGAAGAAATCCTCGCCGAAATACGCCGTTTCCAGATCCTCCCGCGCGGGGCCGGCGGCAAAGGTCTTGTACAGGGTCTCCAACTTTTCCTGTACGTTCGGCCCCTCAGCCTCACACCAGTCATACTCGTCGGCGTAGTACTGGTCGGTCGTGTCCAGACTGTGATGAATATTCGCCAGGGTATCCATCGTATAGAAGGTCAGATACTGGTCGTAGACCGCATAGTAGTCCTGCAGCAGGTCGTCAGTATCGGCAGAGCTGCCTGCCTTCTCGATCAAAGCATCGAAGTCGCTGTACATGGTCTGCGTGTCAGGACGGACATATTCCATCTCGGAGAAGGAAACCAGGTCCACGGGAACGTCGTCCCGATAGTCGCGAAAGCCGCCGTTTTGCCAGCGGATCAAATAATCCTCGTCTGCAGGGGGTTCGCTCTCGGTCGGCGCGGACTCGGTCTCTGGTGGCGCAGGTTCGGTTTCGGTGGGAAGCGTTGTTGATTCTGTGGCGACCGTGGCGGGTTCAGCTGTCGGTTTCGTCGGCGCTTCGGTGGACGTCGGCCGGACGACGATGCCTGTGGTGGTGCAGGCGGAGAACAGGATGCTGACCGTCAGAAGCAGCGCAGTGATCAGGGTGAGTCTTCGTTTCATACGGTTGCTCCTCTCTCTGTTTTCAGGATTCTGATGAACTGTTCATAGGCGGTCGGACTTCCGACAAGCAGGGAGTCCTTGTGGTCGAAATCGAGGGGGGTGCCATCCAGCTTCGTCACAAGGCAGCCTGCTTCCTGAGCGATCAAGGAGCCGGCGGCATAATCCCAGGGGCAGAGTCGGCACTCAAAGAAGAGCCCTGCCTTGCCCGAGGCCACATAGCAGAGGTCGAGGGCCGCCGAGCCGAAGCGTCGAATGTCCTGAACCAAAGGGAATACCCGGTTGAAAATGGACAATGTTTGCTCCACGAGCTCCCGATAATAGACTGCCGAACCGAAAATCAGAAGACTATGCTCCATGTCGTAGTCGACCGTGCGAATGCGCCGCCCGTTCAGGAAGGCCCCGTGGCCGCGTTGGGCGGTGTAGACCTCGCCGTCAAAGGGGTTATGGACCACGGCATATTCGATCTGCCCGTTGTGCATCAGGCCGACGGAAACCGAACTGTTGCGGAAGCCCTGGATGAAATTCGTGGTGCCGTCGATCGGGTCGACGATGAAGCGCCATTCCGCGGTGGAAAAATCGGTCTCCTCAAACCCCTCCTCCGCCATGAAAGCTGCCTGGGGCAGCAGAGTCAAGAGCTCTCGGCGCAGGAAGTCCTGTACCATCGTATCATAGCGGGTCACAAGGTCACGAGGGCCGTTCTTCTCTCGGACGCCGCGGTCTGATTCCGCCGAGCGGATGATCTCCCCCGCGCGCAGAACGATTTGGGTGAGTTTTTCTAACATAAGCATTCTCTTTTCTGCAACAAATCTATGATGTATTGTACCCCGAAGGGCAGGAAAAATCAATTGTTTCTGCCAAAAACAGCCGTTGGAATTTCTGCAGGGAGCGCGTGCAGCGCAGCAGCTGCCTTGACCCATGGACCGTCCGCAGGCGGTGGAAGCTGAAACACAGCGCGTATTCCGGTCCGCGGATGGTTGAACCCGATGCGGAAGGACCAGAGCGCGATCCCACAGGTCTCCGCATCATCTCCATATTTCCGGTCGCCCACCAGGGGGAATCCGCGGCTGGAAAACTGGACGCGAATCTGGTGCGTTCGCCCCGTATGCAGGCGGATCCGCAGCAGGGAGCATCCGCCCGTACGGGACAGGGTCTCATAGTCGAGGCTGGCCGGCCGCACATTCGGCCCGGGCTCGGATACGACGATGGTCCTGCGGAGGTCCCGGTCCCTGGCAAGCAGGTCTTCCAGGCGGCCCCGGTCGGGCAGCTCGCCGTGGACAAGGGCCAGGTATTCCTTTTCAAATATTCCCGCCCGGATCTGCGCGGAAAGGTCTGAGGCCGCGCGTGCCGTCCGCGCAAGGACCATCAGTCCACCGACCACCTGATCCAGACGGTGGACCGTGCGGAGATTCGCGTCAGGTTCTCCGAGGGCGGTGCGGACCAGCTCCGGCAGTCCGCCGGGTTCGTCGGTAGAAAGGACGCCGACCGGTTTGACGCAAACCAGAACCCGGTCGTCACAGTAGAGCAGCTCCATGGCGTATC
>CAMHMK010000032.1 GCA_946186225.1 uncultured Clostridia bacterium
CCGGGGAGCTGAAAGCTGGCGCCGCCCTTGTAGTTTGAAGAAATCTCCAGGTACTTCTCCATCAAGCCCGTGCCGGTGAGGGTTTGCATGCGGACGTAGGTGGGGTTCCCGTTTTTGTCCACACCGCCGTTGGGGTCGTTGCGCACATAGGTCTCCTCACTGGCATTCTTTCCGCTGTATACCCCATAGGACCAGAGGCCGGAATCGTCGACCGAGTTGGAGAAATCAGAGGCGAACACACCGTTGCCGTTGATGATCTCCCAGTCGTGCCAGTAGGCGTCGGAATAGCTGTTGCCGCGGGTAAACTGGAAGTTGGGATACACCGTGTGGCTGCGGGTGGCGCTCTGGGAAGGACGGACAAATGCCGCCTCAACCGGGTCCTCCTGCGCCATGCTCACATGATTGTGCTGCGCCTGTGCCTCCGGGATCAGCGCCTCGTCCGCCACAGTCACCCGCTCCGTCGCCGAACTGCCGTCATGGCGGGAGAGCACGGAGGCCAGATTCTGCCTGGTTTCTCCCTTGGGCGACGTACCGGTAAGGGTGAAGGTCAGAAGATCGGTTTCCAGCGTGCAGAGCTCCGCCGTGCCGCCGCCCTTGAGATTGGACAGCTTCAGGGAGAAGGTCTTTTCCCCGGTTTCCTCGGTGGAAATCAGCTCGATGGGAACTGTGATCTCGTCGATGGAGCCGGCAAAGGCCAGCGTCCCGTGCTTTGCGGCGTAGTCCGTGCCGGCCTTCGCGGTTCCGTCCACGGTTTCATAGTCGATGCGAACGCTGTAGCTGGTACCGCCGGTGCGGCGAATCGTCGCCTCCGCAACGCCGGAAGCCCGATCCACCGTGACGGTCGACACGGTGAAGCCCAGGGCCGAGGGCTCGCCCTCATCGTTGTCGGATACCATCAGCGTCAGCGTGTTGCACAGGTCGCTGAGCGTGCCGCCCTCACAGCCGATGATGGTGAACAGGCCCAGCTCCGGAAGCTCGGGGCGTGCGTCATCCAGCGCCGTCACCCGGATGTACTTTACCGTTTCACCGTCCGCGAAGGTCAGGTCGAAGGCGTACATGTCGTAATCGTTTTCAAATTCCACCACCGTGTAGCCAGGCTCCTCCGGAAGCTCCAGGTCCTCCGGGACGGGGCTGACCTCCGGCCAGGTTGTGAAGGCCGCTCCATTCAGCGAAACGGTGCAGAGCAGATGATCCTCCACCGTCAGAATGCAGCGGAAGTCCAGATCCTCCCAGCCAGTTATGCCCAGGACGCTGTAATCCTCCCAGGTCAACTCCAGGGTTGGCTCCGAGGCGCCCTCCACGTCCTTCCAGAAGCCGCCGGGGCTTTGGTACTGCCAGCGGAAGCCGCTTGCTTCCTCCGCGCCTTGCAGACGAAGCACAAGGCTGTTTGCTCCGTCCGCAACCGCATGCAGGCTGACGCCGGGCGCCGGCAGCATGTTCCGCTCCGCTTCCGGCAGTCCGATCTGCTGGTACGCCGCCAGAGGATTCGGATTTTCTGCCTCGATGAAAAGGTCCCCCTTGCCGGATGCGGCATAGTCATAGACCGTTTCTGTTCCGCCTTCGTCTGTGGTGACAGCTGGCGCATAGGTAATCCGAACGGTGGCCCGCCCCGTGGTGCCGCCCACACGATAGACCGGCAGCAGCGCCGTCTGAGGAATCGGCGCGCCATCGCCGGACAGAGCTCCGGGTTCTGCCACGTCCGCCTGATAGGTGCCGAAGGCAAAGGTGCCGTAGGGGTATTCCTGGTCCCAGTCCTCCTCCGCCGGAATTTTACCCTCCGGCGTATCCAGGCCTGTGGGCTGCTCCCCCTGCCGGAGCAGCTGCGGGTTACGGTTCGCCTCCTCTGCCCAAATCTGCATGGGAAGGATCGAAGTGAGCATACAGATTGTGAGCATTAGGGCAGTCAAACGCTTGATTGTACGCTTCATGACTTTTTACCTCCGTTTTCATGTTGTTGATCAGCTTGCGGATGCTGTGTTCTTCCTTTGCTTTTCCTTCCCCGGAGGAGACTCAGGGTGACGAGCATGCCGAGCAGAAAAGCCAGCACCACCGCCGCCAGGACGCCGCCGGTCCTTGCCTCCAGCAGGAAGGAGCCCATGTTGCCGCCGCAGGAGGCCTCCCGCGTGGGAAGCGGCATGGATGAAATCGCCAGCGTCAGTACCAGCAGCACGGCGCACAGACCCAGGCTGAACAGCCCAAGCCGTCTTTGCTCCCGCTTCCTCCGCAGCCTGTCTCTGCGCTCCAGGACTTCTTTCAGGACTTCTGATGAGGTATCGTACATCTGTATCAACCTCCTTCTATAGGTTAGTACCGCAAATACGGGAAATTAGTCACCGATTTGCATAAAAAAACTGCCTTCCCGAAGGAAGGCAGTCATTGTCGCGGTTTTATTCCTGCTGCGTATGCAGACGTCGGAGGGGATGGTAGATGCCCACCGCAGCCAGAACGGGAAGGCAAAAGCCCACGTAGGATGGAACACCGGGGACAGAGACCAGCAGATTGTACAGGCCGTGGAACACCACGGACAAGGAAAAGGCACCCACCAGCGCCGGCAGGGACATGGCCTGCAAACGCCGGGCCGCAACGATTCCCAGGCTGAGGGCCGCCACGCTGACGATGTGCATGACCCCAACCGCAAGCCCGCGAATCAGCACAAAGGACAGACCAATCTCTCCGGAGCTGAGCAGGCTGCAGCAGTTTTCAAAGGTTGCGAAGCCGGTGCCCAAGGCCACCGCCAGCAGAAGCAGGGTATTGTCCTTGGGCTCTGTCAGAAGCATCAGGATCAGCAGCGGCAGCAGCTTGATGAGCTCCTCCACCACCGGAGAGAGGAAAACCCGCACGTCTGTTACCTCCCAGGCAATCAGCAGTTGAAGAAAGCCCGTCACATAGGCGGCAAGCAGGCAGGCCACCATGCCCGCCGCAAAGGCCAGTACATACTGTCTTACCTGTCCCTGCACGAACAGCAGCGAAAGCAGCAGCGGCGCGGCGATGCACAGAAGAATGTTTTCTGCATAGATCATGCGGCCGCCTCCTCTCTGCGCAGCGCAATCAGCATCAGAGGGATGCTGCAAGTATAGCACAGCTGCGCCGCCAGGTAGAACACACCCGCACTCATGTACATGGTGCTGAGCGTCCACGTACAGAAGGCAACTGCAAGGGCAAACTGCGCGGCAGCATCCCGCCCTCTCCGTAACGCAAGGAGCAGTTTTACGATGCCGTATCCAAGCACTGCAAACATCACAAGGTAGGCGCCGTAATCCGCGCAGCTTCTCCAGGGCTCCGGCAGCAGGAAGGTCAGGCCCTGCAGTCCCAGCAGAAGCGCCGCAAGGCCGCCCAGCAGCCGCCACTCTGTCCGGGAGAGGGCGCCGGATTGCTTCAGGGAGCGGACACAGACGCAAAGAAGATATCCGAAGCTCAAGCCCACCAGTACATCCTCGACCCATTCGCCGGACCATCCGATCCACAGGGCGGTACAGGCAGCAGCGAAGACAGCGGCACAGAAAATCTCCCGCCTCGCAGCGGCAAAGCGGCCCCGAAAGACCGCGTTCAGGGTGGAGGCCAGCAGCAGAAAGCCGCCGATCTCCCCGAATTCATTCGCCGCAAAGGGCATCCTGGTTTCCGGCCGCAAAAGGTCGTAGGCCAGCCAGTACAGAGTGCTCACCAGCAGGCTTGCCAACGCAAAGGTAAAAAAGACCGGAGCCATGGAGCGGCGAAAGGAAAGCCTCCGCACACACAGCCCAATCAAAACAGCCAGCTCCGCGCAGCCGAAAACGCACATCAGGATTTGCACCAGTGACAGATCCATCACTTCTCACGCCCCTTCCACCGCCGCAGCGTCAATGCAAACAGCACCGCGGCCGCGCCGAGGCCAAAACACAAAACGCCGATCAGCACATAGCCCAGGGCAGGCGTCCCAAGGATCAGACTGCCGAACTCTCCCGAGGCAGAGGCCTCCGTTTGCGCAGAGAGCCTCGGCAGGCAGGCCGCCGCAACAATCAAAAGCGCCAGGCAGAGCGCGCAGCTTCCGGCACTGAACCACAGCTTTTTTCGCAGATCTCGCCTGGCCCGGACCTTCCCCGCACGGGAAAGAATTTCCTGCATCTGCTGCTCAGAATTCCGCATCGGTAACCCCCATCCTTTCCAGCTCTGACCGCAGAGCCAGCTTGCCCCGCTTGATCAGATTGTAGATTTGACCTGCCCGCTTGCCCATGACCTGGGCAATCTCCGCGGGCGACATTTTTTCCATGTATTGCAGCTCCAGGACCTGCCGATATTCCGGCGCGATCCGTTCCAGAGCCAGGTACAGCTGACGGTTTCGCTCCTCCTGCAGCAGATGGAGCTCCGGCTGTACAGCCTCACTCAGATCCGGAAGCTCCGGGAGATCAACCTGCTTTTTGCGCCGGAGCTGCTTCAGCGCCAGGTGCTTGCCGACGGAGAACAGCCATGTTTTGAAGCTGCTTTTCCCGGAGAAAACCGTTGGGCCGACGGCAACCTCCACAAAGGCATCCAGCATCAGCTCCTCAGCATCCTCGACATTTCGGACATACCCGAAGAGGAAAAGTGTCAAGCCCTCCCGGTACCGTTCCAGCAGGCAGCGCAGCGCAGTGTTGTCTCCGTACTTCAGATACTGCTCATACAGCGCCTCATCCGACCTCTCCACCCTGCACCACCTCCATTTCCGGCACACTTGATGTGACAATGATACCTGATATCCTATTTTTTGATTAAAGTGATTGATTCATATTTACAAACGCACGCTTTCCCCGACGGCGGAGATCTGACGGATCTCCCCGTCCCGGATGCGGTAGGCCTCGCCGCGGAGCTCCTCGGCTCCGCCCCGGATCAGAAGATAGGACCCGTCCACGATCGCGTAGAAGGTCCGCCCCATGCTGTCGGGGCAGGTGATGTCCTCAATGACGCGCAGGCCGTCCAGAACGTCGCCGCGGATCGCCTGGTAGTGGGGCAGGAGCATCGTCTTCGTCAGACCCAGACCCGGCAGGAAGCGTCGATAGCCCGGGTCGATCGCCTCGCCCGGCTCCTCCGGCTGGGCATAGACGGTCTCTGCGCTGTTCATGCTCCCGGCGCTGATGCCGACGAGGACCCCGTCCCAGCCGCGCAGCAGCTCGCGCAGACCGATCTGGGCGAAGAAGCGGTTCTGCGTCGGCACGTGTCCGCCGGCCAGGATCAGAAGGTCGGCATCAGCGACCAGAGCGGCCGCGTGATCCGCGGTCCGGCGATCCAGCACGGCGAACGAGGCCGGGGAAACTCCCGCCCGCTCCAGGCTGCCCCGGATCGCGGCGGCATAATGATCCGTCCGCGCCGGATCATCCGGACTCGAGCAGACGAACAGAAGCCGCGCCGGCTGCCTCACAGCCGCCAGCAGGCAGTCGAAAAACCCGTTTGCAGGGTCGATGCCCCCGTCCGGGAGAAAGGGATTGCTTGTCAGAAAACAGATCATCTCGCCGCACCTCCGAATGCAGACCGCGCCAACGCGCCAGGTTCCGAATCTTGATGTCCTCATTATACCATTTCGGGGAAAAAGCGTCAATCTCCACATTTCCTTCCGTATTGTTTTTTCCGTAACAATGTAGTACAATAGGGACAGGTTCAGAAAGACGCCGCCGCCCGTGGGCGAGGCGAAAAAGGGAGGATCCGTATGAATGTAACATACCGCCGCTTCCGCAGCATTCTCGGCTGGCTGACCACCGGCGTCTACCTGGCGACCGGCCTGTGTCTGACCGTGGCCTGCCTGCGGATCAGCCGGCTTGGCCCCCATCCCTTCACGCCGGAGACCGTCCGCGCGGCCTTCCGGCCGATCCGCTTTTTGCCCGCGCTCTGCCTGGCGCTCTCGGCGGCGGGGCTGATCCTGGACGCTTTCCTGCCCCAGGCTGCGCCGAAGGGAACCCGGGATGCCCGTCGTTCCCCGGACCCGAACGGTGCGCAGAAGTCCGTCCGGCTGCCGCGGCTCGTTCTGCTGGGACTCGCCCTGGTGCTGCTGATCCTGGGCGTCGCAGGCGAAGGCGTGGCCGGCGTGATCGCCAAGGCTGCCAACATCTGCTCGGAATGCGTGGGATTGGGGTGAGCATATGAATTCGATCAAGCAATTCCTTGCCCGGATCCGCCCCACGAAGCGCAGGCTCGCCCAGCTCTACTTTGCCTTGCTGTTCAACGCGAACCTCAGGGGCTTTGCCCAGGGGAACATCTATCGGGGGCAGTCCAAGGGCTTGTGTGTGCCCGGGCTGAACTGCTATTCCTGCCCCGGCGCGGTGGGGGCCTGTCCGCTGGGCTCCCTGCAGGGCGCGTTTTCCGCCGGGCGGAGCACCCTGTTTTACGTGGGCGGCATCCTGCTGCTCTACGGCGTCCTCCTGGGCAGGACCATCTGCGGCTGGCTCTGTCCCTTCGGGCTGATCCAGGAGCTGCTGCACAAGCTCCCCACGCCCAAGCTCAAAAAGAGCCGCGTGACCCGGGTCCTGTCGCTCCTGAAATACATCCTTCTCGCGGTCTTTGTGTTTCTGATCCCCATTGCCTATGCCTTCCGCGACGTCCCGCTGCCGGCCTTCTGCAAGTATATCTGCCCGGCGGGGACGCTGGAGGGCGGGCTGGGTCTGCTGGCCAACCGGGTCAACGAGGGCTATCTTTCCATGCTCGGCCCGATCTTCACCTGGAAGTTCCTGCTGCTGGTCAGCATTGTCCTCGGCTCGATCTTCGTGTTTCGTCTGTTCTGCCGCTTCCTCTGCCCTTTGGGGGCTCTGCTCGGCCTGTTCAACCGGGTCTCCGTCTTCGGTGTGAAGCTGGAGCCCGCAAGCTGCGTCAGCTGCGGCAAATGCGTGGCCGCCTGCGAAATGGACATCCGCACCGTGGGGGACCGCGAGTGCATCAGCTGCGGCAAGTGCATGGCCCAGTGCCCCACCGGTGCAATCCGGTGGAAGGGCGTTCGGAAGGCCGGGCCTTCCTCCGACCAGCGGAGCCCGGCCCTGCGGCTTGGGATCGGTCTGCTCGCTCTGGCAGTGCTGGTGGGCGCAGTCATTTATTTCCGGAACAAGGAAGACCCCTCCCCTGCCGCCGGGTACGAGACGGGCGAGCGCTGTCCCTCCGCCTCCCTTGCCCTTCTCTCGGGCGGGACCGTTGATCCCGCGGCGGGCGGAGACGTCACCCTGATCAATTTCTGGGGCACCTGGTGCAGCCCCTGCATGCGGGAGCTGCCGGACTTTGACCGCATTGCCTCAGAATACGCCGGCCGCGTCCGCGTGATCGCCGTGCACACCGCCCTCGAGGCGGAAAACGCACAAGGCTACGTGGCGGAGCATTTCCCCCAGTCCCCCATCCTCTTTGCCGTGGACAGCCCGGGCAGTCCCGGCGCGGTGACGGACGCCTTCTACGCCGCCCTCGGCGGTCGGGGCGTTTACCCTTACACCGTAGTCCTGGACAGGGACGGACGGATCGCCGGGAAGTATTACGCCGCGGTGGACTATGACACCCTCCGCCGGGCCGTGGAGGCCCTGCTTCGCGGCGAGGAAGCCGACCCGATCACCACCGACGCGCCCCTGGCCCACTACCGCGTCCGCGTCACGGACGAACGGGGCGCCCCCATTCCGGACGTGCGCGTGCAGATCTGCGCGGAGGTCTGTCTCTCCGCAAAAACCGATGCGGACGGCTGCGCCGACTTCACGGCGGCGGCTGCCGACTACCACGCCGCCGTCACCGTGATGCCGGAGGGCTACGCCCTGCCGACGGAGCAGGAAGAGTTCCCCTTTGAACCCGGGACGCAGGAGGTCGTCATCGTACTGCGAAGCGAAGCCAATTAACCGCAAACTGCGCCAGGCGGATCCCCATCGATCCGCTTGGCGCAGTCTGTTTCCATTCGTTTTGCGCTGCAAAACACAGCTATTCACGATTCTTGTCCCGCTTGTATACGGTCCCGTCGCGGACCTCGTAGACCTCGTCGCAGTGCTCGATGGTGGTCAGGCGGTGGGCGACGATGATGCAGGTCTTCTCCCCGCTGAGGCTGCGGACGGACGCCATCACGGCCCGCTCGGTTTCGGTGTCGAGGGCGGAGGTCGCCTCGTCCAGGAAGAGAATGTCCGGGTCGTAATACAGGGCGCGGGCGATGCCGATCCGCTGGCGCTGGCCCCCGGAAAGGCGGACGCCTCGCTCGCCGATCTCGGTATCGAGACCATCCTTCAGGCCGCGGACGAAGTCCCCCAGCTGGGCGGCGTCAAGGGCCTTCCAGACCTGATCGTCGTCGATCCGGTCCCGACGGACGCCCAGGGCCACGTTGCCGCGAATGGATTCGTCCGCCAGATAGATGTTCTGGGGAATGTAGCCGATCCTGCTCTGCCAGGCGGGGATGTCCCTGCGGATATCCGCGCCGTCGAAGCAGACGCGACCGGCCTGGGGCTCCAGCAGGCCGAGGATCAGATCCACGAGCGTGGTCTTGCCCGCCCCGGTCACGCCCACGATGCCGACGCTGGCGCCGGCCGGAATGACCATGCTCACGTCGCAGAGCACGGGCTTTTCCGCCTCCGGATAAGTAAAGCTGAGATGGTCCACCGTGATCTCCGCACGGCGGTGGTCCGCCGGCCGGTGCTCGCCCCGGAGCTCCGCCGCTGCGGCAGTCTGCACGTCCCCGGCCATGGTCTGGCAGACCGCATTGAGGCCGGGCATGTAGTAGGAGACGTTATTGACAGAGGCGTTGACGGTGTTGGTGCCGGGCAGGAGCCGGAAGGAGGCCACCGCAAAGGCGGACAGGCTGCCCACAATGGTGCTCAGATCGTCGTGGGCGGCGATCTTCCAGGCGACCATCGCCAGGACCCCGCCCACCACCAGGAATTCCACCAGTCGCTTCGGAATGCCAAAGAGAATGGCGTGGCGGCGGTAGATCCGGACGAATTGATCGGCGTCGGCGCGATATTCCTCCACAAAGAAGCGCTCCCGGCCCATCAGCTTGACCTCCTTGATCCCGCCGATGGACTCCTGGACGGTCTTGAGCATGGTCTTCCACAGGCCGCGGCTCTCCTCCCCAAGCCGCTTGAGGGGTCTGCGGACGAGGAGGGCGTAGACCACCGAGTAGAGCAGCAGCCCGGCAACGATGCTGAGCGTCAGCATCGGGTCCACCGCAATCAGATAGGCGATCAGCAGCAGGACGATCAGGGCGTTGGTCACGATATTGATCAGGTTGGAGACCACCGCGTAGGCGCTGCTGACGTCGTTGTTGATGCCGCGGACGATCTCTGCAGTGTTATGGTTCAGATGGAAGGAATAGGGCTTGCGCAGATAGCAGTCCAGCAGGCACGCGGAGGTCTCCATCTGGCTGCGGATCACAAAGGTCCTCTGCACGACCGTCATATAGATCGCATAGAGGTTTTTGACCGCGTAGACCACGATGATGATCACGACCAGCGCCAGCATCCGTCCGTTCAGGTCCAGGCCGGGTGTGAGCGAGGCGAACAAGCGATACCAGCCCCGTTGTTCGAGGTTTTCCGGACGGATCAGGAGATTCACCAGCGGCAGGACCAGCGAGACGCCGAGAAAGTCGAACAGGGTCTGGAGCAGGATCAAGAACAGGAGGCCGACAAAATAACGCCGCTCCCGTTTGGAAAAGAGGATGCCGAGTTTGGTAAACAGAGACTTCTGTTCCATACCTTTGCCCCCGGGATTTCAGGATGGTTTGATTATAGCACAGCGCAAAGACCTTGTCAAACCTTGTCCTTTGGCGAAAAAATCAGGCCCATCACCAGCGCGAAGAAGACCGCGGCCGTGATTCCGCCTGCCGCTGCGACGGCCCCGCCGGTCAGCGCTCCGGGCAGGCCCTGCGCATCCACGGCGTCGCGGACGCCCCTGGCCAGCAGATTGCCGAAGCCGGTCAGAGGGACGGTTGCGCCGGCGCCGGCCCAATCGGCCAGAGGCTGGTAGAGGCCAATCCCGCCGAGGACGACGCCGGCCACCACGAAGCCCGTCAGGATCCGGGCCGGGGTCAGACTGGTTTTATCGATCAGAAGCTGGCCGATGACGCAGATCCCGCCGCCGACCAGAAACGCACGTAAAAAAATCATAGGTCCTCCTTATTGGCATTCGATCTGCACCGCGTGGCAGATGGCCGGAATGGATTCCTTCTGCTGGACCGACACCGGAGAGAGCAGGGCGCCGGTTCCGCAGAACAGGATGCGCTTCCAGTTCCCGCGCTTCATCTCGCCCAGCAGCTTGGAGCAGAGGACAGCCGCCGAGCAGCCGCAGCCGGAGCCGCCGCAGTGGACGTCCTGGCGTTCGCGGTCGTAGATCATCTTCCCGCAGTCGAAATACCGCCCCTCCAGACGGACGCCCTCCCGCGCAAAGAGCTCCGCCACGATCTGATGGCCCAGCCAGCCCAGATCCCCGGTCACGATGGCGTCAAAGGCCTCCGGGCCGAGACCGATGCCGTCCAGGTGGGTGCGGATCGTCTGCCAGGCAGCAAAGGCCATGGCCGCTCCCATATTGTTGGCGTCCCGGATCCCCTTGTCCGCGATGGCTCCCGGGGTCGCCGCCGTGATCACAGGACCCGCTCCCTCCTTTGCCACCAGGGCAGCGCCGCAGCCGGTCACGGTCCACTGGGCCGTTGGCGTCCGCTGGCCCCCATAGCCCAGGGGGAAGCGGTACTGGCGCTCCGAGGAGGCAAAATGGGAGGAGGTCATCGCCACGGCCCGGGTGCAGTAGTCGGCGTTGACCGCGGCTGCCGAGAGCAGCAGAGCCTCCGCCATGGTGGAGCAGGCCCCGTAGAGGCCCAGGACCGGCAGGCCCGTGGCCCGCAGGGCAAATGTGGAGCCGATGCACTGGTTCAGCAGGTCCCCGGAGAAGACCACGTCCACGTCTCCGGTCTTGCGTCCGGTCTTTTTCAGCAGGCTGCCCAGAGTCATCCGCTGCATCCTGGATTCGGCCTTTTCCCAGGTCGTCTCGCCGAAATGGCTGTCGTTCATTTTGAGGTCGAACCAGTCCGCGAGCGGCCCATCGGCCTCCTTCTTCCCCACCGTCGAGGCCCAGCCGGCAATCACGGGCCGGTTGGGAAAGAGCAGGGTTTTTCCGTTGCGCAGCGCAGACATGGCAGGACCTCCCAAAGCGATCATTTACGGAACCAGTATTCCCGGGAGCGCCGGAAATATACGCAAAGGTCCCCGGAACAAATCGTTCCGGGGACCTGAATTATGTCAACTTATTTCAGCCCAGGCGTCTGCCGCAGATGAAGCGGGAGGAATAGTAGGTCTCGCTGAGGCTGGAGATCACAACGCCGGTGCGGGAATTGGCGGCGTGGATGAAGTTGCCGTTGCCGATGTACATGCCCGCGTGGGTGGCGCGGACGGAAGAGGTGTAGGTACGCTCAAAGAGGACGATGTCGCCGGGCTGGAGATCGGCGCGGCTGACGTAGCTGCCATAGCCGAGCTGGTCGTTGGCGGAGCGGCCGATCGTGTAGCCGAAGTGCTTTGCAACGTACCAGGTCAGACCGGAGCAGTCAAACCCGGTGGAGGGGTCCTTCCCGCCCCAGACGTAACGGTAGCCCAGGAAGTTCTGCGCATAGGCAGCCATCTGCGCGCCGAGGCTGGAGGCCGTGGAGGTGCTGCTCGAGGAAGAAGAGGAATTGCTGCTCGAGGAAGAAGAGGAGCTGCTGCTCGAGGAGGAGCTGCTCGGGGAGGAGCTGCTGCTCGAGGATGAGGAGGAGCTGCTGCTCGAGGAAGCGCTGCGGCTCGGCTCGGACTTCTTCTGGTTGGTTTCGTGGTAAGTGTTGCCGGGGCTGCCGTAGTTGTCGTAGGGCTTTTCCAGCAGCGTCAGCAGGTCGCTGCGAACATAGCCGGTCTGGCCCTCATAGGTGACCTTGTACCAGTCGCAGTTGAAGCCGATGATGAAGCAGGTGTCGCCCTTCGGCGCCTGATCCACGATGCCGTAGTCGGTGCCGGGGCCCTTGCGGATGTTGGTGACGGAGTCGAAGCTTGCATAGCCCAGACGGACGTTCTTCTTCTCCCGGAGGTCCACGTAGTCCTTGGACATATATCCGATCTCCAGGTTGCAGTTGACCAGATACCAGTCATCCACCTCCCGGATGATCACAACGGCGTCGCCATAGTAGGCCTTGCCGAGCACTTCGCTGTCGGTATTGGGCTTCGCCCGCAGGCGCAGGCAGGAAGTCGTAATGATGCCGATTCCGGTTTTCAGCTCCGTGGCGGCGACGGGAAGCGCCATGCCGGCCAGAATGGCAACGGCCAGAACCAGGGAGATGATCTTCTTGCAGATTCGTTTCATAAGTACCCTCGCTTTCAGAATTACTTGGAAGACAGGGCTCGTTCGAGCCAGACGGCACCGACGTCAAGCGCGGTGTAGAAGCCTTCCTTCTCGCTTTTCTTCACGATCCGATCTCTGGGACGGGCGGTCTGATCGGTCAGCTGGAGCTGAACGGAGACCTTGGTCGCCAGGCTCAGATCCTGAAAGTCCTTCGACTCCAGAACCTGGAGGATCACAATGTAGGGATCCGCCATGGAGCCGTAATAACAGATGTTGTCCTTGCGCATCAAGGGATGGCCCTTGTACATGAGACCTTGCTGGTCAGCCATAAGAGCACCTCCTAACTTAATGTAACCAAATTGTAACTCATTGAGACCGTTTTGTCAAGCATCAAGTTGAAAAATCAACAAAATTATGCCGAATGTTCAACAAAATCACATAATTTGGTCCAATTGCCGGGGTAAAAATGGGTTCTGAAAGCGAGGATAGATATGAAATTGTAAAGAAGATCTGCCCGGACCGGACAAAACGGGGCCGGCCCTTGCGAGTCAGCCCCGATTGGCCCCGACGAAGCGGGAACGCTCAGTCGAACAGATAGTGGCGAACGATCTCCTGCAGGACCTCATCGCGGTCGAGACGGCAGATCATTGCGCGTGCGTTGTTGTGGTTGGTAATGTAGGTCGGGTCTTCCGAAAGGAGATAGCCCACGATCTGATTGATGGGGTTGTAGCCCTTTTCGGTCAGGGAGCTATAGACGGAGGTCAGAATCCGTTTCATCTCCTCATGATCCTCTGAGGGGACCCGATACTTGATGGTATGATCTTCCATTGGGAGAACCTCCTTTTCAGGGCAGATGGCCCCGCAGAACATTACGGTTATTCTATCCGATTTTTCGATGGTTGTAAAGGGGAAGGGCGGAAAATTTTCAATTTTTTTTCATTTTTCCTTCCGGACGAAGAAGAAGCCGAAGGTGTTCGGCCCGCAATGGGTGGAGATCGCAGCGGAGGCGGGAAATTCGATCATCTGTCTGCAGCCGGTCTTCTCGCGGACGTAGGTCTTGAGCTCCTCGAGAAAGGCCGGGTCCTGGATGGTGTGGTTGACGTAGACCAGGTCGGTCTCCAGCTCGGGCAGACGCTGCAGACGGTCGTTGAGGTAGTCGTAGACGCACTTGCGATAGGGACCGCGGTACTTCTTGCCCACGTGCATGGCCCCGTCCTCGATCACGATTTCGGGCCGCAGGCGCAGAATATTCGCGCCGAGGGCGGCAAGGGTGGAGCAGCGCCCGCCCTTGCGGAGGAATTCCAGGGTCTCGATGATGAAGCTTCCCTCGATGCGCTCGCGGTAGGCCTCCAGGTGCGCCATCAGGGCGGCGGGGTCCTCAATGCCGCAGCGGGCGGCCTCGAGAATGATCAGGGCGCTGCCGCCGGCCAGGTTCTTGGTGTCCAGGACCCAGACGTTTTCAACCCCCTGGGCGGCCACGCAGGCGTTCTGATAGCAGCTGGAAATGCCGGAGCTCTTGGCAAAGTGGATGACGGGTCTGCCCTCCGCGGTCAGGGCGCGGAACCAATTCTCGTAGTCGTCCGGATTGGCAGCGCTGGTCTGGGCCAGCTTGCCGGTGCGGCGGACGAAGCCCAGAAGGTCTTCCTGGGTGACGTCCGGCCAGTCGGGCAGCGTCTGATCGCCCATCGTGACATAGCTGGGGATGACCCGAAGATCCAGCTCGCGGATCAGGTCGGCCGGCATATCCATGGTGCTGTCAGCGGATAAAATGATGGATTTCATAACTACTCTCCTCGTTATGGTTTCACTCAGCGGCGGATTGCGCCAAGCTCGCGATCCAGGGCGGCGAGGACCTTTTCCATGGCGGGTTCGATGTCGCTGTCGGTCAGAGTGCGCTCATCGGCGCGGAAGACCAGGGAGAAGGCGACGCTCTTCTTGCCGGGCAGGATGCCGACGCCGCGGTAGATGTCGAACAGGGAGACCGAGCGCAGCAGCTTGCCACCGGCCTTGGCGATGCAGTCCTCCAGCGCGCCGACGGTAACCTTCTCGTCGCAGACCAGGGCCAAATCGCGGCTGGTGGCCGGGAACTTGGGCAGGGGCTTGAAGGTCTTCTCACCGGCCAGGACGGTCAGCAGGGCGGTGAAATCCAGCTCGGCCGCGTAGACCTCGCTGTCGATCTCATAGGCTTTGCAGACCAGGGGATGGACCTGACCGAAGAGGCCGATCCGCTTGCCGCCCACGATGACGGCGGCGCAGCGGCCGGGGTGCCAGCTCGGATCGTCGGTGACGGCCTCGAAGCCGGGCTGCCGGGCGTTGATCGCCCGGAGGATGGCCTCGATCGCCCCCTTGAGGGTGAAGAAGTCGCCCTCGCCGTAGCTGCCGAGCATCAGGTGCTTGGGCTCCTCGGGCAGGTCCTCCCCTTCCACGGGGAAGTAGACCTTCGCCACCTCATAGAGCTTGGCGGACTTGTTGCGGTGGGCAGCGTTGCGGGCGAGAATGTCCAGCATCGAGGGCAGGGCCGTGGTGCGCATGACGGAGGTGTCCTCCCCCAGGGGGTTCAGGATCCGGAGCTGCTTGCGGCGAACGTCGTCGGCCGGAACGCGGATCTTGTCCAGACCCGTGGGAGAGACGAAGGAGTAGGTGATGATCTCACTGTAGCCCATGGCGCGGGCAGCGGTCCCGGCCAGGTTCTCCAGGCGCTGGGACGCGGAATAGCCGCCGCGGGTGGTCTCGCCGCGCATCAGGGTGGTGGGGATGTCGTTGTAGCCGTAGTAGCGGGCGACCTCCTCGGCCACGTCCGCGGTCCGGCGCAGGTCCGGCCGCCAGGAGGGAACCTGGATCATGCCGTCCACGACCTTGATCTGCTCACGGCCGAGATAGTCGATCATCTGGGTCTCGGAGATCTCGGTGCCCAGCAGGCGGTTGATCTTTTCGGGCTCCAGCGGCAGGGTGACGGGCTGGGGAACCTCGTTGAGGATGTCGATCACGCCGTCCACGACCTCGCCGGCGCCCAGCAGCTCCACCAGCTCGCAGGCCCGGTTGACCGCGGGCAGGGTCAGCATCGGGTCGATGTTCTTCTCATACTTGGCCGAGGCGTCGGTGCGCATGCCCAGGGCCAGAGCCGTCTTGCGGATGGAGGTGCCGTCGAAGTTGGCGGACTCGAAGACGACGTCGGTGGTGTCGGCCACGATCTCGGAGTTTTCGCCGCCCATGACGCCGGCCAGGCCCACCGGGCGGGTCTCGTCGGCGATGACCAGCATCTCGGGCTTCAGATTCCGGACGACGCCGTCCAGGGTGGTCAGACTGCGGTCCTCGCCCGCGCGGCGGACGATGATCTTCCCGCCCTTGACGTAGCGGTAGTCAAAGGCGTGCATCGGCTGGCCGTATTCGACCATGACGTAGTTGGTGATATCGACGATGTTGTTGATGGGACGGATCCCGGCCGCGCGCAGGCGCTGACGCATCCACTTGGGGGACGGCGCGACCTTGACGTTGCGGACCATGCGGGCGGAGTAGCGCCGGCACAGATCGGGATCCGGGGTCTCCACGTCCAGCAGCTCGGGCAATACGCCGGGGCCGCCGCCCTTGACCACGGGCGTATGGAGGCGGAGCGGGACGTTGAAGGCCGCCGCAGTCTCGCGGGCCAGGCCGATCAGCGAATAGCAGTCGGGGCGGTTGTTGGTGATCTCGAACTCGACCACCGAGTCGTTGGTGCCCATGACCTCGTTGATGTCCTGCCCCACCCGGGCGTCCTCGTCGTTGAGGATCCAGATGCCGTCCTCGCAGGCGTCGGGGAAGTCGTTCTTGGTCAGGCCCAGCTCCTGGATGGAGCAGAGCATACCGTTGGAGGCCACGCCCCGGAGCTTGCCCTTGGTGATGTGGGTGCCGCCGGAGAGCCAGGAATTGTGCAGGGCGGCGGGGACCAGGTCGCCTTGGCGGACGTTCTGCGCCCCGGTGACGATCTGGACGGGCTCAGACTCGCCCACGTCGATCTGGCAGACCCACATGTGGTCGGAGTTCTCATGCCGGACGATGGACAGGACCTTGCCCACCTTGACGTTGCGGATGGTCTCATCCAGGCGGGTGGTGGTCTCCACCTTCTGACCGGCGATGGTCATGATCTCAGCATATTCACGGTCCGTGGCCTGAATGTCCACGAACTCCTTGAGCCAATTTCTGGAAATATTCATATTCTCTTGTCTCCCTTCTCAGAACTGTTCGAGGAACCGCACGTCGTTCTCGAAGATGAGCCGCAGATCGGAGATCTGGAAGCGGCGCATGGCCATGCGCTCCAGACCGATGCCGAAGGCGAAGCCGGAATAGACGTCGGGATCGATGCCGCAGCCCTCCAGGACCTTCGGATGGACCATGCCCGCGCCGAGCAGCTCGATCCAGCCCTCGCCCTTACAGGTGGGGCAGCCCGCGCCGCGGCACTTGAAGCACTGGACGTCCAGCTCGCAGCTGGGCTCGGTGAAGGGGAAGTGGTGGGGACGGAAGCGGACCACGCAGTCCTCCCCGTAGAGGGCCTTGACAAAGGCCTCCAGCGTGCCCTTGAGGTCGGCCATCGTGATGCCCTTGTCGATGACCAGGCCCTCGATCTGGTGGAACATCGGGGAGTGGGTGGCGTCCACCTCATCCTTGCGGAAGACGCGGCCCGGGGCCAGGATGCGGATGGGCGGGTGCTGGATGGCCTCCATGGCGCGGATCTGCATCGGGGAGGTCTGGGTGCGCAGGAGGACGGAGCTGTCCTCTTTCAGATAGAAGGTATCCGACCAGTCGCGGGCCGGGTGGCCCTCCTCGGTGTTGAGCTTGGTAAAGTTGTACTCGGCCAGCTCCACCTCGGGACCCTCCAGGATCTGGAAGCCCATGCCGATGGCGGCCTCCTTGACCTCATCCAGAGCGATGTTCATCGGGTGGCGGTGGCCCAGGGTCGGGGCAACGCCGGGGACGGTGACGTCCACGGCCTCGGCGGCCAGGCGGGCCTCCATTGCGGCGGCGGCGAGCTCTTGCTTCCGCTGCTCCAGATGCTCCTCGATGGAGGCACGGACGGAGTTGGCAAGCTGGCCCATGACCGGACGTTCCTCGGCCGAGAGCTTGCCCATGGATTTCAGGACGGCGGTGAGCTCACCCTTCTTGCCCAGGATCTTGACGCGCAGGGCTTCCAGCTCACCGGAATCCTTCGTCTGCGCAAGGGCCTCCAGCGCCGAGGCCCGGATGCGTTCGAGTTGTTCTTTCATTCTATTGACTGCTCCTTTGCGTGATAATATACAAAAAAACGGCCTTTCCCCCGGAATTCGGGGACGAAAGACCATGCTTCCGCGGTACCACCCGCGATTCGCCGGAGACCCGGCGCGCTCGATCGCCTTAACGCGGCGCATACGGCGGACCCTACGCAGAAGCCGGAAGGCTTCGTTCAGACCCGCGGCTCCCGGGAGAAGGCCCGCACGGTTTCCGGCGGATGCTCGCACCGACCGCATCCTCTCTTGTGCCGGAGGAAACCGGGGACAGCCCGATCCTCGCCTGTCTCGCCGGGCAGACCCGGCAATAAACATCAAGCGAAGTATAGCACAGCGGATCGGAAAATGCAAGCAGAAAATCCGCGATTTGGCGAAACAGT